>CAMAPI010000129.1 GCA_945860065.1 Chryseobacterium gleum | reverse complement strand
TAAAAAAGGAGTATCGAATCCAGGACTAAATGACTTCAATATAAATGTGAGTGATTGGTCAAATGGTTCATACCATAGTTTAATTCGACTAGGCAATCATTTCGCAAACAAAGCATTTATCATTCAGCATTGATGAATAAAAAATTATTTTTTTGGTTTTTTATCTTTTCGATTCAAGCGAATGCACAATTCACGCATCCTGCAAATAACAATGCCTTTCTTCAAACCGAAGTAGCAACTTTTTATATTACCATGTCGTCACAAGATGCGCAAGCCATGGTGACAGATAGCTTGTATGCAGATTATTTATTTTTAGCAACGGTAATTTACGAAAGTGCAACTGTTCATGATACACTGACGAACGTTGGGATCCAAGTTAGAGGAAATACGTCAGTCGCCTCTGCAAAAAAATCCTTTAAATTGTCCTTTAATACTTATGTGCCGGGACGTAAATTTTATGGATTAGAAAAAATGAATTTGAATGGAGAACACAACGATGTTTCCATTTTAAGAACCAGGACCTCCGATGAGATCCTTCGTCAAGCTGGTTTACCATGTTCGAGGACAAGTTATGTAAAAGTATTCATCAACAATGAATACAAAGGACTTTACATCAATGTTGAACACATTGATGATGAATTTCTTCAAAAACGTTTTATCAATGATGACACCGGTAATTTGTTCAAATGCTTTTTTGGTTCAGATCTAACATATCACGGGACAAATCCAATTTATTATCAAAACACCTATGAATTGAAAACAAATGAAACACTTAATGATTATTCAGGACTGATTCATTTGACCGAGGTATTATACAATTCTGCGAATGCCAATTTCGAATGTGACATTCAAGAAGTATTCGATCTAGAAACATATTTACGCACCCTGGCTGTCGAAATACTCATTGGACAATGGGATGGTTATGCATACAATAAGAATAATTATTATTTATATCAGCGTCCCTCCGATGGTAAATTCATTTTTCTAGAATACGATTTAGATAATACCTTCGGAATCGATTGGTTCAACATTAATTGGTCCACCCGTAACATCTACACCTGGGCTAATTCAAATCGACCATTGTATTCAAAATTACTAGCTGTACCATATTTCAAGGATCGATTCAATTACCATATGAAAGACCTTTTAACCAATGTATTTCTCCCCTCAAACTTGATCAATACCATGCAGTCTACGCAAAATATGATTGCAGATGCTGCATTGGCAGACGATTACAAAGGATACGATTATGGTTTTACTGATCAAGATTTTTTGGATGCCATCGATCAAGCATGGGGTTCCCATGTGACACAATCATTAAGTACCTATCTTCAAAATCGTTATACGACTGCGAATAGTCAAGTATTGCCGTTTTTAACTATTCAAAATCCGTGTACAAGTGGACTAACAGAATGGATTTCACCACAAAACACTAAGGCGTTAAAAGCATTTGATATGCTAGGAAGAGAAATTCAACTTGATGCAAAAAACTGTTTAAAAGTTCTAACTTATGAAAATGGATCAACAAAGCAAGTCTATGAAATGGAATAAGTGGACCTTCATTTTTGCAATGATTGTCGCTAGTTCAACAAATTCGCAAATTTTAAAACATGTGGAGCCTGCAAATTGGTGGGTGGATATGGAACGCCATGAGGTGCAAATCTTGTTACATGGAACCAATATCGCTAACTATCAAGTGACAGTTGCTGGATTGTCCATTACGGGAATCGTGAAAACGGAAAATCCAAATTACCTTTTTGTTACCGTTGAAACGAAAGACAAAGTTGCAGGCACTTATCCCATTAAACTCATCGACAAGAAGAAAGAAGTGGCTCGTTTCGACTTCACATTGGAACAACGCATGAACAACAGTGCGCAACGGGAAAGTTATACTCCAGCCGACGTCATTTACTTGTTGATGCCTGATCGTTTTGCAAATGCCAACGAAGGACTAGATAAACATCCGGACACAAAGGAAGAAACAAATCGTTCGAATCCAGGAGGACGTCACGGTGGAGACATCATGGGTATGATTCAACATTTGAATTACATTAAGGAACTCGGCGCAACAGCCATTTGGACAACACCGATGTTAGAGGATAACGAAGAAACCTATTCCTACCATGGATATGCGCAATCTGATTTGTATAAAATTGATCCGCGTTATGGAACGAATTCATGGTACAAAGAGTTGGTGCTAGAAGCACATCGTCAAGGATTGAAAATAATCAAAGATGAAGTGCCAAATCATTGGTCCAGCAAACATTGGATGGTACAGGATTTACCTACGCAAGATTGGATTCATCAATTTCCTGCATTTACACGATCTAGTTACCGTACAAGCACGCAAATGGATCCATACGTATCTCAAAAAGATAAGCGTGCGTCAGAAGATGGGTGGTTCGATACCACAATGCCGGACATGAATCAATCGAATCCCATGTTATTGACTTACTTGATTCAAAATACCATTTGGTGGATCGAATATGCGCAATTAGATGGACTTCGTGTGGATACATACTCCTATAACGATAAAGCAGCAATTTCAAAGTGGACAAAAGCAATCACAGATGAATACCCACGTTTGAATATCATGGGTGAAGTTTGGATGCATAATCAAGCGCAAATTTCCTACTGGCAAAAAGATAGTCCGGTTGGAGCAATTGACTCATACAACAGTTACCTTCCAACAATTATGGACTTCCCTATGCACGATGCGTTCATGCAGGCCTTCAATGAACCGAAACAAGATTGGGACAAAGGAATGGTTCGATTTTATGACAACATTGCCAACGATTTTCTGTACAAGGATCCATCAAACATGCTCGTGTTTTTTGAAAATCATGACACCAAACGCTTCAATGAGTATTGTCCGAACATCGCAGACTATAAATTAGCACTGACGCTTATTTCTACGACGCGCGGTATTCCACAGATTTATTATGGTTCTGAAATTGGAATGAAAGGAAGTAAAGACATCGGTGATGCAGACATCCGTAAAGACTTTCCTGGTGGATGGGCAGAAGATAGGCACACCGGTTTTTGCAGTAGTGAAGATGGACAATGCCATGCGTATCAAACAGGAAGAACTCCAGAGGAAGA
>CAMAPI010000128.1 GCA_945860065.1 Chryseobacterium gleum | reverse complement strand
GTGAAACCTGCATATACGGATTCGGTGAAGTTTGAAACGAAGGATACGCTCATGCGCCATTTCTCCATGAACAAAACGCGTTTGAAAATCATTCGTAACATTGAGTTATTGATCATCGATGAAGTCAGTATGCTGCGCGCGGATTTATTGGATGCCATGGATTGGACACTGCGGAATATCCGAAGGATTCACGAACCATTTGGAGGTGTTCAAGTACTGTTTATTGGTGATTTATTGCAACTTCCGCCAGTTGTCAAACAAGAAGAATGGCAAGTTCTTCGCTCTTACTACGATGGAGTTTTCTTTTTTCACGCCAAAGTTTTGAAGGAAATCCAACCATTATATATTGAATTGACGACTATTTACCGCCAACAAGACCAAGATTTTATTCACGTATTAAATAACCTTCGTAACAATCGAATTACCCAAGAAGACGTTGAAGTACTGAATAAATATGTACAAGCGGATTTCGATTCATCCAAAAACGAGGGATACATTACGCTTACGACACATAATTCGAAGGCGGATGAGATGAATGCAAAATCCTTACAAGCTCTTGCGGGAAAGAAAATCTGCTACGGTGCTGAAATCACGGGGGATTATCCGAAACATTTGTTTCCGCTGGAAGAGACATTAGCATTGAAAGTAGGTGCACAAGTCATGTTCGTGAAAAACGATTTGTCCTTGGATAAAAATTACTTCAATGGGAAAATGGGAAAAATCAAATCCTTAAGTGATCAGGAAATTACTGTTCAATTTCCGGATGAAAAGAAGACAATCGTCGTGGAGAAATTCGAGTGGACAAACATCCGCTATGCCTTGAATGACGCTACTGGTGAGGTTAAGGAAGAAGTTTTGGGGACATTCGTCCATTATCCAATAAAGCTTGCATGGGCAATCACCGTGCACAAAAGCCAAGGATTAACCTTCGATAAAGCGGTATTGGACGTTTTTGATGTTTTTGCTCCCGGACAAGCGTACGTTGCACTGTCCCGCTTGCGCTCATTGGATGGATTGGTGCTCTTGAAACAAATGCGCATGAATGGACTTTCAAACGATCAGCAAGTGGTTGCGTTTAGTCAAAATAAAGTAGAGGAGGATTTGTTGCCGACCTACTTAGAACACAGTACCAAAACCTATTTAATTGCAAGTTTAAAACAAGCGTTTGACTGGTACGACCTCGGCTCGAAGTGGGGGAGTCACGAGGCAAGTTATCACTTGGTGGGACCGAAAAGCGAAAAAGGAAAAAACAAAAGTTGGATCACCATGCAAAACCAAGTGATTCAAAATACGATGGACCCCGCACGTAAATTTTGTCGTCAGTTAGAACAGGTTTTACAGGCACCGAAATTCGATGTCCACTTTTTAAATGAGCGCGTTCAAGCGGCTTATCTGTACTTCTTTAAATCGCTGGACGATGTGCTGTCTTCGAATTTGAGAAAAATCGGTGAGTTAAGTCGCGTTCGAAAAACCAAGCAATACGCGGAGGAATTGGAAGAGTTGGATGAAGTCCTCACGGAAACCATTCTTCGACTGAAAAGAGCACGCCTGCTCATCGAGGCTGTGTCCGCCGGAAAGGAAATTACGAAATCCATTGTTTGGAACCATGAAATAGCCAATTACAAAATCGGGAAGGTGGCCGCCATCAAACAAGAGTTGAAGCAAGTCCCATCATTGCTCGATGATCCAGAGGATGAATATGATGCAATTTTCACTAAAACAAGTAAAAAATTAAGCACGGCTAAAAAGGAGAAGAAATCCACTTACGAAAGCACTTTGGATTTATTAGAAGAAGGAAAAGATGCCTCAGAAATTGCTCGAATTCGTCAACTTTCCCCTCAAACAATTGCGAGTCATTTCGCGTATTTAATCCGCATGGAAAAAATAGCCATCACGGATGTAATGTCTCCAAAACGCATCAATGATCTGGCAAACATGTTTGAAGGCTTTGAAGGAACATCCTTGTCTCCACTAAAAGAGAAATTAGGAAACAAAGTGACTTGGGATGAGTTGAAACTCTATCAAGCTCATTCCATGCTTTAATTCTTAATCAGTAGAACGGGAGATTCAATAACTCCGACTTTCAACAGATACGTTCCCGCTGTAAGTGACTCCATGGAAATTTTTGTATTGAATCCTTCCAGTTGACCGCTCAATACCGTGCGTCCTTGTGGGTCATACATGGAAAAATGTCCAGTTTCACTTTGACTGCGCTGAATCGTGATTTGATCGAAGCTTGGGTTCGGGAAAACAGTGAAAACGAGCGTTGAATTTTCATTCATTCCAACATCTGAAACGTTGACACACGCACTCATTACTTCGCAACTTCCTTGTGTGATGATTACCGCATAATTCCCGTTGTCCGTTGCAGTGAAAAACTGGTTAACAGCTCCCGGAATCGGTGTGTTATTCGCATCACAATCCACCCACTGATACGTTGTTCCTTGAACGGTCGTATTTGCGGATAAGGTCATGCCGGAAACCGAAGTGGAAACATCAACAGTGTCAATGTTTAACTGAAGGAATTCTGTGCTGCAGTTGCTTGTCACACCTTGATAAACACCGGAACTTGTGTAATTGACACCATTCCATAGATATGCATCACAAGCGCTAACGAAAAGCGTGTCTGAAGAACTCGGTGTGATGATTAAGTCTAGATACGATGTAACACAGTTCGTTGTTGGTCCTGGATAAACACCTGAACTCGTAAACGTATTTCCATTCCAAGTGTATGAATCACATGAAGTAGCAGTCGTCGTGTCGCTGGAGCTTGCCGTGATCGTCAAATCGAGTGTTTCCGTTACGCAATTCACTGTTGGACCTGTGTATAAACCAGAACTGGTGTACGTCGTTCCATTCCATGAATAAGATCCACACTCTGTAACGCTTGAATTATGAACGGTACTCGGGGAAATTGTTAGATTTAAAACGGAAGTCACACAATTTACGGTTGGACCAACATAGATGCCGGAATTTGTGTACGTCGTTCCATTCCAAGAATAGGTATCACAGGTATTTACAGAAACGGTATCTTGAAGTGGGGGAGTGATGGTTAAATTTAAGGTTACGAGGGAATCTCCGCCAGAAATATTCGTTAACAAGTACGTTGCGGTATTGTTACTCGCAGTGTATGTTACATTATTAATCCAA
>CAMAPI010000127.1 GCA_945860065.1 Chryseobacterium gleum | reverse complement strand
GTTTGGATAAAAATCAATTATATTCATAACAATCCTGTGAAAGCTGGCCTTGTTAAAAATCCATTAGATTGGGTGTACTCCTCAGCAAGTAATTATCAAGATGAAGAAAGTATTTTAGAGGTGTTCAAACTACCTCAGCGTCTGAAAACATTTTAGAAAAATCGTACGCAAATCGTACGCAGTATTACAAATCCTGCGATGCAGTGTCTCATGCGATGCGGTGTCCTGCAACTATGCTCCGCTGGATTTGCAATCCTGCGGAACGTTCTACTCACTATGCTCCGCTGGATTTTCAATCCAGCGGATCCATTCCTCAACACTCTTCGCATCCTCAATGCGAAAATCACCGGAAACCGTTCGACGCAAGGCAATTAACGTTGCGCCAGAATGTAGTTTTTTGCCGAAATCGGAAGCTATGCTTCGGATGTAGGTTCCCTTGGAACACGAAATTTCAAAATCAATCTCTGGGAAACGGGTGGAATCGATGGTGAATGAATGAATCGTGATTTCATTTTGCTTCATTTCCACTTCTATTCCTGCGCGTGCATAATCGTAAGCGCGTTTACCGTCTATTTGCTTCGCTGAGAAAATCGGGGGTGTTTGTAATTGCGTGCCGAGAAAGGAATTGACCACTTCCTGCATCAACTCAGGTGTGATCTGCTCCGTCGGGAATTCTTGGTCGTATTCCGTTTCTAAATCATACGATGGAGTGGTCTTTCCTAAAAGAAATGTTCCGGTGTACGTTTTGTGATCGTTGGTAAGTCCTTCGATGAGCTTGGTGTGCTTTCCAATGCAAATCACTAATAATCCCGTTGCCAATGGATCCAAGGTTCCAGCGTGTCCAACTTTGATTTTTTTGACCTTTAATTGGCGTTTGATATTCCAACGCAGTTTATTTACTGCATCGAACGATGTCCACGTATATGGTTTATCTACTAAAATCGTTAATCCTTCTCCTACCTCTAACATTAGCCTGCCATTTCAAGTGGAATTCCGGACAATAGCAGGATGATCAAGATTGCCCCTAGAACAATTCGGTAATAACCAAACATTCTAAATCCATTTCGATTCAAATAAGCAATAAACGATTTAATCGCGATAAATGCCACGACAAATGCCACTAAATTCCCTACAAGTAACAAGCCCCATTCTTTGCCTTCGGATTGAAGCAACATTTCCTTTTCGTCGCACATGCTTTTCAATGTCGCTGCGAACATGGTTGGAACGGCCAAAAAGAAGGAGAACTCAGCCGCTGCTTTTCGACTCAACTTTTGTGATAGTCCACCAATAATAGTTGCTGCAGAACGGGATACACCTGGAATCATCGCGATGCTTTGAATCGTTCCAATGATAAACGCTGACTTAAAGGTTAAAGGAACTTCCTTCTGGTGTTCATTTTTTTCAAAAATTCGGTCAATGAATAACAGAACGATGCCACCCACAAAAAGAGAAACGCCCACCACCATGACATTTTCTAAAAGTCCGTCAATGTGTTTTTTCAATAACAATCCTAAAATTCCGGTTGGAATAAACGCAACAAATAACAAGGTGAAAAATTGAAAGCTTTGTAAAAAACGTTTGAAGTATACAACGACTACGGATAAAATAGCCCCGAATTGAATGGCAACCGTAAAGAGTTTGGTGAATTCATCCGAAGCATTTCCCATGATGGTCGATGCGATAATCATATGTCCAGTCGAGGAAATAGGAAGAAACTCCGTCAATCCTTCGATGATGGCCAAAATAATGGCTTCCCAGAAATTCATAGCTGTTGTTTTAAGAAATGATTACGCTTCTTTGTCAGTAGAATTGTCCTTTTTGGGACGCTTCATGATCGCGTAAAAAATAATGATGTATCCAACAACAATCAATACTGGAGAAAGGGTGATTCTTGTTGAACTGAACAATACATCCCCATCAAATTGACTTGGGTCCTCTGCCCCACCGCCAATCATTAGTAAATATCCCAGAATGTTAATGGCTAATCCTATGTACAACCATTTATAGTTCTGTACATCAAATCCGAAGTGTTTAATTGGCTCTTTCATGCTTAATACAAATCATCTAATTTCATACGAAGATACTTGTTTAAGGCAAACCACGTTGAAATTACGGTCATAATTACGCCAATCGCGAGCAAAATCCCGATTAACAGAACAAAACTTTCAATCGTATAACTGATTTCGATTGTTTCAAGAATGTTATTTAATCCATAAAATACCGTCAACAAAAAGGCGATTCCAATAAGTGCTGAAATGAATCCTTGGAAAACAGCCTGAAGAATAAAAGGCCAACGAATGTAGCCGCTTGTAGCCCCAACCAATTGCATGGTTTTAATGGTAAATCTTTTGGAGTACAAGGCCAGACGGATGGTATTGTTAATCATTGCCACGGCAATAATGATGAGCAATAAGGCAACGGATAAAAAGAGTACAACAAACTGTTTGAATCCTAAATTGACATTCGCAACACTGGCTTTATCGTAATTCACCTCATCGATTTCTTCTGGAAAACGCTGCAATAGTTTTGCTTTTATTTGTGACATGCCTTTGCTGGTGGCATACGATTCTTTCGGCTTAAATCCAATCGTTGGCGGCAAGGGATTTTCATCTAAGAACATGGCTTGAACTTCTTGTTCTACTTGATTATCCCCACTAAATTCTTGAATTGCACGCTCTGGGGAAACAAAATAGACATCAGAAAATTCTTTCCACCCGTTTAATTGTTCCTCGATTTGTTTGATGTCGGCGTCATTCAATTCAGATTTGAAAAAAATATCTCCCTGCAAGCTTTCTTTCGCCTGTTTTTGGACACTTTTCAATCCAAAAATGCCACCCAATACTAATCCAATCATGAATAATACGAGAGAAATTCCTATCACCGTTGAAATATAACTGGTGCGCAATCCTTTTTTACTGTAATCTTCGGCCTTTTTTGACATGGAACGAAAATAGAAACAATTTAGAAAGTAAATCGACCAAGAAAAACAAGTTTTGAAACGCGGATTGTGTATTTCGACCCGGTCTTACATTTTACTTTGAATGGTCCAGCCAATTACCGCCGCACGTTGCTTCGCTAATTCCACTTTATCCCCGATGAACAACTCGTCTAAAGTCTGATTAAATAAGAAAAGCCAACGCTTAAAATGCTCCTCTTTCAAGCGCATGTGCATGTG
>CAMAPI010000126.1 GCA_945860065.1 Chryseobacterium gleum | reverse complement strand
AACTCATGACGAAAACTGTTATTTATGTCCAGGAAATATACGTTCCAATGGAGCACAAAATGAAGCATACGCATCGACCTTTGTGTTTGAAAATGATTTTTCTGCATTGATGAAAGATCCCGTTGATCAGATTGATACAGATTCTCATTTCTTTCAAAGCAAAGCAGAACGAGGCATCAAGAAAGTGGTGTGTTTTTCGCCGAATCACGCTTTGACATTAGCGGAAATGTCCATTCAAGAATTGCATTCCATTATCGAAACTTGGACGAACGAATACAGATACTTGGGTGAGTTGGAGTACATCAATTACGTACAGATTTTTGAAAACAAGGGAAGTGTGATGGGATGTAGCAATCCACATCCCCACGGACAAATTTGGGCGCAAGAATCAATTCCAACGCAAGTAGCTAAAACGCATAAGCAGCTATTGAATTACTACAAACAGCACAGCAGTCCATTACTTTTGGATTATGTTCAAGAAGAATTAACGAAACAAGAACGCATTATTGCAGAGAATGAACACTTTGTACTTTTAGTTCCTTATTGGGCGACGTGGCCATTTGAAACCATTATTGTCGGTAAATTCTCATGTGAGAACTTGACTGAACTGAATCCTGCGCAACAGTTGAGTTTTGCAGAAATGATTCACTGTGTAACAGTTAAATACGACAATCTTTTTCACTGCTCCTTTCCCTACTCTGCCGGGATTCATCAAGCACCAACAGATGGGGGGAAACATCCCGAATGGACCATGCACATGCATTTTTACCCACCACTTTTACGAAGTGCTAGTGTGAAGAAATTCCAAGTGGGCTATGAAATGTTGGGGGAAGCACAGCGGGACATTACTCCTGAACAAAGCGCGAAAAGACTTCGCTCGCTTTCTACGATTCATTATAAAACAACCTAAAACATGCATACATTATCTACTACGGATTTTCTTGTATTTCTTGTGTATTTCATCATTATTGTCGGATACGGCTTTTGGATTTACAAACGCAAACAAAAAGAATCTTTGAATAGCCAAGATTACTTTTTAGCGGCAGGATCCTTGACTTGGTGGGCGATTGGCGCATCCTTGATTGCAAGTAATATCAGTGCAGAACAATTCATCGGCATGAGCGGAAGTGGATTTAAAATGGGGCTTGCCATCGCGACTTATGAATGGATGTCTGCAGCGGTCTTAATTCTTGTTGCTGTGTTCTTTATGCCTGTTTACTTGAAAAACAAAATTTCTACAATGCCGCAGTATCTGAAGAAGCGCTATAATGGACAAGTGGCCATGATTATGGCGGTATTTTGGTTGATGTTGTATGTATTCGTTAATCTAACAGCAATTTTATATTTGGGAGCTTTAGCCATCAGCAGTATTTCCGGTTTGAATTTGTTTTTGTGCATGGCTTTTTTAGCGATTTTCGCAGTGATTATTACACTTGGCGGCATGAAAGTGATTGGATTTACAGATGTTATTCAAGTGTTCTTTTTAATTCTTGGTGGACTCGTGACAACGTATTTAGCAGTAGACTTAGTCGCAAAAGAATTCGGTGGATCAGGTGTTTGGGATGGATTAACTTATTTAAAAAGTCAAGCCGGAGATCATTTTCATATGATTTTTGACACATCCAATTCCAACTACATGGACCTTCCTGGTTTGTCCGTATTAATTGGTGGAATGTTAATCATCAATTTGAATTATTGGGGTTGTAACCAATACATCACGCAACGCGCTTTGGGTGCAGACTTGAAAACAGCACGTGGTGGAATCTTGTTTGCGGCGTTTTTGAAATTGTTAATGCCGGTGATTGTTGTCCTGCCTGGAATCGCGGCATATGTCCTCTATCAAAACGGCCATTTTCAAACCGAAATGTTGCAAGGAGGGGAATTAAATCCAGATCGAGCTTATCCAGTTTTGTTAAATTTATTGCCTTCTGGATTGAAGGGATTGTCCTTTGCGGCGTTAACAGCTGCGATTGTGGCTTCTTTAGCTGGAAAAGCGAATAGCATTGCGACTATTTTTACCTTGGACATTTACCAAACGAAAATCAATCCAGAAGCCTCCGAGAAATCCTTGGTGAATGTGGGTAAAATTTCGATAGTCGTGGCGATGTTAATCGCAATGGCGGTATCACCATTCTTGGGCATCGATAAAAAAGGTGGATTCCAATACATTCAAGAATACACATGATTTGTTAGTCCTGGGATTTTTGCGATGTTCATCTTTGGATTCTTCTGGAAGAAAACGACCTCTAATGCAGCCTTATTTGCCACAATTGGTGGATTCATCTTCTCAATTTTGTTGAAGTTCCTTCCACTAATTGTTTCTTTGAAAAGCTTGAATCCAATAGGATTTGCGGTGAAAAATGCGAATGGTGTGTATGAAATTCCATTCATTGACCGAATGGGATTTGTATTCGTACTTTGTGCTATTGGAATGATCATCATTAGTTTAAGAGAATCGAAACGTGGCGTTATTCCAAATGCCATGGAGATCGACCGAAGTATGTTCCGTTTATCCAATAGTTTCATTGTTGGAATGCTCGTTATACTTTCCTTACTAGTGGCGCTCTACACGATATTTTGGTAGAATTAGATAATCTCCACCAATAATCTTCTTTGTAAACCAATTTCTACCAATTTGAAAAAGGTGGAAAATTGAATGTCGCTCATCCCGCGCTCAATGCGCGAGATATAGCTTTTCTTCGTGCCGGTTCTTTCGGCTAATTGTTCGTGTGATAGCTTCGCTTCTTTGCGCGCTGCTTTGAGTTGTTCGCCAAGGCGAAAGGCAATGGACGCTCGATCGAATTGCTCGCGTTTTTCAGTTCCTTTTGTGCCGTATTTGGCTTGTAATAATTCTTCGAATGTGCTAATCTTTTCCATGGCTGTAGTCTTTTTTTAATTTTTCTGCTAAACGAATTTCTTTTAAAGGCGTTTTTTGAGACTTCTTCACAAAACAAATCGTGAGGATAATAAGGTCTTCTTTTTCTTTGAAACAAAAAATGCGAATACTCTTTTCTGAAGTTAACACACGAACTTCATAGATGCCATTACTTGAAACAAGTTTCTTGAAGAATTTCTTTGGTACTTCTCGTTCAAAACGTATGTAATCTAAGATGTAATCGATTTTTGTTTGCACTTTGGGTGATTGCTCAAAGTAGAAGCTTAAAAACCGCTCTTTATAAAATCTAAATTCTCTTATTTTCTCCAAAGTTAACTATTTAGTTTACATTACAACTCATTTCTCCATTTTTTTTTA
>CAMAPI010000125.1 GCA_945860065.1 Chryseobacterium gleum | reverse complement strand
GGACACGGACAATCACCGTTAACGGATACTGCGGAGATACCGAGTATTCGCTTTATGGCACAGCAAGTTCTTGAAGTCTTGAAGGAGTTAAAAATCACTGAATTCACCCTCGTTGGACACTCACTCGGAGCATATGTCGGACTGGAACTATGTCACTTAGCACCTTGTCAAAAAATTATTTTATTAAACTCTAATTGCTGGAGTGATGACGAGCAAAAACGACGTGATCGTTTGCGTGTGGCAGAAATTGTTTTTAAAGCGAAGAAACATTTTATCCGAGAAGCCATTCCAGGTTTATTCGGGCGTCCAAACGATTTTCAAGCAGAAATCAAGCAGTTAATTGCGGAAGCAAATCTAATGAGTGCAGATGCGATTGCCTATGCTGCGTTGGCGATGCGTGAACGCTTGGATTATACGGAGGAAGTTTTAGCGAACCCCCTGAAATATGTGTTTATCCATGGAGAATTGGATACACTCGTTTCAAGTGAGCAGTTGCTGTTGCGCCTGCCGGGAATGCGTGTTCACTTTCTTCCAAATGCCGGACATATGTCACATATCGAGTCTAGCGATGAAGTAATTGTCCTTTTGAAGGAAGAAATGTAGAAAAAGATTTTCATGACCGAAATAAAATGACTAATTTAGTCATGACAAAAAAAGACATGAAAACTACTATTCACGAAAAACTTCAGGAAAAAGGGATTAAAATCCATGAATTAGCTAAGCATTTGAGCATAGATGCAAGTTTAATGAGTCGCATTTTAGCGAATAAACGCAAACCTAGCGAGGTTCAAATCAAGAAGCTTTCGGAGGCCTTAGATCTTGCGTATAGTGATTTACTGACCTATTATTTGTCAAGTGAGGTTGTTAAAATTGTGAAAGATTACCCGCAATTGGCACAAAGTATTTTAGTCATGGCAGAAGCGCGCGTGAGTTACTTGCTCAGTGATGACTGTTTTGAAAACATTGACATTGGCACAGAACTTCAAGAAAAAATAAATGAATTAAGTGCCTTGTCCAAACGTTGGCGTACAATCAAGCCACTTGATACCATTCAATTAGAAAAGCTTCAAGAGTATTTTCACACCGCATATACGTATGAGTCGAATCGAATTGAGGGTAATACCCTAAGTTTGCAAGAAACACATTTAGTCGTAAATGAGGGAATTACCATCGGAGGCAAAAGCGTACGTGAGCATTTAGAGGCAATTAATCATGGAGAGGCCGTAGCCTTATTGCACGATTTGGTGAGTAATGAAGTTCCCTTCAATGAGTTCCGTTTAAAGCAAATTCATCACCTCGTTTTAAAAGGAATTGACGAGCGCAATGCCGGAAAATACCGGAACATACAAGTCATGATTTCTGGTAGTGAGCACACTCCACCAGCGCCATATATGCTCGATAAACTCATGGAAGATTATTTTATCTATTACGAGCAAAACCGGGAGCGTCTACATCCCGTTTTATTGGCAGCGGAAATGCATGAGCGTTTGGTAACGATCCATCCATTCATCGATGGAAATGGCCGCACCTCGCGTTTGGTCATGAATTTTATCTTATTGCAAAATGGGTATACCATTGCCAACTTAAAAGGAAACTTAGAAAATCGTTTGGCTTATTATGCAGCACTTGAAAAAGTACAGTTAAATCACGATAGCAGTGATTTTTATGCGCTCATCATTGATCATGCGCTCGCTTCTTTGAAAGAGCATTTGTTGTTGGCGGGGGATTAAAATTATCGCTCTTTCGAATCCATCACAATCGTCACTGGTCCATCATTGATGAGGGAGACTTTCATGTCTGCACCGAATTTTCCGAAGGCGATTTTACCTGGAAACATCGATTTAAGTTGATGTAGGAAATATTCGTATAGTGGAATGGCTTGCTCGGGACGCGCAGCGCGAATGAAGCTTGGACGATTTCCTTTTTTGGTTGTGGCGTGAAGCGTAAACTGACTCACAACTAGGAAGGATCCATCAACTTCTTGAATGTTTAAATTCATTTTTCCGTCGGCGTCTGAAAACACGCGCATTTGACTCACCTTTTGGATGAGGTAATCGGCGTCCGACGTGTCGTCTTCGGTTTCAATGCCAAGTAAAAGGAGGAATCCATGTGCGATTTCACCCACACATTCATCAGAAATATGCACCGCCGCTTCGGAAACACGTTGAAGTACAACTCTCATTAGTAATCACTTCTTCGATGTGGGTCGTTCGCGTCTTCGTGCATCAACTGCAAATACGTGTTATAGCGGTGCGCGGCAATTTTTTCGTTTTCAACGGCGTCTTTCACGGCACAATGCGGTTCATTCATGTGTTGGCAATTGTTGAAACGACATTCCCCCAATAATGCACGCATTTCAGGAAAGTAATGTGCGTAATGTGCTTTTTCTAGGTCAACAATTCCAAATGCTCGAATTCCTGGTGTGTCAATGATGAATCCACCAGTTGCGAGTGGATGCATTTCCGCAAACGTTGTGGTGTGTTTCCCTTGTTCATGTGCCTTAGATATTTCTCCCGTTCGCAAGTCCAAGCGCGAATCGAGGGAATTAACTAAAGTTGTTTTTCCAACGCCTGAATTTCCGGAAATCATAACTTGATGGTCCTTGATTTCGTCGCGTAAAAAATCCACGGTGGACTCTTCGCGAGCGGATATTGGGTAACACGGGTATCCAACTTTTTCGTATACGGATTTCAGGTAATGAAACTGTGCATTTTCTTCGTCCGTAAACAAATCTACTTTATTGAACAACAGTGTTGTTGGAATGCGAAAGGATTCTGCTGCTACCAAAAAGCGATCAATGAACGCAATTTGAGTAACCGGTGATTTTAAGGTTACAACGAGGTAAGCGCGATCAATGTTCGCCGCCAAAATTTGCATTTGTTTGCTGAGATTGGTGGACTTTCGCACGATGTAATTGTGTCGGTCTTCAATCGAACGAATGGTGTAATTTTCCTCTCTGCCTTCGATAAAGTCAGTCTTGTCGTCTAAAATTACTCGGTCCCCAGCGGCAATTGGATTCGTAGTTTTCAGTCCTTCGATGCGCAATTTCCCGCGAATACTTGCTTGCACGACTTGTTGGTCCTCCAATAAGATTTGATACCATTTACCCGTTGACTTTAAAACGATTCCGTTCATGGAGACAAAGTTAATCAAACGCCGAGATGGACAAAGCAAAAAATATACATTTGAAAAATGGCACTAATGGCAGCGCATAAAATTGTATACCTTTGAGGCATGAAACAATTTGGACTCATCGGTAAGCAACTTTCGCATTCCTTTTCACCTTCCT
>CAMAPI010000124.1 GCA_945860065.1 Chryseobacterium gleum | reverse complement strand
TACCAAGTGATGTTGTGGTTTGCTACAGCGGAAAGACTCATTGAACAACACCGCTACGACTCTGCATTTGTATTGTTTGATAGTATTCAAGTGAACTTCCCCATGCATTCGTTGGCTGATGAAATTTTATTTCGAAAAGGGAAAGCCATGGAACAACAAGGAAAATGGACAGAAGCAATGGATTACTATACGGATTTACTGAAATTTTATTCAGATGACATTCTTGGTGATGACGCACTTTTTCGTTTAGCGGACCTGACGGAGAACCAACTTCAGGACAAAGAAAAAGCGCTTGAGTATTACAAGCGCTTAATGATTGATTTCAAAGGGAGTTTATTCTCAACCGAAGCAAGAAGTCGCATCCGCTTTTTAAGGGGAGATGCAAACATCGATGTCGATTCAGACGAACTGTAAATTAATTTAAATCAGGCATTTCACGGGTGAAGGCTGGAATTCCAGTTACGTCCATTCCGGTAATCAATAAATGAATGTCATGCGTGCCTTCGTAGGTAACAACTGATTCAAGATTCGCCATGTGACGCATCATCGAATACTCACTTGTTATACCCATTCCACCATGAATTTGACGAGCTTCACGTGCTATGTTCAAAGCGATTTCAACATTATTTCGTTTCGCCATAGAAATCTGTGCAGTGGTTGCGCGACCTTCATTGCGCAATTGACCCAATCGAAACGTTAGTAATTGAGCTTTCGTGATTTCTGTAATCATTTCAGCTAGTTTTTTCTGAATCAATTGAAACGCACCGATGGGAACATTAAATTGCGTGCGTTCTTTCGAATAGCGCAACGCTTGATCATAACAATCCATCGCCGCACCAATTGCACCCCAAGCAATACCAAATCGTGCTGAATCCAAACAACTTAATGGAGCACCAAGTCCAGATCTTCCAGGTAGAATATTTGATTTAGGGACTTTCACGTTATCGAAAATGAGTTCTCCTGTTGCAGAAGCGCGAAGAGATAACTTACCATGCATTTCAGGCGTCGAAAATCCTTCCATCCCGCGTTCTACTATAATTCCGTGAATTCTTCCTGTTTCTTCTTTCGCCCAAACTACTGCGATGTCTGCAAAGGGAGCATTTGAAATCCACATTTTTGCGCCATTCAAGATGACGTGATCACCTGCATCTTTAAAGTTGGTAATCATCCCACTTGGATTCGATCCATAATCGGGCTCGGTTAAACCGAAGCAACCCATCATTTCACCCGTAGATAATTTAGGTAAATATTTTTGTTTGTGTTCTTCAGAGCCATATTTCCAAATAGGGTACATGACCAAAGAAGATTGCACAGAAGCTGTTGAACGCAAACCTGAATCACAACGTTCTAACTCTTGCATAATTAAACCATAAGAAATATGATCTAATCCTGCTCCTCCGTATTCTTCTGGGATATAAGGCCCAAAGGCACCAATTTCTCCTAAGCCCTTCAAAATATGCATAGGGAATGTCGCGTTTTCGTAGTGCTCGTCAATGATTGGAGAAACTTCTTTTTTCACCCAAGCCCTAGCGGCATCACGAACAAGTTTATGTTCTTCAGAAAGAAGGTCATCCATTCCGTAGTAATCTGGATGTGTAAATAGATCTGTTTTCATAATTCACCTTATTTGAATGCAAAAGTAAGTAATAATTAAAATGCCCACCCCATACATTTTTGAATTAATTTTGTCCGTGATGATATTTACCCTCCATAGCTCATTCGAACTCATCGAACGCGAAACACAAATGAATAGTTACTTGCTGGTAATCATTCTTCTATGTTTTGCATTTGTTGGCGTCGCGCGTGTCGCACAACCAGATTTAATCGCGCAAACCTTCACTGGATTTTTTAAAATCAAACGTCCCGATAGTAATGGATTTGAAGGATCAAAGCTGCAGCCAAGCATGGCCGCATTAATCGTTCTAAATTACATTATTTCTTTTGCGACTTGCGTTTTTATGGTTCTATACAAAGATGAAAATCTACTTGAGGCAATGGGTCTGACCATAAAAATTGTAGCGGCTTTGACATTTGTTCAATTTATCAATTTTCGACTGGTTTATTTATTGTCAGGCGAAAAGGCGATACTGGATTCGATGAGCGCGGTAAACAAACAAGTGTGGTCCTTTGGCGGATACTTACTAACCACGTTAGCTTTGCTTTGGATTTTGAATCAAGAAATCCAGACTATTTTTGTGCAACTTTTTTTCATCATTAGTTTTCTATTAGTCATTTGGCGCATCGCTAAAGGCCTTATTCTTGGTGCGCAATTAAGATACAAATGGTATTATTTAATTTTGTATCTTTGCACACTAGAAATTTTACCATTGATAATTCTAATAAAATTAGCTTGGAAAAACTTCACACTAGTTATCTGATATAATTCGTTAAAAACACGAAACTTGGCAATAAAGACAATTTTAGTTTCGCAGCCGAAGCCTGAGGGGGATAAGTCACCGTATTACGACTTAGCTGAAAAGTATAAATTGAAAATAGACTTCCGTCCGTTTATCAAAGTAGAGGGTATTGACGCTAAAGAGTTTAGGGCTCAACGCGTAAATTTCTCTGAGCATACAGCCATCATTTTAACATCTAAAGTTGCGGTAGACCACTTCTTTCGAATTGCAGAGGCGACACGATTCGAGGTTCCAGACACAACAAAATACTTTTGTATCACGGAGGCGGTTGCTCTTTACTTGCAAAAGTATGTGACCTATAGAAAACGCAAAATATTTTTCGGGAAACAAACAATCGACGAGTTAGCAGAATTAATGAAAAAGCATAAGAATGAGAAGTTCTTACTGCCTTGTACCGATATTCTTCGCGATAACATTCCATTGACTTTAGAACAACACGCATTGCCTTTCACAAAGGTTATTTTATACAAAACAGTCGCTTCTGATTTGTCTGATTTAGAAGACGTATACTACGATATACTCGTTTTTTTCAGCCCTGGAGGAATCGAATCCTTATTCAAAAACTTCCCTGATTTCAAGCAAAATGATACTGCCATCGCAGCATTTGGACCAACAACCGCTAATGCCGTTATAAAGAATAATTTGCGATTGGATGTTCACGCGCCACACCCTAAGGCCCCTTCAATGGTAGGAGCAATCGAATTGTTCGTTAAGGATCAGTTAAAAAAGAAATAATATTTCTTTAAAAAATTAGCACTTGTCTTTTTTTTCTTCGCGGAATCTTATTACATTTACGTGAACTTAAAATTAAATTCATGAAAAAACTATTATTCTCAGCTTTATTGCTTTTAACTGGAGTTAGTGCAAATGCACAATTGGCGCCAGGGAGTGTAGCTCCAAACTTCAC
>CAMAPI010000123.1 GCA_945860065.1 Chryseobacterium gleum | reverse complement strand
GTATGTGGAGCTCGTTTCGAACCAAGCACAGAACTTGGTCATTGGAACTTTTTCCACGAGTGGACCATTCAAGTGCAGTGGATTGGAAATCACGCAATACGATGAAAAAGAATTGGATGAATTATTTGGGTCCCATGGATTTGAATTGAAAGCGACAAAACGGGAAGACCACCTGACGCCATTTGGCACGACCCAAAACTTTGTTTTTGCTTCATTTAGTGAAGTGAGTAAAAACTGAAATCGTTCAGGGCATAAGTTTTGATTTGATTTTTTGACTTTTTCACACTTTTATAAAATCAGTACTTTTATAAAAAAAATCATCAAAAGAATTTTATCTCTTCATGCTCAATCAAAAAAATAAGTCCTATTTTATTTCCAACAAACAGGGAATGAAATTAGCGTTTCTTTCCTATGGTGCAACGCTACAATCTTGTATTCTTCCTGGTGATGAACAATTGGATGTAGTCTTAGGATTTGATCAGTTAAACGATTATGTGAATTCCATGCAAATGGTTAATCCACCGTATTTTGGCTGCATTGTTGGACGTTACGCCGGACGGATTCATAACGGACTAGTAAAAATTGGAGACAAAGAAATTCAATTATCGCTGAATAACGGATCGCATCATTTACACGGTGGACAAAATTCCTTGAGTCGCGTTTTTTGGGATGTGAAAAATCAATCCTTATCTAATGAATTAACGTTCACCTATGTTTGTCCTGCTGGAACAGAAAACTATCCAGGAGAATTGTCTATTCAGGTGATGTACACCTTGACAGATGAAAACGAACTCAAGATTTCCATGCGTGCTTTTTCAACAGAAGATACGATCATCAATCTGACACAACATCATTATTGGAATTTAGATGGACACGACAGTTCTGTCAACGATCAATCCATTCATTTAAATGCCACACATTTCTTAGAAAAGAACACGGATAATATTCCAACAGGAAATTTCGTTCAATGGAACGAAAAACCCATGAAGGAAGAATTGACTGCTGAATTGCGTTCAGGCTTGGATCATACATTCATAATTTCTGATCAATCGGAAATACAGGCAACTTTATCGCATCCATCAAACGGATGGAAAATGTTGGTGAAGTCCAACCAGCCTGCAGCGCATTTGTTTATTGGTTGCGGACTTCCCTCCCACCTCATTGGGAAAAACGGACAAACCTATCATTCGAAAAGTGGAATTTGCTTTGAAATGCAGAATTTCCCAGATGGGCCCAATCATGAACATTTTCCTTCAAGCGTGCTTCGAAAAGACGAAGTCTACGAAAATAATACGATCTTTCACTTTGTAAATCAAGACCATGTATAAACAATTGCTTCTTATTTTGCTTCTTTCCATTGTTGGAATATCGGCATCCTGTAAAGACAAAAACAAACCAAAACCACCTACTCCACCTGTGGCAACTGATTATTTGGCAAAAGGTGGTGATGTCAGTTGGTTGCCTCAAATGGAAGCGACTGGATTCAAGTTCTTTGAGTCCGACGGAACCGAAACAGATTGTTTGGAAATCTTGAAAAACAGAGGAATGAACACTGTTCGTCTACGTGTTTTTGTGAATCCGTCGAATAGTCCACAAAATGGACACTGTTCCAAAGAAGAAACAGTTGAAATGGCTCTTCGAGCAAAGAATTTAGGAATGAAAGTCATGATTGATTTTCACTATTCTGATACTTGGGCGGATCCTGCGAATCAAACAAAACCAGCAGCTTGGGCGAATTGTACGTTTGCAGCACTCAAAGATTCAGTTTATCAACATACATATGATGTGTTGAACGCACTTAAATCCGGAGGTGTAACTCCAGAATGGGTGCAGATTGGAAACGAAATTCCAGGAGGAATGCTTTGGCCGGAAGGATCCTACACGAATTTCGGACAATTGTGCGCGCTTGTAAATAAAGGCTACGACGCAACAAAAGACATTGATGCAAACATAAAAGTCATCGTGCACATCGACAAAGGAAATGATAACGCTCGTTTTCGTTGGTTCTTTGATTTAGCCGTAGCAAATGGTATGAAATTCGACGTCATCGGTGCTTCGTACTATCCATATTGGCTAGGATCAGACTACACCGCAACGGTTAACGATTTAGAAACAAACTTGAACGACATGGTCACGCGCTACGACAAAGATGTCATGGTCGTGGAAGTTGGTGGTGATTACACCTTGGTTCAAAATACGCAAGATATGTTAAATCAAGTTATTTCCATCGTTCGTGGAATACCAAGCAAACGTGGACTCGGAGTGATCTACTGGGAACCGGAAGGCGCAAAATCATGGAGTAACTACCAATTGAATTGTTGGCAGAACAACGGAAAACCGTCAATGGCATTAGATGCATTCTTTAACTAAGTCCATGCGTAATTTATACTTCTTTTTATTCCTTTTCTCAGCAGTATCTACCTTTGCTCAGATAAGAAAAGTCAAATCCTTTAATTCTGACTGGGAGATTTTACGTGCGGACGTGAAAGATAGTCCAATCTTCCATAATTGGGAAAAAGTAACGCTTCCGCATACCGCTCGATTGGAATCAAAAGTGGTCGTTTCCCAATTTCAAGGTGACTTTGTTTACCGAAAATCCTTTTATTGTCAGCTCAAGAAAGATGAAAAAGCCTTTTTGTACTTCGAAGGCGTCATGATGACGGCAGCTGTTTACTTAAATGGGACGTGGATGTCAACGCATGAAGGAGGTTATCTTCCATTTACGGTTGATCTAACGCCTAAATTAAAAAGCGGCAAAAATGTCCTTGAAGTCCGTGTAAACAATGAGGATAATCCACAAGTTCCACCGGGAAAACCGTTGAAGGAACTAGATTTCAATTATTACGGAGGAATTTACCGGAATGTCAAACTCATCAAAACGAATGAAATACACATCACTGATGCTGTTCATGAAAACATCCCAGGTTCTGGTGGCGTTTTTGTGAATTTTAATTCCTTCAAGGCATCCACTGCGAAAGCACAAATTCTCGTTCATGTCAAAAATGAATCAAACGAGTCAGCCAAAATTAGAGTCGAAACAACGATTACAGATGGAAAAGGATATTCGAATCGAACCATTTCTACCACGAATGAATTAGCAGGAAATACGAGTCAACAAGTTAAATCAGATGTGAATATTGCCAACGCTGAACTTTGGAGTCCGAGTCATCCGTTTTTGTACGATATGACTGTTCGTGTGTATAAAGACAATAAACTGGTGGACGAACAACACCAAAAAGTTGGTGTCCGTTTTTTTGAATTGAAAGATGATGGATTTTACTTGAATGGATCGAAATACGAGCTATCTGGAACGAATCGTCATCAGGAATATCCTTATGTTGGTTATGCACTTTCGGATAATGCCAATTGGCGTGATGCAGTCATGATTAAAAATGCCGGATT
>CAMAPI010000122.1 GCA_945860065.1 Chryseobacterium gleum | reverse complement strand
ACTGCTGGATTCTTTTTTGGAATGGATTTTTGGTAACCCAAGTTGAACAGTGAAGCCAAAATCTCTGGACGATTGTCAATAGGGAATCCGGCTTTTTCCCACTGCGTTTTGATCTGTTTGATGTATATCGCGGCGTACAAATAGGAGTAATAGGGATCTTTGTATTGCACCAAGCGTTTCACTCGGACACTCATGGTGTCGTTGTGTTGGTTGTTGTAATTGATGGTGGAATCATAGTCCAAAAGGTGTGAATATTTGTTTCCCAAATAATACATCGAAGTGGAATCTTTTAAATATCGTTCAATTCGCTGAGCGGTATTTTCTTTGATTCCGGTAACTCCGTAAGATAAATTTGTTTCAAGGGCTAGCGTCTTCAAAGGCGCGACAAAGGTTTTGAATCGTTCTCGTCTTGAGTTGAACAGTCGAACTTGTTCTCCAACAAGGCAGGCAACAATCATGCGTGATTCCACTCCCGCTGCTTTTGCGGCGGAATCGATGTAGCGTTTGTCTTTGGCTACGGCTTCTTTGAAGTATTTCCACTCCATGATGTTCATCCAATCGAAAGCGTTGAGTCCGCTCGCTTTGGCGTCCAACTTGCGATTGGCAATGATGCGTTGCAAAGATTTTTGGTAGGATTTTTTGTCTTTTAGCTTCAAATCGATGGCCGACAACATTTGCAAGGCCAATTTTTCATCCTTTGAACTCACCCATGCATCCATGATGTCACTGGCATTCTTTGGATAGTACTCGTTCAACAGGTTAATGCGTCCTAGGATTTCACTACGGTACTGAACGATATTCGAACTATCAATTTTAAACGATTGGTTGTATTTATCGTGAATTTGTTGGTAATAGCGGTTGTTGACATCCACTAGTCCGGCGTCATTGGTCAACTTGAATTTCATGGCCAAATAAGTTCCTACCAAGAAAAATCCATAAATCGCAAAACTGTAAAGGGTAATTTGGTAAGGGATTTTAATCCATTTTTTCTGAAAAAAGGCGCGCATATTCGATGATTAACAGGGCTTTATACTGAGATGTGGCAAACAAGTTACGTTGATGGAGATTTCTCCTGAAAATCCAATGGCGTTTGCGTAGAATCGCTAAATTTGAAACATGGCTTTAATAAAAGAATGTCGTGGATTTACACCACAATTTGGAGAGGACTGCTACCTCGCGGAAAATGCAACCGTTGTTGGTGATGTGATCATGGGAAATGAATGTTCCGTTTGGTTTAATGCGGTGGTGAGAGGGGATGTGAATTCCATTCGCATGGGAAATCGCGTCAACGTACAAGATGGCGCCGTGATTCATTGTACCTATGAAAAAACCAAAGTGAATTTGGGCAATCACGTTTCCATTGGACACAATGCCTTGGTGCACGGCTGTACGGTAGAAGACAATGTACTCATAGGTATGGGCTCCATCGTTATGGATGATTGCTACATCGAAGCGAATAGCATCATTGCTGCCGGAGCGGTACTTTTGGAGGGAACACGTGTCGAGTCCTGGAGTATTTACGCTGGAGTTCCGGCGAAAAAGGTCAAAACCTTGAGTCCAGAGTTATTTGCTGGTGAGGTGCAACGCATTTCCAATAATTACGTCATGTATTCCAGTTGGTTTAAAGACAAAAAAGACTAACTTAAACGTTCAAACGATTGATTATGAAAACTAAACTAACAACCATCATCTGTGCACTTGGCGCATTCCTTGTATTAAATGCGTGCAAAGGCTCGAAGAAAGTTCAGTGTGAATCCTATAGTCTTTCACACACTGTTCAACAGCAAGATCTCGCTTCCAAATAAGCAGTTTCATCGATAATTCCTTTGTTTTTCTTTCTTTCTGAAGGAGAAATCGTAATTTTACTCAACAAATTTGAGTACTATGAAATACGATCGAATCGATTCCAATCTATACACTGCGAATAGAAAGAAATTCACTGAACGAATGACAGCTCACACCTTAGCGGTCTTTAATTCCAACGATATTTTTCCAATTAGTGCAGATAGCACCATGCCGTTTCAACAGCACCGTGATATTTTGTATTTGTCAGGGGTGGATCAAGAAGAATCGATTTTAGTTCTTTTTCCAAATGCAAGTAATCCCGCTCACCGAGAAGTGTTGTTCTTGAAAGAAACGAGTGATTTAATTGCCGTTTGGGAAGGGGAGAAATTGACGAAGGAAACAGCTTTTTTAACCTCAGGAATCAAAACGGCATATTGGTTACAGCAATTCCCGACCATCTTCAAGCAAATGATGGCGGAAGCACAAGGAATGTACTTGAATACCAACGAGCATTTGCGTGCAAATACGGAAGTTGAAACGCGTGAGGATCGCTTCATTAAACAAGTCAAACAAGATTACCCAGCACATCAAGTGCATAAGTCAGCACCGATTATGCATAAAATTCGTTCCATCAAAGAAGCAGTGGAATTAGAATTAATGCAGCGTGCATGTAAAATTACTGAAGCGGGTGTTCGACGTTTACTTGGATTCATCAAGCCAGGTGTTTGGGAATACGAAATCGAGGCTGAATTAGCACATGAATTTTTACGCAATCGTTCCAATGGCTTTGCTTATACACCGATTGTTGCATCTGGAAAAAATGCGTGTGTATTGCATTACATTGAAAACAATCAACAATGTCAGGACGGAGATGTCATTCTACTTGATGTTGGTGCGGAATACGCGAATTACTCATCAGATTTAACTCGTTGTTTACCTGTAAACGGACGCTTCACTGCTCGACAAAAAGCGGTGTATAATGCAGTTTTGCACGTGAAAAACGAAGCGCAAAAATTATTGGTGCCTGGAACAATTATGGCGGAGTACCACAAACAAGTGGGATCCTTGATGGAAGAACAATTAGTCGGACTTGGATTAATTTCCATGGATGATATCAAAACACAAAATCCAGATTGGCCAGCCTATAAAAAGTACTTCATGCATGGAACTTCTCACTTTTTGGGATTAGATACGCATGATGTGGGAATTTGGCATGAACCGATTTCCGCGGGAATGGTCTTTACATGTGAGCCAGGAATTTACATTCCAGAAGAAGGACTTGGAATCCGTTTAGAGGATGACTTAGTTGTTCAATCGAGCGGCGCACCATTTAATTTAATGGGCGATATTCCAATTGAAGCCGAAGCGATTGAAGACTTGATGAACGCTTAGTTCATGTTGCATTATCAATCAGTTGGCGAAGGGAAAACCGTAGTCTTTTTGCATGGATTCTTGGAATCAAGCACGATGTGGTCTTACATTCCATTGAATGAGCTAAATGCTCATTGCGTACTCATCGACTTGCCAGGACACGGACAATCACCGTTAACGGATACTGCGGAGATACCGAGTATTCGCTTTATGGCACAGCAAGTTCTTGAAGTCTTGAAGGAGTTAAAAATCACTGAATTCACCCTCGTTGGACACTCACTCGGAGCATATGTCGGACT
>CAMAPI010000121.1 GCA_945860065.1 Chryseobacterium gleum | reverse complement strand
AAAGGACTGAAAGAAGAGCAAAATGCACAAAAGGATCTATTTATTGGCGATACGCGAAATAAAACGGAGATCTCTCAAACGGTAAATGAAAAAGATCCAAACATCGATGATTTTTACGGGAGCAGAAACATCTATTTTGTGGATGCTTTGGACAAAAAAGAATACGAAGAATTCACTGCAAAATTAGATGCAAAGGATTTAGCTTATTTGAATTCCAACAAGCAATTCTACGAAATCAGTTTTAAAAATGTTGGTGGACTCGTGATGCCGTTGATCATTGAATTTACCTTCGCAGATGGAACAAGTGAAGTTCGTCGCATTCCTGCAGAGATTTGGAGAGTTTACGAAGAGAAAGTAAGTAAAGTGTTCACTTTCGATAAGGAAGTAAAATCGTTCCGTTTGGATCCATTCTTGGAAACCGCAGATACCGACTTGAACAACAATACATGGCCTCGTGAAATGCAAGCGACTCGTTACCAGTTGTACAAACAAGAACAAACGAGAAAAGAAAATCCAATGCAGCGTCAGTTGCGTGTGGATGAGTTTCAGAAGAAAAATTAAACCTTCTGAAACGCGACTAATTCACGCATGCTAGTCGAAGTAATTAAGAAATAATAGTGTCCAGCTGGAAGTTTCGACGTTTCCATTGCCAATTCTTGTTTTCCCGTTGCCAATTGTCCATCGAAGGCCTGCGCAATCGCTTTTCCTTGTTGATCGACGATATAAATTTGATACTGTTCACCTTTCGCTTGAAAACGTACAGTCGTGTTGGATGGAGTTGGATTAGGATAAGCCAAGGGTTTTTGCTTTTGCGCCTCTTGCTCTGCGAGGCCAACACTACATCCAGATAATACATCGAGATAGGTGATGTTTTGCTCGAACAAGGCTTGAATACTCGATTCCGGCGCTTCAAACCAGTCGCGCAAAATGGACGCATACACATTTCGGAAATCGATTTGCATTGGTACACCAGCTTGTTCGTTGATTTGATTGTCAATCGTTGGATTTGGCCCAATAATTCCCGTATTCACACAGTTTCCAAACAACATAATTGGCGCTGAATCTCCGTGATCCGTTCCAAAGGAACCGTTACTAGCTATTTGACGTCCAAATTCGGAGAATGTCATTCCAGCGACGCGTTCTTCCAATCCTAACAACTGTAAGTCATTTTGAAAAGCAGCGACAGCTTCCGAAATCATCTCTAAAAGTAACGCATGACTTCCATCCGCTAAGCTATTTTGGTCTACCTGCGAATCATGCGTGTCAAATCCACCAATATTCACAATGTAAACTTTCGTTTTTAGTCCACCAGAAATCATCTGAGCAATGTACTTCAACTGAACAGCCAATGGATTCAGTGGATCGTACAAATTGGACAATGAATTCCCCGCGTTTGCCGATGAACTTATTGCCGTTCCGTATTCATTTGTTTGATTGATTAATGTAGAAATGTACTCGATATGTGAACCGTAATACGTTCCGTCATTCGTCACATTCGTTAAAAGTAAATTCGATGTATTAAACGGATCATTCACCGCATGGGAGAAATTCCCCATTAATCCTTGACAAGTCGTTGACACTTCAGATCCCATTGAAATAGCGAATGGATCAGGACAAGTCAAATTTGGATAATCAGCAGGGAAATTTGGGTACGTACTATCAAAATAACGTCCCAACCATCCGCTCGTTTGATTAATGTCTAAGGCACCCGTTGTCCATATGTCCATGGAACGAAAATGCGACCGATTCGCTTCAGGGTATCCAACGTTTTGAATGACCGTCAATTTACCATCATTAAACATTTGCTGCATTCCCGTCATTTTCGGATGCAGTGCGACATCAGAAGTTAAGGTCAACAATTGGTTTTGTGGAATCAGAATATTTGGACGCTGAACCATTAAATTCGCATACTGATCAATGGGGAAAACCATGTTCAATCCATCATTTCCTCCATTCATACGGATGAGTACAAGGACACGATCCTCCGCATTTTTTGAATACTCAAACAATTCTTTTGAAATTGCTTGCATGGAAAATCCATTCGAAACAAAGGGCAGGGATAAAGATGCTAAGGAAGCATTTTTAAGGAAGTCTCTTCTTTTCATCGTTAGATTGTTTGGAATTGAGGCATTTTTAAAATCACGTTCATGGTTGCTTGCATGCGTTGCATCACCGGATTGGAAACTGCTATATTCGTTGGGTCATTCGTGTAATCGGTATATTGAATCGTCCATTCAAAATCTGGAAGTCCACCCGTTAGAATCAATTTGAGCATCAACTTATCCGTTGCATCAATTGCTTTCGGAAAGAAAACATCACAAATATCATCGATCACTTGTGGTGCACTTGACGGATTCGACAATCCGTTCAAGAAACCCAAATGGTTCATTTTTAACACATTTGTCCCGATTGGCACACCGTTGTAAACAAGCGCTGAAACGATGTCAAAGCGTTTTTTAATATAGGTGGAATTGATCCAAAGTTTTGAAAAAGCAGGAGCCTGATAATAGGCGGTCCAACCAGCTACACTTGGTGGAACGATGTACGATTGTCCCATGGTATCCGCTACATAATAGATTGAAATGTATGTTTGGTAATCTCCCACCAATCCAAAATTTGGAATGGTTTGGGTTGGATTCAAGACACCCATAACCATATCTAATGGATTTCGAATGATCGCACCGCGAACCGACATGTCGTAAAAATGATCGCTTGTCAGCAATTGCTGCATGACAGGTAAGATTTCAAAGTTATTATTGATAAAAGTTAGTGCAAGAACATCAATCACATCCGTTTGAATCGTTGGTGTGATGTCGTAATTCACAAAATAGCGGTAAAGCTTCGAACAAATGTATTTAGCCACTTGAGGTTGGGCAAAAATCACATCGATGTAATTCGCGTATTCCGTTGCTCCAGCTCCAGCAAAAACTTGATTATTGAAATGGTACGAAAGCGTTTTGCTGGCATTGTCATGTAAAATGGGGTTAAAAATCGCCAATGCTTGCGTTTCCGTGCTGCTTCGAACTCCAGTAACGGTATATCCGGTTAGAATTTTTGCTCCAGCAGCTACATCCACTTCTGTGTATGTAGAATAATCTCCTGTGGCAATTTGGTTTCCTTTACCAATGGAAAATAATTCTAGTAATTCGCGAGAGTAATTTTCATTTGGTGAGAATACATTATTTGTCGCTCCGTTTAAGAACAACAACATGGCTGGATCAATCGTCACATCTTTAATAAGTTGCTTGAAGTTTCCAAGTGCATTTTGACGCAATAAAGCCAAAAAGTGATACATCGCACGAGATTCCCCAGTTGCCGCTACACCAAAGTGATTTTGCCAAAAGAAAGCCATTTTTTCAGCGATACACAATTGCTCTTGGTTCATGTTTTTGGCAATCCATCCACCCAAGGACTTAAAACGCGCATTTTCTGTTTGTTGATTCTGTGTTTGATTGGCGGGATAAAC
>CAMAPI010000120.1 GCA_945860065.1 Chryseobacterium gleum | reverse complement strand
AGTGTCGTATCGAGTTTCGAATTCAGGAGTTCTATGCCTTTACGGTACCGATTTAATTTCAGTGCTTTTTTTTGAGACGTAATCGAAGGACAAAAATTGGACAAGACATACGTGTTTTCGTAGCCAATCTGTGTAGAATACGGTTCCACAATTAAATACTTTCCTGATTTGTCAATGTAAATCAACACATCTTCCATAAAGGTGGATCGGTCGAATCGAGACACGTACCTTTGAACCTCTTCAACGGTGCGACACGAATGCAAAATATGTTTTAGAAAGTTTGTCTGATTTAAAATCGGAGGTTTTTTACAATTGGTCCTAAGCCTTGGGGTAAACGACGCTAGTCGAGAGAAAGAAAGTCCTGATTCGTTCATGCCTGATTGTGGCGCATACCCATTCGAACCATCGAACCTTGATCCCGTGAAAGCGGCACCATATATTGCGTTTTTTCCTGCGCTTTCGAACCATATTCTCGGACTTGTGCGCCATGCATCTTCATTGCAACCAACGAACGTTTTTCCATCCTTGGTGACTTTATACATACTACAAGTATGTGCTAGTCCAGTATGAAAAAGAACTAAAAAAGTAAGGAAATAAGGCGCTAACTTCGATGTAAGCATACATTTGTTTAAAGGGAAACTTATTGCTTCGTATTGGTTACCTTAACTGGGGCAAAATTGGTTGAGTACAGACAAACTTCTTCAATTCATGCATCATTAATTCATGTTGCTTCACCGTTGGATGCTTGTCGTAGCCAGCGTTATAAATTCCTTTGTATTGAAAGGAAGCAATTCGCTGATCACCGGTTTGACGATGTGCACTTATTACCTTTTCAATACTCTTTTTTAATTTTTGCTTTAGTTCTTTTCCTGCCATCGGACTCGTGCAACACACAAGCCAACTTTTCGGATAATTCCTTCTTAACTTTTGAAGAAATATTCTGTACTTTTTCTCAAATTCCTTGGCTTCATTTCCACCATCGTTTTGACCTAAAGTAATAAATACCACATCGGGTTTCATAGAAAAGAACCACTTATTATTTCCCTTTTGAAAATCAATCCGTTCGTAGACATGGGGCATGGAATGTTTCACACCGCAGCAACTTTTATTCATACCGATACCTGAAACGGAACTCAACATCCAATCAGCATTCAAACTACGTGACAAACGTGCACCATAGCTTAAGTAAGCGTTATGGTAATCGTACCAAGATCCTTTTCCAAAGGAACAGCTAGATGAATCAGCCCCATTTCCACAGGTGATGGAATCTCCTATGAATTCAAATAATCGCTTGCGCGGCTTCTTCCATTTGCACAATTCTTGACAATAAATCCCTTTGATTTTGATGAAACCAATTGCGCTTTCGGTGTTTTTACAGACTAACACATGGTGTCTTCCCTCCTTTAAATCTTTAAATAATTGAATCCGATTAATTTTTGAATTCAATTTGATGCGCTTCGTGATGCGATGATCCACCACAATCTCAAGGTAATTGTGTGTGTTCCCGAATTTAACTTCATCTTCAACCACAAGTTCGCAACTTGTTCCCTGGGCGACAAATTCAAGATAGACACCAGGTGCCCACGCTTTTGGTTCTTGATCATCTGAAAAGTCAAACCTTCCAACATAGTGAATTCGCTTGTCTTTCGCCTGAAAAAAAGACAGATCCTCTTTCTGTGAAAAATGGAAAATGATGTAGACGATGGTTCCTAAAAATGCAAGTAAGAATGCGTATGTCGCTATTTTTCGCATGGAATCAAGCGCGTTTTTTGTCCCGCATCTTCATGAAAGGGATTTCAATCCATTGGTATAGAACGTATGAAATAGAAATGGTAAACACCCAAAATAACAAGTAATCCAATTGCCAATAATTGCCGGGGACGAATTTTCCAACACTGTAATTTCCATGAATGGTGTGCTTGATGATGGCAATGGTCACCACATTTAAATTCACGAGGTACATCGAATAGGATATCAAACTGAAAAACGAAATCCAAACGGTCCATTTTCCTAGTCCTTTGCGCAGATTGGACATAAACGGGAGCATAAAAAATACGGCTAAAGACTTCAATGTTGGACACCAAATATTTGCAAAGGGCCCGTAACTTTTGCCCATGTGAAATTTCGAATAATACAGTAAATACAATCCAACGAAAACTAATAAGATGTTCCATTTTGCATTCCACACCTTTGGATAATAGTGTGCGATGAATGCTGCTAGTACACCAAACATGATGGAGTCCAATCGAGGGATTACTTGGTAATCGATTCCGTAGGTTAAGAATTTCTTAAACAATTTGATTTGATATGGATTCGGGTTTTCAGAGATTCCGTAAGAGTAGTACAAGAAATAACGGTAATATGTTATCGCTGCCAGCAATCCAAGAGAAACAATAAGAATGGTCCATTTCGTGGAAGATTTGAAAACCATTAGCGCCACAAATAGAATCAATGGGACGGATAAATAAAACCATTCCTCAATGCTCAAACTCCATGCTTCCGCAAAGAATCCTGGACGATAATGTCCAAAAATGTTTTGAGTAAAAATGAAAAAACGAAACCATTCTTTCGGGAAATTTATCGGGAAAAAAATCAAGGTATAAGCCATGAGGAACAGGAGTACAACCAAATAAACAGGCAGTGTTCTCATCCATCGGCGCTTCCAAAAATCCAAAAGTCCAGCCCAAGTCGCCGCTTGCTTATTGACAATTTTAACGAGAATCCCTCCAATTAAAAAGCCGCTTAGCACAAAAAATATCGCCACACCATCATATAAAAATGGATTCACAGCTTTTTTAAATTCTTTGGGCACGAGGATTAAACTATGTCCGAGCAAAACCATAAAAATGGCTACAAAACGCAATACATCTAAACCAAAAATTCGGTTTTCAGAAATTTCAAACTGAAACAATCGACGCATGCATGAGTGGTATTAAAATGAATGTCTTTTATAAGGAACTCAAATTTAATCAATGTTTTAGGATTTCATCTGATTTCCATTCTTTTTGTCAATTTCACCTTGTAAAACCAACTTTGGATGGAAAATTGCTTGACGAGCGTGTACAATTGACTAATTTCGTAAAGAAAAACGCTCCACATGAAGATATTGATTACCGTTTTCTTTTTACTAAGTTTCACGTCATTCACAAGGGCTACGATTGTGCTCCCAGAAGTACTTAGTGACAACATGGTTCTTCAGCAAAATTGCGTGATAAAAATATGGGGGACAAGTTCACAGAAGAAGAATGTGACGGTTCGAGCGAGTTGGACAACTACGGCATTTAGTACAAGCTGTAAAGCAGACGGGGCATTTGAAATCAGTATTTTCACTCCCAAAGGTTCCTTTGAAAAACACAACATCAGTGTAAGTGACGGTAAAACCGTAATCCTGAAAAACATCCTCGTTGGGGAGGTTTGGTTTTGTGCCGGACAGTCGAATATGGCCATGACATTTAGTGGATATCGTAATCAGCCCATTGCAAATGCAAAGGAAACAATTGAATCGGCAAAAGAAGAAAGTGGAATACGGATGTTCAACGTAGAAAAAACAGCTTCCTATGCGCTGATCAGTCCATGTAAAGGGAAATGGTTATTGAGCAATTCGAAAAACATAGCTGCGTTTAGT
>CAMAPI010000119.1 GCA_945860065.1 Chryseobacterium gleum | reverse complement strand
AACATTCCACACATATCGAAGATATTTGCAAGTTAATCAACAAGCAAATGCCGGCGGTATTGGTTGAGTTGGAAAATGGTAAGTTTCATATTGTTTCTCGTTACGACGTTATTTCAGCGATCTCTTGATGATTGGAAGAAATTTCGTGGATCAAATGGGACGTAAAGTTCATGTTCCCCTTGAACCAAAACGAATCATTTCCTTGGTCCCCTCGCAAACGGAATTGCTCCACGCTCTTGGATTAGAATCCGAAGTCATTGGCATCACGAAGTTCTGTGTCCACCCGGCCTCGTGGTTTCGTGTCAAGCAACGCATCGGTGGGACAAAACAACTGAATTTAGAGTTGATCCGTTCCTTGAAACCCGATTTGATCATTGGCAACAAAGAAGAAAACACCAAAGAGGACATCGAAGCCTTGGAAAAAGAATTTCCCGTTTGGATGAGTGACATTGAAACGCTGGAAGATGCTTTTGCGATGATACATTCCATCGGCGTCATGACCGAAAAAGAAGATGAAGCTGAGTTGTTGGTCGAAGAAAGCATCGAGGCATTTGCGTCCATTCAAAATCTAGGTCAAGGAAAAACCTTCCTCTATTTCATTTGGGACGAGCCCGCGTTTGTCGCAGGAAAAAACACCTTTATCGATTCCATGTTAACGAAAATCGGTTTTCAGAATGCCTGTGAACAGAGCCGTTATCCCTCTTTGTCGGATGTTGCACCTGCAACGGTTGACCACATCTTTTTAAGTTCCGAACCCTTTCCTTTTAAGTCGGAACATGTGTCCAAGTACCAAGCCATCTTTCCAAACGCGCAGATTCACCTTATCGATGGCGAAATGTGTTCATGGTATGGATCCAGAATGAAGTTAGCTGCAAGCTATTTCGAGAAGAACGTTTAGATAAATTAATAAATTCTAATCGAATAAAGATGGCATTTCCGTAGAAGGCGGTGTCAACTTCGGAGTAGCTTGTTTTCTCGCTACAGGAGGAATAACAGGTGGTACAAGTGAAGGAATAACAGGAGTAACTTTTTCTTCAACGGTTTCCGTTGGAAGTGCTGATTTCAATTGAATCAATCTGCGTTTAATTTGTTCCAAACGAAGAATGACTGCATCGTGATTGCTGCTACTTTCAACACTTGTTTCTGAAACGACTTTCGATCTAAGTGCTTTCTTTGCTCCATCCAAAGTATAACCTTCGATTTTGACAAAATGATAGATGCGGTTGATTTTTTCTATTTCTTTTACCGAGAACAAACGGTTTCCTTTTGCGTTCTTTTTGGCAATTTCAAATTGAAATTCCTTCTCCCAAAATCTTAATAATGAAGCGTTTACATTCAGTAATTCCGCTACTTCCCCAATGGAATAGTATAGTTTGCTAAGTTGTTGAATATCAATTATAGGCACCTTGTTACTTGAATTAGTTTCCGAAAATAGTTATAATTTTGCAATCGAATGATGAAAATGCAATTTCTACGTATATTTTTAGTTCTTTTAATTTGGTGTAAGTCCAACATCAGTTTTGCGCAAGTGGCCCCTGGGGATTCCTTGAAAGCAAAAGTGACGGATACTACATTCAAAGTGCGTCCCCCGAATCCAAAAGCGGATGCGATTATTTCGTATGCCAAATCTTTCTTGGGTGTGCCCTACCGCTATGGTGGAACAACGCCATCCGGATTCGACTGTTCAGGATTTATCAATTACATCTTTGGAAATTTTGGTTTCTCTTTGGTTCGTACCAGTTACGGTTTGGCAGAATTAGGTGAAACGATTAAACTTTCTGAAATTCAGCCAGGTGATTTGATGTTCTTTAAAGGAAGCAATGTGAATTCCACTGTGGTCGGACATGTAGCGATGGTAGTGGAAGTGACGCCATCGACAATTAAGTTTATTCACTCCGCTAACGGAGGCGTGCGTATCGAAAACTTCAAAACTTCTGAATACTACATTCGTCGTTATTTGAAAACGAAACGTTTAGATTACGGTGGGTGATTCCTGAACAATGCGTTGCATTAATCCTTATTTTTGAATAAAACAAAGAGCGTGAAACTAGAAAAATTGAGCGAAAGAAGAAATTGGCTGTTCATTATACTTGCTGGACTCTTTATCACAAATGCGGTGACGGCGGAGTTGATCAGCAATAAACTGATTCAAGTTCCAATTGAATTCAATCTCTTTGGCAATCATTTTGGTCCATTCGCAACGATTATCGGAATCCTACCTTGGCCCATCGTTTTCCTGCTGACGGATCTAATGAATGAATTCTATGGTCAAAAAGCAGTTCGCAGACTCTCTTGGATCACCGCCGGACTCATCGCTTATTGTTTCATCATTGTCGGTATTTCCTTGGCGATTCCAGCGTATGAAATTCCAGGATCAGACTTAGCGGATAATGCGTCGTACCTCAAAGTATTTGGACAATCTCAGATGATTATAGCGGGAAGTATTTGTGCCTTTCTTGTATCACAATTGTTGGATGCCTTTTTGTTTGATAAAATTAAGCAGAAAACAGGGAATCGCTTCATTTGGCTAAGAAGTACAGGAAGTACCGTTGTTTCGCAAGTGATTGATTCGTACATCGTTTTGTACATTGGATTCGTACTGCCAGGAAAAATGAGTTTCGGAACGTATATGTCCGTTGCACCAACGAATTACATCTTGAAATTAATCATCGCGATCAGTTTAACGCCATTGATTTATCTGGGACATTATTTGATGAGAAGGTATTTGAATAAAGCGGAAGGGAATCCGAGTGCTCTTAGCGAATAGCGCGACTTTTTCTCACTTGAAAAATCAATACCACAACTGCTAAAACGGCTGCTCCAGCACCAATGAGGAAGGCGCGGTAAATTCCTGTTGGAGTATTATCGTAAACAAAAAGCGTGATCACAGATCCTGAAATAATTCCAAACTCTAAAGCGAGAAAAAGCGTTCCAGCTCCGACTCCACGACGATCTTTGTGCGATAAATCGGCCGTCCACGCGAAAAGGGTAGGACTAGAAATTCCAGTTGCGAATCCAAATACGATGGCAGCGAAGATGTATGCGTTCGTTGTATGAACCGTGGCAATCAAAACCATACTCACAATTAAAATGATCACACCGATAATTAAGGTTTGTGGTCGGCCAATTCGATCGGAAACCGAACTAGTTAATAAGCGAATGACAATGGTGGAAATGACGTAAAACGCGAAAAAGAAGCCTTTATTTTCGATGTGCAGCATTCCAGATATGTCAGGTGTCAAAACAAAAATGATTCCCGAACAAATAGCAGTCAAGTACATGACAAATGCAGCTGGAAGGACATTGGGCTCGAATACATCTTTCCACGTGATGCGTAAATGATTGGCGTTTATTTTCTCACGTTTCTCCAATGTTTCTGTGGCAATCGTAATCATGATGAACGAAATGCAGGTAATGAATGCTGCGGACATGAATAAGGTGTCAAATCCAAAAGCCTGATAAATCCATGATCCGAGTGATTGACCGACTCCAATTCCGAGTGAAATGAATGTCCCCCAAATTCCCATCGCGTTTCCACGTGATTTCTCAGGAATAACGTCGGTTAACAAGGCTGTTGCTCCGGTAGGCGCAAATCCAGCACTGAATCCATGTAAAAAACGCAGCGTAAGAAAGAAGGCGATC
>CAMAPI010000118.1 GCA_945860065.1 Chryseobacterium gleum | reverse complement strand
TGGAAAGCGGATTACAACAAAACGGAGCGATTGTTTAGTGAGCAACGACGCGTTTCTACGGTTTGTTTCAATCAGAAGAACGAAGGATTGGATTATTTGAGTGAGACAAGCAACGACAATCAAGAAGCAGAAGACGACATCGAATGGGTAGCCTTCAAACAATCGTACTTCTCCTCTATTTTGAAGCCAACAAAAGCTTTTCCGAAGTCAGGAACGAAATTCAGAATCAATACATTTAGCGGAAATAAGCACAAAAGTTGGACTTTGTTAAAAGGATACAGCGCGACAATGGCTCTGGATTTTACAAATAACAAAGCATCTTTCAACTGGTTCTTCGGTCCAAACGATTACGAATTATTGAAAACCTACAATAGCAACTACGATGATATCCTAAACTTCGGATGGGGCTTGTTCCGATGGATCAACTTGTATGCTGTTCAACCGATTTTCACCTTATTACTTGACTATGGAATGGGAATTGGAATCGCGATTTTGATCCTCACCTTGATTTTGAAATTGATTTTGATGCCAATTCAATGGAAGATGTTTGTTTCTTCCGTGAAAATGCGCATCCTAAAACCAGAGGTTGACGAACTGACAGCCAAGTATCCAAAACAAGAGGATGCGATGAAGAAACAAATGGAAATGATGAGTCTGTACAAAGAATCCGGCGCGAGTCCATTGGCTGGATGTGTTCCAATGTTGATTCAAATGCCGATTCTACTTGCTGTATTCCGTTTCTTCCCAGCTGCTTTTGAATTACGTCAACAGTCATTTGTATGGGCGGAAGATTTAAGTTCTTACGACTCCATTTTAGATCTTGGATTCAACATTTGGCCATATGGAGATCACGTCAGTTTGTTCACCTTACTCATGTCTGGAACTACCTTGGCATACACCTTTATGAATAGTGGGAATGTTCAACAACCACAGCAACCTGGAATGCCTAACATGAAAGTAATCATGTACCTCTTCCCTGTGATGATGATTTTCTTCTTCAATAATTATTCTGCCGGATTAAGTTACTACTACTTTATATCGACATTGATTTCGATTTTAATGATGGTAGCGATCAAACGTTTCTTTGTAGATGAAGATAAACTTCGTGTGAAAATGGTAGAACGCAAATCGAGTAAAGCGGGAAGTGATAAAACAAAGAAAAAATCGCGTTTTCAAGAAAAACTAGAGGAAATGCAACGCAAACAATTGGAAATGAACAAAAATAAAAAATAAGACCCATGAATTTTTTCATAGATACAGCAAACCTAGCTGAAATTAAAGAAGCTTACGATTTAGGAATCCTTGATGGAGTGACGACAAATCCATCATTGATGGCCAAAGAAGGCATCACAGGTGCTGAAAACATATTAAATCACTACGTGGCGATTTGCAACATTGTAGATGGTCCAGTGAGTGCGGAAGTAATTTCTACAGATTTCGAAGGTATGGTGCGCGAAGGTGAGCAATTGGCTGCTTTACACAAAAACATCGTGGTGAAAATCCCAATGATTTTAGAAGGTATTAAAGCAATTAAATATTTTGCATCGGAAGGAATTCGCACGAATTGCACCTTGATCTTTTCAGCAGGACAAGCATTATTGGCGGCTAAAGCTGGAGCAACGTATATTTCTCCGTTCTTGGGACGTTTGGACGACGTTTCAACAGATGGGATTCAATTGATTCAACAAATCCGTGTGATTTACGATAACTACGCATTTGATACGCAAATTCTTGCAGCATCTATTCGTCACCCAATGCACATCATTCATTGTGCCGAAATTGGTGCAGACGTGATGACAGGACCTTTGAGTGCAATCAAAGCATTGGCAAAACATCCATTAACGGATTTAGGATTACAACAGTTTTTAGCGGATTACGCGAAAGGAAATAAGTAAACATGCTTCCAAAGGAAGAACGTAAAGCATTTAACGAATCATTCTGGTCTGGATTCAAAGATCACATGCGTGGACAAATGTCGAGTACTGGTCGCAGAGTGAATTGGGCAAGTTATCCAACGCAAGTGAAAAATACGTATTTGCGCATGATTTGTACAGGGAATCAAACGTCAATTTGCTTTGATCTTCAATTCAAAGATACTGGGATTCAAGCCATTGTTTGGGAGCAATTAACGGAATTGAAAGTCGTTTTGGAAAACGCGATGTCCATTCCAACTTCTTGGGATCCCGCTTTTCACAATGCAGAAGGACTCACCATCGGACGAATTTCTTGGGAGCTAGCAGATGTGAATTTTTACGAGAAAGCCGACTGGCCAAAGATTTACGCTTTCTTTCAAAAACACTTAATAGAGTTTGATTCCTTTTACCAAGAATTCAATGACATCCTCATTACTTTGGTCGACTAGTAACAAATGTAAACGAGGTTCGTGTTCTTGTATAATGGCACTTTAAAAGTTAACTTTACCATATGAAACAACTTCTTCCTTTAATCCTCATCTCCTTTTCTTTTGGGATTTCAGCACAAACAGTGATTCTTTCTACAGATTTCCAACAAGGAATTCCGGCCAACTACTCGCTTGTTGACAATGACGGAAATACCCCTGATCCATTAGTAGCGGAATATACAAGCGCTTGGATTACCGTTGTTGACCCTGAAAACTCCTTGGATACCGTAGCTGCTTCCACCTCTTTTTTCACCGCGTTGGATTCCGCTAGTCGCTGGATGATTACTCCTCCTCTTGCACTTGGCACTGTTGGGAATTTCATTCAATGGAATGCGAAGTCACATGATCCGTCTTTCCCTGACAGCTACTTGGTTTTGGTGTCTTCCACAGATAATCAGCTTGCTAGTTTCACGGACACGATTGGATACATTGTAGAAGAAAATTTTGAATGGACGAACCGCGAAGTGAATTTGTTTACGCAAGGATACTTTGATCAAACGATTTACGTGGCGTTTGTCAATGTAACATTAGATGGATTCAAGTTGTACGTCGATGATATTGAAGTGCGCAAGGACGATGTAACTGGACTGGAAGAGCCGAGTCCAATCAGTTTTGTGGTATACCCAAATCCAAGTTCAGACATGATTTTTGTTTCTGGATCACAAAACTTAGAAAAAATGGAACTATTAGATTTGAATGGAATGTTACTCGAAACAACAGCAACAAGCTACATAAATGTTCAGTCGCTTCCAACAGGCATGTACTTGATTCGTTGCACGATAGATGGAATTTCATCTACGAAACGCTTTACAAAAATCTAATGACACATTTAATCGATCAAGTTGCTCAGCTCGTTGAAGCAAAATTCACGGGACTAGAAGGCAGCCATGATTGGTTTCACATCAAGCGTGTTTGGCAAACAGCACTTTACTTGCAAACGATAGAAGGAGGAAATGCGGATGAAATCTCTCTTGCTGCGTTGCTCCACGACTATTCGGACCACACATACAATGGTGGAGATTTTGATGCAGGTTCCCGTGAGGTTTTGAATTTACTCAATAAATTAAATTGTCCCTTCGAAATCGCTGACCGTGTTGCGAAGATTGTCCAAGTAGTTTCCTATAAAGGCGCGCTCGTTTCCGACGAAGCAACTTCCATCGAAGGAAAGATTGTCCGAGATGCAGATCGTTTAGATGCTATCGGAGCAATTGGCATTGCACGTGCATTTTCTTATGGAGGCAGCAAAGCACGTCCACTGTACG
>CAMAPI010000117.1 GCA_945860065.1 Chryseobacterium gleum | reverse complement strand
GTTTCTTCAATCTGCTCACCAGTTGAATGATTCGATAGCGTGTATTTTAACGTCACTACCTTGTTAGCTGAAATTTGCATACTCAATTGTTTATTTAAGTTGTGTTGTCGCTTCCGACTGATTATTTACGTAATAATGTTTTGACAAAGTTTGGCGTGGCAAACGTGGCAAAGTGAATATCCTCGTTGTAATAACGCAATCCTTGATCAGCGACAAACTGACGAATTTCGTCTACATTTTGAACCTTTTTGGGATGGCAATTCCCTTTGATTCCATACTGGAAACTCCACATACCAGTAGGGTAGGTAGGGACAAAGAATAATCCAACAGGCGCATTGTTTTCACCGAAAATTCCTTGAAGCGTATAATTCAAATCAGCAAATGCTTTCTCATTGAATTTTGGAGATTCTCCTTGTGCAACAAGAATTCCTTCTTCTTTCAATGCATTGTAGCAATTTGTGTAGAATTCTACGGAGAATAATCCTTCTGCTGGACCAACTGGATCTGAACCATCTACACTGATGATGTCGTATTCACCTTGTTTTGCATTTTTCACGAACTCAATTCCATCGTCCACAATCAATTCCAAACGTGGATCGTCAAAAGATGCAGCGATTTGAGGTAAATGCACTTTACATGCTTCGATTACTTCACCGTCGATTTCTACCATCGTAACTTTCTCAATGTTTGAATGACGCAGTACCTCTCTCACGGTTCCACCATCTCCACCACCTATGACCAATACGTTTTTCGCATTGCGTAAAGTGAATAAGGAAGGATGTGAAATCATTTCATGGTAATGAAATTCGTCTTTCTCCGTTGTCATGACCATATCGTCCAATGCCAACATTTTACCGTACTTCAAGGATTCCAAAATACGAACACGTTGGAAAGGTGATTGAACATCTACCATTACATCACCTGTAAAACGCAAGGACAATGCTTGATCTTCGTCTTTATCCGTAAACCACACATTGCGTGTATAGAATTCAGGATTTCTCCATTCAGCTGCTTTTTCACGGGCAGAAGAAATATCGAAATCATTGCGTTGCAATAAATTCACAGATCCTCTTTTCAATTCAATCGCTGAGTAGGACTTCGAACCGAAACATTCTTTCAAGTGATCGAAAGAAATCCAAGCATTCATTTCACCACATGTAAATAAATCTACAGCCGCGTAACCATATTCCGGCCACGTATGAATCGCCAAGTGACTTTCTTGAATCACCACGACACCAGAAACTCCGTATGGAGAAAAATGGTGAAAAGTAGAGTTAATCACTGTTGCACCAGCTTTTTTTGCTGCTCCAACCATGTCGCGCTCAATAGCGGCAACGTCGTTCATGACGTGTGGATCACAGTTCATAAATTCAACTAAAATGTGGTTTCCTAAGGCTATACTCATGTTATAAGTCAATTAATAAGTGAAAAAGTGGCGCAAATTTACGTAAATCTGAGAGATTTATTAGTGATTACTGCTACAATTGAATGAATTCCATGAAATTAATCTAGATTTAACCTTCGTCTCGTTAGTTTTTTAAAAAGCGAAGCTTGTCTAAACTAAGTTTAATCCTTGCCTGACCAAATATTACCGAAAGTTGTTTTCCTTTTATTTCTTCCACGACACCAATGCGATTTGTTTGAATCAACTGGACTTGGGATCCAACTTTAATCAACTCTTGCTGGTACGTTTCTACTTTTTCTTGCTGTTTCTTTGTTGGCTTTTTCGGCTCAATCGTTTCTTGCTTTTTGATTTCCGTTTTGGACTTCTCCAAACGGAGGAATTGTGTCAATTCTTGAAAAAGAACGGTATTCACCTCTTTTTTTCTCGATTTCGCATTGAAACGTTCGATAAATTGCAGCATTTTCTTTCCTGCTTGCAATTGCTTGCTGTTTACTTCCGTTAGTTGATTTACCTGCGTTAAACGTATATCCAACTTAGATTCTTTGGATTCATATTCTGATTTAGCACGAATAGCTTCTGTGGAAACACGATCGAATTTATTGGATTTTTCAAGCAGCTGATTGCGTTCTTTTTGTAACGAATTCAACAATGTATCCAATTTAACTTTATTTTGATCCAGTCGGCTTTTGGCATCTTCGATCAACTCCTTGGAAATACCATTCATTTGGGCGACTTCAAAGGTAAAGGAGCTTCCTGGTTGTCCAATCGAAAACTGATATAAAGGCTGTAAATTCTTTTCATTGAACAACATACATCCATTTTGCGCATGTGGCAACTCACTCGCTTTCAACTTGATGTTTCCGTAATGTGTGGTAATTACTCCGAAGGACTTCAAACGGTAAATTTGTTCGAAGAACACTTCACCTAAAGCACCACCTAATTCCGGATCGGAACCTGTTCCGAATTCATCCAAAAGCAACAAAGATTGATGATTGGCGACCTCTAAAAAGTACTTCATTCTTTGCAAACGGTAAGAGTATGTACTTAATTCATTTTCAATGGATTGATTATCTCCAATATCTGATAAAATGGTGCTAAAAAAGCACATGGTACTATTTTCATTCACCGGAACCAATAATCCAGCCTGCAACATCATTTGAAGCAAACCAACTGTTTTCAAGGTAATGCTTTTTCCACCAGCATTTGGACCTGAAATCACCAACAGGCGAGAGTTTGGACTCATTGAAACCGATTGAGGAAAGGTTGGTTTACCAGAAGCTTGATTGGATTTCCACAAAATAGGGTGGAAGGCATCCTTTAAATGGAATCCTGCCGTTTGACCAATAGACGGTAAATTGGCGTTCAAATCGAGTGCTAACTTGCATTTTGCGTTAATAAAATCCAATTGAACAAGCAATATTTGATAGGCTTCTATCAAGGGTTTAAAATGCGCGATGGTTGACGTTAACACTTGTAAAATGCGGTGAATTTCCTTTCGTTCGTCATCAAAAAGGAATTCCAGTTCGTTGTTCAAAGGAACATTGATCACTGGTTCGACAAATGTCAAGCTTCCCGTTTTACTGGAACCATGAATATTCCCTGGGACTTTTCGCTTAAACGTAGACTGAACGGTTAATACGCGTCGATCATTTATGAATCCTTCCAGTGTTTCACCAAGTACTTTATCCTTCGTGTATTTTCGGATTTCACGGTCAAAATTACGGTTGATTTGCACGCGTAAAGTACGAATGCGTCCACGGATTTCCTTTAGTTCAGGAGAAGCATCATCCTTGACATTCCCAGCACGATCAAAGACTTTATCAATCTCCGTGAGGATATCTTTCGTAAAGTAAACATCATTTGTGAGTTCCTTTAATAAGGGATAGTGAAATATTGCTTTATCAAAGAATTGAATGATGTGATTCACTAAATCGGATGCTTGATACAAACGTCTAAATCCCTCAATCGGAATAACGGCTTGTTGAATTCCTAACAAACGAATTTCCGTTTCGAGTTCTTCAAAATCCAAGGCTGGAAATTTCTCTCCATGCATGCGTACGGATTTGAATTCGTTGAGACGATTCAATTCCAAACGAATTTGATTGAAGCGATTTCCAGGTGTTAATTTTTGTGCTGTAGCTTTTGCACTTGGACCCACACAGAAAGATTCTAACCATTCTCGGATGATTTCGAATTCTAAATCGTTTAATGTCTGTGCATCTGTTGTTAGCATGGATCAAAGTTAATCTAAATGTCTTGTTGTAAC
>CAMAPI010000116.1 GCA_945860065.1 Chryseobacterium gleum | reverse complement strand
GTGGCAATGACAGATCATGCTAATTTAATGGGCGCCTTTCATTTTGTTAGGGATATTTTAGCCCATAATAAATCAGTTGCTGCCAAGAATAAGACGGCTGTCGAAAACGGAGAAGAGCCTACTGAAGTTCCTATGAAACCAATTGTAGGTTGTGAGTTTTTTGTATGTGACAATCATAAAGATAAGTCCCGAAAAGACAATGGATACCAAATTGTATTATTGGCGAAGACCAAAAAAGGTTATCATAATTTGGCTAAAATGTCTTCGATTGCCTACACCGAAGGGTTTTATTATGTACCTAGAATTGACAAAAAAGTTATCCAAGAATACAAAGAAGATATTATCGTTTTGTCTGGAAATCTCTATGGAGAAATTCCAAATAAAGTTTTGAATTTGGGCGAAAACCAAGCCGAAGAAGCCTTGCTTTGGTGGAAAAACGAATTCAAAGACGATTTTTATATTGAGGTCATGCGCCACAATCAGGAAGATGAAAATCGTGTTAATTCGGCTTTAGTAAGTTTGGCTAGAAAACATGATGTAAAGCTAATTGCGACTAATAACACTTTTTATATTGATAAAGAAAATGCCAATGCTCACGATATTTTATTGTGCGTGCGCGATGGCGAAAAGCAAACTACACCAATAGGTCGAGGTCGAGGATATCGTTATGGTTTGCCAAATCAAGAATACTATTTTAAGTCGGGCGATGAGATGAAACAACTCTTCAACGATTTGCCGGAAGCGATTTCGAATAGTACTGAAATTGTCGATAAAATTGAAATTTACGATTTGGCTAGAGATGTTCTATTGCCCAAGTTTGAAATTCCAAACGAGTTTTTAGTTCCCGAAGATGAGGTTGATGGAGGCAAACGTGGAGAAAATAAGTATTTGCGTTACCTGACTTTTGAAGGGGCAAAAAAACGCTATCCCGAAATTACTCCCGAAATTCAAGAACGCTTGGATTTTGAGTTGATGACCATTGAAAATTCAGGTTATCCAGGGTACTTTTTGATTGTTCAAGATTTTATCGCTGAGGCTCGTAACATGGGAGTTTCTGTGGGACCAGGAAGGGGGTCTGCTGCAGGTTCGGTGGTGGCCTATTGTTTGAAAATTACCAATATAGATCCGCTGAAATACAACCTGCTTTTTGAGCGTTTCTTGAATCCAGATCGTGTGTCATTACCCGATATTGATATTGATTTTGATGATGAAGGGCGAAGCAGTGTTATGGATTATGTGATCCGAAAATACGGATCCAAACAAGTAGCTCAAATTATCACCTATGGTAAAATGGCTACCAAATCGGCTATTCGTGATACGGCGCGTGTATTGGATTTGCCTTTATTTGAGGCCGATAAAATCGCGAAGTTAATTCCGGGTATGATGCCGTCAAAATGGAATTTGGCTCGTTTTCTAAACGAAGACGATGCATTAATTAAGAAAACGGTTCGTCCAGAAGAATACGATAAAATTAAAGAATTAATAGCCTTGGCTGGCGGGAATGATTTAGGAGGCGATACCATTCAGCAAGCCAAAGTGTTGGAGGGAAACCTAAGAAATACAGGAATTCACGCTTGTGGTGTGATCATTACGCCCGATGATATTACCAATTTTGTACCAGTAGCTACAGCTAAAGATTCTGATTTGTACGTGACCCAATTTGACAACTCCGTGGTAGAAAGTGCCGGCTTGTTAAAAATGGACTTTTTGGGATTGAAAACCCTAACCCTGATCAAAGACACGGTTAAATTGGTGAAATACCGATCTGGAATTGACTTGAATCCTGATGAGTTTCCTATTGACGACCAAAAAACCTATGAACTATTTCAACGTGGCGAAACCGTAGGGATTTTCCAATACGAAAGTCCCGGAATGCAGAAATACATGAAGGAATTAAAGCCTACGGTTTTTCCTGATTTGATCGCTATGAATGCGCTATATCGCCCAGGTCCGATTGCCTACATTCCAAGTTTTATTAAGCGTAAGAATGGCGAAGAACCAATTGTTTATGATTTGGACGATTGTGAAGAATTATTAAAAGACACCTACGGAATTACAGTTTACCAAGAGCAGGTAATGCTTTTGTCCCAAAAATTAGCTGACTTTTCTAAGGGGGATGCCGATGTATTGCGTAAAGCAATGGGAAAAAAGATGATCGATGTCTTGGCGAAAATGGAACCAAAATTCATCGAGCAAGCGATGGCCAACGGTCATGCCAAAGACAAATTAGAAAAAATTTGGAACGACTGGAAAGCCTTTGCGGAATATGCGTTTAACAAATCGCATTCTACTTGTTATGCTTGGATTGCCTATCAAACCGCCTATTTGAAAGCCAATTATCCAGCCGAATATATGGCGGCGGTGCTTTCGAATAATATGAGCGATATCAAACAAGTTTCGTTCTTTATGGAAGAATGTAAACGAATGGGATTGCAGGTTTTAGGACCAGACGTGAACGAGTCATTTTATAAATTTACGGTTAATGATGATTATGCGGTTCGTTTCGGAATGGGAGCGATTAAAGGAGTAGGTTCAGGAGCTGTTGCTACTATTGTAGAGAATCGAAAAGACGGGAAATACAAATCGATTTTTGATTTGACCAAACGCATTGATTTGCGAGCCGCCACTAAAAAAGCTTTAGAGAATTTGGATTTAGCCGGAGGATTCGATTCGTTTGAAGGGACAACCCGAGCTCAATATTTTCATGATGATGGCGACGGAATTACCTTTTATGAAAAAGCGATGCGTTACGGAGCGAAGTTCCAAGAAAATGAAAATTCATCGCAAGTAAGTTTGTTTGGAGAAAGTAGCGATGTTCAAATTGCTGAGCCCGTGGTGCCACCTTGTGAAGATTGGAGCACTATGGAAAAATTAGCCAAGGAAAAAGAAGTGGTTGGAATTTATATTTCTGGGCACCCATTGGATGATTTCAAGTTTGAGATGAAATACTTTTGCAATGCCAAATTAGAGGCGTTGAAACACTTGGAACACTATGTAGGGAAGACACTTTCTTTTGGAGGAATTATAAATAATGTGCAGCATCGGGTGGCTAAAAATGGCAAAGGTTGGGCTTCTTTTTTTCTAGAAGGATACGATGAAAGTTACGAGTTTAGAATCTTTGGAGAAGAGTATTTGAAATTCCGTCACTTTTTGATTCAGAATAACTTTACCTACATGCGTGTTTTGGTAAAAGAAGGATGGGCAGATAAAGAAACGGGTAAAAAAGGCGAGCCTCGATTACAGTTTACGTTGATCCAATATTTACAAGACGTATTGCCGTCTTTTGCTAAAAAATTAGTCCTGTTATTGAATATCAATGATATTCAAACGGATTTTATTCAGCAATTGAACCAACTTTTTCAAGACAATAAAGGAGACAATACGGTTACTTTCGAAATCATGGAGCTTGAGAAAATTACCAAAATTGTCGAAACGATTTCTGAAATTGCCGAAACTGAAGAGGAAGTATTTGTAGAAGAATCAGATATTGAAGATGTTGATGTTCCTTTGATGGAAACCCAAAAAATTAGTACGACTACCGAAGTAGAAGAAATCAATGTAGTTACAAAATTGAGCATGCCAAGTCGAAAATTAAAAGTTAAAATATCCAACGAGTTATTGTTGGAATTAGAAAAAAGACAGATTAACTTTAAGTTGAACTAATTAGCATATAAAAAAAGGCAATACTTTTATAGCCAAAACTAATTT
>CAMAPI010000115.1 GCA_945860065.1 Chryseobacterium gleum | reverse complement strand
TAACGTTCTGGACTGCCACAAAACACAACGTGATGATCTGTTTGAAGATAGGTCGAAAATGGAGCTTTGGTGATGCGATTCAACTTGAAATAGGTGTCCAGCGGAAACTCAATCTCTACATTTTCCGCATAAAACTCCTGGCAATAGTTGATTTCGTAAATATCCCCACGTTGAATGTATGCCTTCAATTTCTCAATTTGGGAAAGATAATGTTCTTTGGATGTGCGAGCCTTGAAGCGATAAGGAAAGGTGTGGAAATTGTGGTCAATTTCCTCTTCCATGAAGTAATCTAAAAATTGAAAAGATTCTTCATCTTGTTCACCCTGTAGGTATTGAAATTTCTCTTTTTCTAGGTGGATGACATATTTTGGTACCCAAAAATGTGCTAATGGATAGTTTAAATGGTCTTCATGTCGTGAATGGAGCTGTTCGAATTCGTTTTTCAACTCGTATGAAAGTGATCCAAATAAATAGCGTCCTCGATTATCTTGAATGTACTGCTGCAATTGTTCGATTGATTGCCCACGATCCATAATGAACTCGGTTTCGATGCCAAAGGATAATAGTCCTGTTCCGTCATTACTATTTAAGAAACAAATGTTTTTCCATTTTTTCATAGGACAAAATTACAAGGATTTGGATTCATTGTCATCTAAACACAAGAATCTTCAAACACTTTCGTTATTAAGTTGTTACTTTTGCACGGAACTTTAGTAACGAATTCGTTTTTTAAGCGTCCAAACTAGCATAAAATCCTTTGGGAAAATGAAAATAGTACTCTCCTTACTCTTAATATTCACCTGCTTATTCGCTTCTGCGCAAACAAAAGTCACACTTAGCGGATATATTACTGATGCCACAGATGGTGAAGCGTTGACCGATGTAAAAGTGTTTATTTCTTCTTTGAAACTTGGCGCAATGTCCAATGCTTATGGATTTTATTCTCTTACCGTTGCTCCCGGAAAATATAGCGTTGAATTTCGATCCATGGCCTATGGTTCCGAAGTGAAAGAAATTGATTTATCGAAAAGTCAAGTTTTTTCCATCGAACTGGGATCGAAAGTGAATAACGTCAATGAAGTGGTTGTCAGCGTGAAGAAAACAGAAAATGTTACCTCCACGAAAATGGGTCAAATTGAATTGCAAATGGACCAAATAAAAACACTTCCAGCGTTCATGGGAGAGGTGGATGTCATTAAAGCCATTCAATTATTGCCGGGTGTATCTTCGGTTTCAGAGGGTGGACAAGGATTTTACGTCCGAGGTGGTGGTCCAGATCAGAATTTAGTCTTGTTGGACGAAGGAGTCGTTTACAACGCTGCTCACTTATTTGGATTCTTCTCAGTGTTCAATGCGGATGCCGTGAAGTCAGTGAACTTGATCAAAGGTGGAATGCCTGCCAATTTTGGAGGCAGAATGTCCTCCGTTCTCGAAGTAAACATGAATGAAGGAAACATGAAACGCTTAAAAGTGACCGGTGGAATCGGTGCGATTTCTTCACGTTTAACCTTAGAAGGTCCCATTAAAAAGGACAAAGGCTCGTTTATCGTTTCTGCACGTCGAACCTATATTGACATCCTTTTGAAAGCAGCTATTTCAGATACTTCTCCATTCGCTGGTTCTTCCTATTTCTTCTATGATTTCAACGCGAAGTTAAATTACAAGTTGTCCGCTAAAGATCGTATTTACTTGAGTGGATACTATGGTAAAGATGTGTTCAACTTCTCAGATACCAAAGGTGGATTTGGTGCAAACATGCCATGGGGAAATGGAATCGCAGCCTTGAGATGGAATCACTTGTTTTCAGATAAATTGTTCATGAATATGACCACAACCTTCTCTGATTACATGTTTAAATTTGGTTCTCAACAAGATGAATTCCGTTTTGAACTCGCTTCTGGAATCCGCGATATCGGTGCAAAAGTAGATTTTTCGTATTTCCCGAATCCAATACATCGAATTAAATGGGGAGCAGATTACAAATACCATACGTTTACACCAACCAGTGTGACCGCTCAGAATGATACCACCGTTTTCGATACGGGTGCTGCACAAAAATTGTATTCCCATGAGGCTGCTGCTTACATCCTAGATGAATTTGATTTGAATGATCAACTGCGCTTAAATGTTGGACTTCGCTACAGTGCTTTTGCACACGTTGGTCCTTTTACACGCTACATCAAAGGAGATGGGATCAGTACCCAAGACACAACGATTCAGTACCAGAAAGGCGATTTAATTAAGTTTTACCACGGACTCGAACCACGCGTTTCCATGCGTTGGTTGTTGCCTGACAATAGTTCGATCAAAGCGGGATATGCATACAATTACCAATATGTTCATTTGACTTCATTAAGCGCCGTTTCTCTTCCTACTGACATTTGGTTTCCAACAACGGATATCGCAAAGCCTGAAAAGGGATGGCAAGGTTCTGTCGGTTACTTCCGAAACTTTTTTAACGACAAATTCGAAAGCTCTGTTGAAGTGTATTACAAAGAAATGGATAACCTCATCGAATTCAAAGAGGGTGCATTGCCTGGTGATAATGTGAACGATAATACCGATAATATATTGGTCTTTGGTGAAGGTAGAGCGTATGGAATTGAGTTCTTTTTTAAGAAATCAGTAGGACGATTTACAGGTTGGGTAGGATATACATGGGCGAAAACCGAAAGAAGATTTCCAGACATCAATGAAGGAAATATCTATCCAGCTAAGTATGACCGTCGACATGATTTAAGTCTTGTTGGAACATATAAATTAAATGACCGTTGGACTTTCTCTGCTAGTTTTATTTATGCAACGGGAAATACCTTGACATTACCTAGTTCATGGTATGTTCAGGAACAAAACCTATTATTCAACTATGGCGCGCGAAATTCAACAAGAATGGCGCCTTATCACCGTTTAGACTTATCGGCAACACTTTACAGCAAAGCATACAAAACGAAAACAGATCCAACAACTGGGAAAGAAATAGAAGTGAAGAAAAGGTATCGAAGCAACTGGTCTTTTTCGATTTACAATGTCTACAACCGCATGAATCCATTCTTTTTGTATGTAGATAACGATGGTGATTTCCTGCAAGGAAATTTTAAACTAACCGTAAAACAAGTGTCCTTATTTCCAATCATACCCAGCGCAACATGGAATTTCGAATTTTAACGAAACTAATCATCAGTAGTTTACTCTTGTTGGCTGTGACTTCGTGTACAAAAGAAGTTCAGATTGACATTCCTGGTTACAAAGATCAATTAGTCATTGATGGTAGTATCGAAACGGGTCAACCTGCAATTGTGCTTTTGAGTAAAACAAACAACGTCTATTCAGCCACAAACTTCCAAGCATATCTCGATGGATTTGTGTCCGGAGCGACAGTGATTATTTCGAATGGGACGGAGACCGATACCTTAACTGAAATTTGTTCGGATAATCTTCCTCCAGGAACAGAAGAAATTGCTGCTGCGTTCTTCGGTTTGCCAGTTGATGTTCTTATAAACTTACATTTGTGCGCCTACATTTCCTTTGGAATGATTGGTGAAGTAGGGAAGACCTATACCTTGAGGGTCATTAATAATGGTTCTGAATATACGGCTGCAACAAATATTTACAATCCAACTCCGCTTGATTCACTTTATTGGAAGCCGGAAGGCTCATTCACAGACCGTGGATTCTCATGGGTGAAACTGAGCGATCCAAGCCAAAGTGGAGATTCATATGCGTGGCAAGTGAAATTAGCTGGAAT
>CAMAPI010000114.1 GCA_945860065.1 Chryseobacterium gleum | reverse complement strand
TATTTTAGCTCCCCTCCGAAGGTTCCTCCAAGCTGAGATCCGCCACCAAATGCCTCGATTCCGAGCTCAGAACTTTGTATTTGTGCATATGAAGTAAACTGCGATGAACACAAAAATAAACCAATTAAAAAATGCTTCATGATTTTCTTTTCCACAAAGATAACTTGATTTAGGTCAGGATGTATGTTCTTCTTATCTTTGACAAAACTTTCTTATGACAATCCTAGATGGTAAAGTAACAGCAGCTCAAATTCGTGTCGAATTAGCTCAGGCGGTTCAACAACGAAAATTGGATGGAAAAAAAATTCCTCACCTTGCTGCGGTATTGGTCGGAAATGATGGTGGATCCGTTTCATATGTCACTTCGAAAGTCAATGCCTGCGACCAAATTGGATTTGAAAGTACCTTGATTCGTTACGACGAATCCGTTTCTGAGGAAATATTATTGGATAAAGTTCGACAACTAAACGAAGATAAAAGCATCGATGGATTTATTGTTCAATTGCCATTACCTGCGCACATTGACGAATTAAAAGTAACCCAAGCAATTGATCCAAGGAAAGATGTAGATGGATTCCATCCACGGAATCTGGGGAACATGATATTAAATCTTCCGGGATTCTTGCCTGCAACGCCAGCTGGTATCATGGCCTTAATCGAACGAAATAACATTCAAACGGAAGGTAAAAATTGTGTCATTATCGGACGCAGTAACATTGTCGGAACGCCGCTTTCCATTATGTTGGGAAGAAATGCGAACCCTGGAAACTGCACCGTAACACTCGCGCATTCACGAACGGAGAACTTGAAGGAAATCTGTTTGCAAGCAGACATTCTCATCGCAGCAATAGGACAACCGAATTTCGTTACGGCAGATATGGTCAAACAAGGAGCGGTAATTATTGACGTTGGTACTACACGCGTTGAGGACGCTTCTCGTGAGCGCGGATGGAGATTAGTCGGAGATGTCAAGTTTGATGAAGTTGCACCAAAATGTAGTTTCATTAGTCCCGTGCCAGGTGGCGTGGGTCCAATGACGATTGCATCCTTGATGATGAACACCCTAAAAGCAATGGAATTAAAAGGAAAATAATGGAACAATTTGCCGTGACTGGAGAATATATTGAATTAATGGGTTTATTGAAAGCCTTGGGAATCGCAGAAACAGGTGGACATGCCAAACACATCGTGGATTCTGGAATCGTTTACCGCAACGGACAAATAGAAACCAGAAGAAGAGCCAAACTCATCAAAGGGGATATTCTCCTTATCGAAGATTTGAAAGTTGAATTGATTTAGAGAGGTAAAACCTAGTTTCACCCCTCCGATCCATTTTTCTTATTTCAAATACCTAAAATCTTGTCCAGCTTTCACGGTTAGAAGCGTTTCGTATATCAAGCGAATGCAGTTTTCTACGTCTTCTTTTTGAACCATCTCCACTGTTGTATGCATGTAACGCAATGGCAAAGAAATCAAGGCACTCGTTACTCCTTCATTGGAATACGCAAACGCATCTGTATCTGTTCCTGTTGAGCGAGAAACTGCTGCACGCTGAAATGGAATTTTGTTTTTTTGCGCAGCCGATATAATTTGCTTCAAGAAATTATTTTGAACCGCTGGACCATAGGTTAAAACTGGGCCATCCCCTGATTTCTGATCGCCATTTTCGATTTTATCCACCATGGGAGTTCCTGTGTCGTGACAAACATCGGTAATCAAGGCCAAATCTGGTTTAATGCGATGCGCCATCATTTCTGCGCCACGTAATCCGATTTCTTCTTGAACAGAGTTAACCACATACAAGGTAAACGGCAATTTCTTTTTTGCGTCTTTCAACATACGAGCAACCTCCGCAATCATAAATCCACCCATGCGGTTATCTAGTGCGCGTCCAACATATTTGTTATTGTTCAAGATCATGAATTCATCCTCAAACGTTGCCACGCAACCCACATGAACTCCAAGTGCTACAACTTCTTCTTTGGTACTACACCCACAGTCTAAGAAAATATTTTTCATGCTTGGCGTTTCCTCTTTTAGCTGACGCATGTGAATTGCAGGCCATCCGAATACGGCTTTTACGGTTCCGTTATCGGTGTGAATGTTCACGCGTTTAGATGGTGCAATCATGTGATCTGAACCACCATTTCGTTTCAAATAGATAAAGCCATCTTTGGTAATATAGTGGACAAACCATGAGATTTCATCCGCATGCGCTTCAATTACAACTTTATACGTTTGACCTGGATTGATGATTCCAGCAACTGAACCATAATTATCCGTAATGTATTCATCCACATAGGGCTTGATGTAGTCTAACCACATTTTTTGTCCGGCGGATTCGAATCCCGTTGGACTCGCATTATTTAAATAACTTTCTAAAAACTTCTCTGATTTCGCTTGAATGATTTTTCCCATCTTATTTCATTAATGTTATGTTTCCTTTGACAATGTTTCGTGAACCACCGATGCAATCCACTTCTAAATAATAATCAAAAACGTCTGGATCGAGTTTTTTTCCTTTGAATGTTCCATCCCAACCATTGTTTTGGTCCGTAGTTTCAAAAACCAGCTCACCCCAACGGTCAAAAATACGGAAAACACATTTTTCGATCCATATTCCACGAACGTATAAAACATCATTCTCTTGGTCGCCATTTGGCGTGAATGCATTTGGTACAAAGACATATGGCTCGTCGCATACAATTTCATAAACCCGAACTAAGGCGGTGTCCGATTTTGTACAGAGTCCGTCCGTTGCTGTCAAGGTGTAGGTAGTTGTTTCCCCTGGAGAAACATTCGTTGTTAGGGAAGTTGGACTCACCATCGTTGCTGTTGGACTCCAAGTGAAAGCGGCGTTAGTCGGAACTATTCCGGTTAACTGCGCAATTCCTCCTGGAATGATCAGATTTGGATTTGCTGTTGCCAGAACAAATAATTGATTAAAGGTCGAAACATACACAAATTGGGAATCCAAAACGATACATCCTTGAGGTGAAGTCGCCTGCAAATACACGTATTGCGATCCCGGTAAAGTACATTGCGCTGTCGCTTGATTATTGGGGTTTATCAGCACATTTGGACTAGACCACAGATAGGTAAATGAACCTGATCCATTATTCAGCGCTTGTAACTGTAACACATTCGTGATGCAAATGGAATCCAAACATTGGATGGAAATGGATTCCCCAAAAACAGAAATGTGAACGCTATCGATCACACTACAATAGCCGTTATCCGCTTGAAAATAATACGTTTGATTTTGCGGGTCAACGATATACAGATTTGGATTTTGGAAGTTTGTGTTAATCGTATCAATGAAATTCGCAAAATTGGACCACAAGAAATTATTTGCTGTTCCAGACATGATCGGGATCAAAGTCGTATCGATAGATTGACACAAGAAAAGGGTATCCGGCAGGCTAACAGTTAATGGTGCAGAAACTTGAACCGTCAGCGAATAATTATCCTGTCCCAAACAGATACTATCCGAAATGGTCAATTGAATTTGATACGTACCTGGTATGGTGTAAGTCACCGTTGGTGAATAATTCGTTGAATCAATCACTCCATTTCCAAAGTCCCAAAGGAAATCGGTAGTGAACGTGGAACTATTGTTCAAGGTGAGGACAAATGGCGCACATCCAAGGGAATCACTGATGCTAAAAAATGCTTGCAGTGGGACATCGAACTCCAGATAAACACTATCCAATTTGGAGCAATAGGCATTAGCTACTTGCACAAAATACCAACCCGGAATGGAAACGACAATCGTGGAGTCGTG
>CAMAPI010000113.1 GCA_945860065.1 Chryseobacterium gleum | reverse complement strand
CTATTTATTTCTGAAAATGACAACAGTGACACACAAACGCTTGTCCTCTCGCAAGTGAAGCAACCCTTGCACCTTCTTTTCTTCATGATGGATGAAAAAAGCACCAAGGACTATCAGCGAGAACGTATCCAAGTGGATTGGGAGTGAATTACGTTAGCTGTATGAAGAATAAGGTAATTTAAAATCAACCATTCACTTTAAACATCGATGAACTAAATCCTTCAAAAAGGAAGAAATGTCACTATTTTTTTTCGTGGAACTGAAATCAGTCAATGAAGGTAAATTATTCATGAAGAAACTCTGAAAATGAGCCATTTCTATTAAGGTAGAAGCCAATGATTTTGGGTATTTGTAAACTGGATGACAAGCAGATATTATTTGACCAATAGCAGCACATAAGTCCTTGTAAGATTTAAAAAATTGTTGTTGATTATCCAAACCAACATGCTTTGTAAGATAAGACTTTGATCCTTCAGATATTATTATTTGATGCAACAACCGCTCATTTACATATTCCGTTGTTTCGTCATCTTCGATTGGCGAGGTTAATAGCTCAATGACCTTTTCTAATTGCATGTATGGGTCAATCATATTATTCGTTTGGTAACTTATCTGAAATTCTAACCAGGACCAATACCAAGCAGTCAGATACAGAAGGATTTTATGTTTGTTTTCAAAGTATCGATAAATCCCAGCCTCTGTTGAGTGAATTTCATCTGCCAATTTCTTAAAAGTAAATGACTCGAAACCTGACTTATCAATCAATTCAATACTGTGCTTAATGATTTTTTTTCCAAGTTCTGAACTTTCCGGATTGCGAAGAAACAAGGCTTCGTTCATGGTTATTTTTAAGGCTAATTTCAATCGTAGTGAATTAATAGTAAATAAACGGATATCCAAAAATACAATAAATATTTTTACTATTTATATTAATAGTATTACTATCTTTTTAAATATTATTACTATTTTTGTCTCGAAATTCAATATCAGCAAATGTTACTTAAAAGACCCAAAATACCTCTATATTATATTCTGAATAAAATTAAATTGGATTTATTATATGTGCTAATTGTATCATTATCGGTTCTTTTTCTTACGGATAAATATGTCATCTTTATGCCTGAAATGCCTTTAACTATCCCGGCATTTATTGGTACCGCCATTTCCATACTGCTCTCCTTTAGTATTAGTCAATCTTACGATCGATGGTGGGAAGCACGAAAAATATGGGGAGCAATCGTAAATGATTCTCGAAGTTTTGTCCTTCAATTACAAACATTAACAAAAGATGGTGATCAAGAGAAAATAAGAATGATCGCTTTAAGGCAAATCGGATGGTGTTATTCACTTGGACAAACACTCCGAGGATTAAGTCCAACTGAGAATTTAGAGAAATTCATCTCGAAAGAAGAACTGAATGAAATAGAACAACATCAAAATAAACCACTTGCTTTACTTCAATTACATGGAAAGAATATCAAAGAATTGAGAGATCTTCAACAATTAGATGCCTTTTCCCAGATCCAACTTGATCAGACACTTATTAGGTTGTGTGATGCTCAAGGAAAAGCAGAACGAATAAAATCTACCGTTTTCCCAGTGACGTATCGGATGTTCCTACATGGAACTATTTATCTTTTCGTCATCACACTAGCCATCTCACTTCGCGTTGATGGCCTTTTTGAAACCCCTCTACTAGTTGCGATTTCATCGGCGTTCTTTTTATTGGAAAAATCGGCAACACATATGCAGGATCCATTCGAAAATAGGCCGACGGATACGCCTGTAACTGCGATAGCTAGAACAATAGAAATAAATATTAAACAACTTTTAAAAGATAAAGATATTCCAAATGCTCATCAAGCAGATGGATTTTACATAATCTAACTATATCCACTATGAAAACATTGACAAAAGAAACACAGGAGGCAATTACTCCAACATTAGCTTTGGAACTTTTAAAAAAAGGAAATGATCGCTTTGTTAAAAATCTGAAAATCAACAGAAACCTTCTACAACAAGCGAGTGAAACATCCGATGGACAACACCCTTTCGCTGTTATTCTCAGTTGTATTGATAGTAGAACTTCCGCAGAATTGATTTTTGATCAAGGCCTAGGTGACATTTTTAGTGTTCGAATAGCCGGAAATATCGTCAACGAAGATATTTTAGGCAGCATGGAGTTTGGATGCAAGGTCGCTGGTTCGAAAATCATTGTGGTACTTGGTCATTCAAAATGTGGCGCTGTAAAGGGTGCCTGTGACCATGTTGAATTAGGACACTTGACGGGTTTACTGTCCAAAATAACTCCTGCAGTAGATGAAGAAGTAGACACCAAAGAAAATCGAAATTCAAGCAACGCGGATTTTGTTGAAAATGTCGCAGCGCTTAATGTGAATCACTCGGTTCAATCCATCATGGAACGCAGTCCTATCATCAAAGAGTTAGTAGAAAATGGTCAAATCGGAATTGTGGGTGGAATGCATGACATTACAACGGGCGAAGTGGTTTTTTACCCAAATCAGTACAACGATTTGGATTAATTATTCATGAAACGAGATTGAGGAGCGCCTTTCAAGAATGTAAGGCGTAATCCTCCCTCACACAACGCTCAACAATCTTCGCGCTATTCAATGCCAACGGAATTCCTCCGCCTGGATGAACGGTCACTCCGGCGAAGTATAATCCCTTCAATGTTTTTGAAAAATTGGGATGGCGGTAAAAAGCAGAGAACGCACTGTTAGATGAATTTCCATAATTAGATCCTTGTTTACCAAAATAGACGGACTCTATTTTTCTCGGCTCGTTGTGAGACTCCACTTCAATGAAGGTTTCTATGTCCTGACCTAAGGCTTTGGATAATTTCGCAACACACGCTTTTCTCGTCTCCAAAACAAATGCATCCCAATCTTGTCCGACATTTATTGGTGCATTGACCATCACAAACCAATTTTCTGATCCCTCTGGTGCATCGCCTTTTTCTGCTTTTGAGGTGATGTGCACGTATATGGTTGGATCGACATAACGCGTTTTCGTTTCAAAAATCGCATCAAATTCTGCTTGATAATCCCCTGCAAAGAATATATTGTGGATACCTAATTCATCGAAACTGGATTTCATTCCCCAATAAAAGACAATGGCACTGCTCGACTTCTCTTGACGTAAAATCTTTTTCGGTTCATGTAATCCGTTCAGCAATCGCTCGTAGGTAAAATGAACATCCATGTTTGAAACGACTATGTCACAGTCCACCTCCTGATGGATGGTACGGATTCCCTTGACCTTATTTTTGCTGTGAAGAATTTCCTCCACCCGTTCGGATACATAAAACTTCACACCAAGTTCGAGGCAAAGTTGATGCAGTGTTTTAGATATTTGAACCATACCACCAATTGGCATGGCTGGTCCTTCATTGAATTCCAAATGACTAATAATGTTTAAAAGTCCGGGAGTACGATACGGACTACTTCCATTATACGTTGCCATGCGATTCAACAATTGAGCTGACTTCGGATTTTTAAACTGAGCTTGATTCACGGCATTCATGCTTCGAATCATTCCATAATAAGGAATACGCATAATGGCGCGGAAAACACCTTTATTGCACCACTGATTAAGTCGATGTAATGAAGCCTGTATAAAAACAGGTGACAATGCTTGGTAATTCTTCGATAAGCGTTTTAAAAAGCGCTCTGTGCGTTGACGGTTTTCTCCAAAAGATGATTCAAAGATTTGTGCAGTTTGTTTCACCCCTACAGGAACGACTACTTGTTGTCCATCCGAAAAGAAATAACGACAGGACTCAGCTAATTGTCT
>CAMAPI010000112.1 GCA_945860065.1 Chryseobacterium gleum | reverse complement strand
GAAGCCAATGATCCAAACGAATCTTCTATCACTTACACCTACACAGAATTGCATGCAAAAGTCATGCAGTTTGCTCATGTCCTTCAAAACAACGGCGTTCAAAAAGGTGATCGTGTGTGTATTTACATGGGAATGATTCCCGAGTTAACAATCGCCACACTTGCTTGCGCGCGCATCGGTGCGATACATTCCATTATTTTTGGTGGATTCTCTGCTCAAGCAATTGCAGATCGACTAGATGATGCGCAAGCACGTTTTATCGTTACCTGCGACGGTGCTTTTCGTGGAGCGAAAGATATTCCCTTGAAATCGGTGATTGACGACGCATTAGTTGGAAATAAAACCATTGAACGCGTCATTGTATTTGAGCGAACACGCGTTCCAGTTTCCATGCTGAAAGGACGAGATGTATGGTGGGAAGATGAAATTCAAAAAGTGGAGGAGGCTGGAAATCCATTTTTTCCTGCTGCTGAAATGGATGCGGAGGATATGCTATTTATCCTTTATACGTCCGGATCCACTGGAAAACCGAAAGGCGTGGTTCATACGACGGCGGGATATATGATTTGGACGAATTACACATTTGTCAACGTATTTCAATACAAACCCGGACAAATTCATTTCTGCACCGCAGACATCGGCTGGATCACTGGACACAGCTATATTATTTATGGTCCCTTGAGTGCCGGAGCAACATCTTTAATGTTCGAAGGAATTCCAACGTATCCCGATGCTGGAAGATTCTGGGATATCGTCGATAAATTCAAAGTCGATATTCTGTACACAGCGCCAACCGCGATTCGCAGCTTAATGGGATTCGGATTGGAACATGTGGTGGACAAAGACTTAAGTTCCTTGAAAGTACTTGGATCCGTTGGTGAACCGATCAATGAAGAAGCTTGGCACTGGTACAATAATCACATTGGTAAGAATAATTGTCCGATTGTCGATACGTGGTGGCAAACAGAAACAGCCGGAGTACTCATCTCAAATTTAGCGGGAGTTACACCAAGTAAACCTTCTTATGCAACTTTGCCATTACCAGGAGTCCAACCTTGTTTGGTGGATGATGCTGGAAAGGAAATCGAAGGAAATGGTGTCAATGGAAATCTGTGCATCAAATTTCCATGGCCTGGAATTATCCGAACAACATACAACGATCACCAGCGCTGTCGTCAAACGTATTTTTCCGTTTATGAGAATTACTATTTCACCGGGGATGGATGTTTACGCGACGAAGATGGCATGTACCGCATTACCGGTCGCGTAGATGATGTATTGAACGTAAGTGGACACCGAATTGGTACAGCAGAAGTGGAAAATGCAATTAACATGCACACTGGAGTCATTGAAAGTGCAGTTGTTGGTTATCCGCACGACATCAAAGGACAAGGGATTTATGCGTATGTCATTATGGATCAACATCAATCTGATACAGCTTTAACGAAACAGGACATTCTACAAACAGTTACCAGAGTTATTGGCGCGATTGCCAAACAGGATAAAATTCAATTTGTTTCTGGACTTCCAAAAACACGAAGTGGAAAAATCATGCGACGCATTCTACGTAAAATCGCGGAGGGAGACACGTCAAATTTAGGAGACACGAGTACCTTGTTGGATCCATCTATTGTTGATGAAATCAAATCTGGAGCTTTTTAGTTCTTCAGAATGATGTACTGATAGGGTGTTAAACTAATCGTGCTATTCAAAGTATAACTCGTGTTTGTGAGGGCGTTGGTCCAAGTACCAGTCAGCGGACTAGGAACAGCATACGATTGTGTTGAATTGCGCACATTGACGATAATGACAACACTTTCCGTACCCAATACTTTCTTTATGCAAATGACATTTGCAGAATTCACAAAATTCGAAATTGTTCCCTTTCGCGCTACAGCTGATTGATTATGGAAAGTCAACATATCTTTGTATGCTTGCAACATATCCTGATTGATGGTCCAATTAATCGGTGAATTGGTGAAGAATGGGGTAGTGGTGCTGCGTCCAACTTCTTGTCCCGTGTAGATTAATGGAACACCTCCCATAAATATTGTGGAAACCGAAGCAGCCAAAGCACCTGCTTTTCCATTGAACAAGCTCCAAGGCGAAGCATCCCACGCGGACTCATCGTGATTGGTGGTAAAACGTATTTTGTGTTTATCCGCAGGCGTGTTCGTGTATTCGGACAAATGTGTATTGTACAAAGAAGCAGATGTTGATCCGCTCCATACATTTTTACAAGCTGTATAAAAATTCCAACCGTAGGTTAAATGGAATCCTGCGGTATAGTGATCAGCTCTTGTTCCTTCCGCTAAAAACAGCAAATTACGGTTTGAAATGGAATTCAATGAAATAATGGCATCTTGCCAAAACTCGAATGGCACACCATCCGCATAATCACAACGGAATCCATCGACATTTGCTTCGAGCACCCAGTATTTCATGGCGTCAATCATCGCTAATTTCATGTCTGAATTATTGAAATTCAAGTCTGCTACATCGTTCCAATTCGTTCCTGGAGGAATAATGATATTTCCTGCTGTATTTTGCGAATACCAGTTCGGATGATCAGTAATCCAAGCATTATCCCAAGAAGTATGGTTTGCCACCCAATCTAAAATGACTGACATTCCCAACTGATGCGCTTGCGTTGTTAAGGTTCTCAAGTCCGCCAAGGAACCATATTCGGCACTTACTTTTTTGTAATCTTTCACAGAATATGGAGAATGAACAGTATTTACAATCCCTTCTTCGTAAATCGGCATCAACCAAATCGTATTGATTCCCAATGCTTTGATCTCAGTCAGACGATTGATGACCCCCTGTAAATCTCCTGTAGAACTGAAAGCGCGCAAATTCACCTCGTATATCACCGCATCTTCTGTTGCTGGCATGGAAGCAAAAGGTGTTCCATATTGTTGGTAACCGGATGGATCAGTAGGAATTGGTGGAGTAGGTGTGGGAACTTTCTCCTTCTTACAAGAAGTCAAAACTACTAGCATCAAACAAACATTCAGAAAGTATCTCATAAGTATTACTAAGTGTCAAATATACTCACAATATGTCGACCAAGTTTCTTCGGAGAAAAAGGACAAATAAAATAAGTTCAAGAATATCACGTTAAACATTTCCGAGGATTTTAAAAAAAAATGAAGGGAAATATTTGAAAATGTAAACTAAATAGTTAACTTTGGAAAAAATAAGAGAATTTAGATTTTATAAAGAGCGTTTTTTAAGCTTTTACTTTGATCAATCACCGAAGGTTCAAACAAAAATCGATTACATCTTAGATTACATCCGTTTCGAAAGAGAAGTACCCGTGAAATTCTTTAAGAAACTTGTATCAACTAATGGAATCTATGAAGTGCGTGTATTAACCAGTGAAAAGAGTATTCGCATACTATGTTTCAAAGAAAAAGAAGAATTGATTATTCTCACAAACTGTTTTGTAAAGAAATCCCAAAAAACGCCATTAAAAGAAATTCGTTAGCAGAAAAACTTAAAAAAGAATACAGCCATGGAAAAGATTAGCACATTTGAAGAATTATTGCAGGCCAAATATGGCTCAAGAGGCAGTGAAAAACGCGATCAATTCGATCGTGAGTCCATTGCATTTCGCTTAGGCGAACAACTCAAAGCTGCGCGAAAAGAAGCAAAGCTTTCACAAGAACAACTTGCCGAAAGAACCGGTACTAAGAAAAGCTACATCTCGCGTATTGAGCGCGGGATGAGCGATATTCAATTTTCAACTTTTTTCAAACTAGTAGAAATTGGTTTGCAACGTAGATTACTGGTAGAGATTATCTAATTCTACCAAAATATAGTATAGAGTGCCACTAGCA
>CAMAPI010000111.1 GCA_945860065.1 Chryseobacterium gleum | reverse complement strand
TTCAGACATGATTTTTGTTTCTGGATCACAAAACTTAGAGAAAATGGAACTATTGGATTTGAATGGAACGTTACTCGGAACAACAGCAACAAGCTACATGAATGTTCAGACTCTTCCAACAGGCATATTCTTGATTCGTTGCACGATAGATGGAATTTCATCTACGAAACGCTTCACAAAAATCTAATGACCCATTTAATTGAACAAATTGCACTGCTCGTTGAAGCAAAATTCAAGGATCAGGAAGGTAGTCACGATTGGTTTCACATCAAGCGTGTTTGGCGAACAGCACTTTACTTGCAAACGATAGAAGGAGGAAATGCGGATGAAATTTCTCTTGCTGCGTTGCTACACGACTATTCGGACCACAAATACAATGGTGGAGATTTTGACGCAGGCTCGCGAGAAGTCCTAAATTTACTCAATAAATTAAATTGTCCTTTCGAATTGGCCGACCGTGTCGCAAAAATCGTTCAAGTGGTTTCCTACAAAGGCGCGCTCGTTTCCGACGAAGCAACTTCCATCGAAGGAAAGATTGTCCGAGATGCAGATCGTTTAGATGCTATCGGAGCAATTGGCATTGCACGTGCATTTTCTTATGGAGGCAGCAAAGCACGTCCACTGTACGATCCGAGCCTTTCTCCCCTACTTCATGCCACCAAAGAGGAATACGCTGCGGCGAAAAGCCACACCATCAATCATTTCCACGAAAAACTCTTGTTACTCAAAGACCGGATGGAAACATCCACTGCTCGTCGACTTGCTGAAGAACGACATGCATTCATGCTGCAATTCTTAGCGCAATTTGAGCTGGAATGGGAGTTACATTAACAATAGTATCAACATTTATCAGAATTCTTTTTTTAATCTCAATGAAATGTTTTTTGATTCTACAAAGTTATTTGTGTAGGTTATTATCTTTTAGCTTTAAACCGATAAGAAAATCCTAAGGAAATGTAATTTTTGTGCGTATTGTCGGTCAATCCAAATCCCCCTGAGACATCGACCATCATATCGTTTTTGATTAAATAAGTGAAACCACCATCAAATCTGTGGTCAGCTTCATTCTGGGTTGAGATAAATCCATATAATTCTGCGTAACACCCCAATTTATTAGTCAAGGCGTAACCTGTTGTTAACGTATAGATGTAATTATACTGTGAATTATCACCATTCCATTCAGCACCTAAATTATACGCAAGCATCATTTTATTTGACAACGTGTGTTGCATCAAAAACCGAAAAGCAGGAGCTATTAACTTTGTGTGAAATTCTTTACTACCAATTCTTGAGGTGGCAATGTGACCAATAAAAGATGTTTTTGGTATCAACCCTTTCTCTTCAAAAAGTGATGTTTTAAATCCAATTGTAATCGGTAATAATCCGGAATTCGAATTCAAAGACGATTTTAAGGACACTAGTTCTGTAATTAATCTAAGTTCAAACTTCTCATTCACCCCATATTTCCAAAGCGTTGAAGGATAATTATAAATTCGATAGCTATTCTCGAAATTCTCAACGGTAAAACCGTTTTCAATTTGAATGTATTTGGTTGGTGTAATAAATGGGCACTCTGTTTGATCAGGTCTATCCAATTGAATGGGAGATAAAATTTGTCCAAATAAAGTGTTGGTTAGACCGAAATAAATCAAGAAAGGAAATAAATAGATTTTCATTTAGTGTTTTTCTTATAATTATTTCATTCCACAAAATAGTGATTTGCACCTTTGATTTAGTAGATTGATAAATACATCAGGAATTAATTGCCCAAAAATAATAAAAAGAAATTCACCTGTAACCTCTAATTAGCAAAATACCTGATTATTCTATTTGTCTGAACTATTCTTTAAATCCAATTTTTGAACGGTTAGACTGACTCACTTTCTTTTGATCCTTTTGCATTAAATACGTCAAAACCTGTTCGATGTCCACAACTTTTCGGTCGTAGCGCTTTTCCAATTTACGCAATTGCAAAGCTAGTTCCTCGTGCGACAGAGCCCACTGACGCATGTGCACGAAGGCACGCATGATGGAAATGTTATTTCAATTGCTACATCTGAATGAAGTACACTTGACACGGCGATTCCCTGTTCAGTAAACGCAAAAGGAAGGTATCTTTTACCTCACCAACTTGAGGACGCAAATTGCGTCCTCAAGTTTTCCCATTCATTTGAAGTTAGTTCAAACATAAAATCTTCAGGGAAACGTCGAATGTTCCTACGAACTGCTTCCTTCAATCTTTTAGTTTCTATGGTATACAGTTGCGCCAAATCAAAATCCAACATAACTTTCATTCCTCTTACTTCATGAATACGGTCCTTAATGTGTGCTAATTCCATTGCTTCGTTTTTAATAATACTTAAAAAATAGATGAATGGACAAGCATCCAATCATCCGATAAATATCGATGGAAGTCATGAAATTAGTCGGTTATTAAACGATTATATCCGACAAAAAGAAATCCGTTGATTGAAAATTAAGGAAGGAAAAACGTGGGATGAGCGGCTAAAAATTGTGCCTTGAGCTTCATGGTGTTTTCCATGTGCTTGCGTGCCGCTTGACTTTTGGGATACAAGATTTTATGCTGCTCAGCTTGACGAATCTGTTGCCAATTGACGAGTAATTCGATGGTTTCTTCGCGAAAGAAACTGGATTGAAAAAAATCCCATAATTCGCTAACCGCCTCCTGTGTTGGATGGGCACCATCGGATTTAAAGTATCGGTAATCACGAAGATCGTCCAAAACAAATTCGTACGCTGGAAAATAATAAACACCCGTCTCCGCTTGCAACTCCTCGATAGCCATCAATAAACGCGCTTTGCTGCGATTGTTTTCAATATAGCCATCCTTGATGTGACGAACTGGACTCACCGTGAAAAACACGTTCAAAGTTGGATTCTCTTTTATTAAAAGGGAAAGAACGGATTTCCAAGAAGTAACAATCTCAGCTACTTGACTATTTTCTTTTTGAAAAAGTTGACTATTTTGTTTGTGACAATTGGCTACGATTTCGCCATCTGAACGCAAGTGATACGCCCAAGCACTACCGAAAGTAACGAATAAATGTGTGGCTTTGCGAAGAAAGGACTTGAGTTCCAGTCGGAGTTTCTCCATTTTCTTGTTCAACTCATCCGGACTCATTCCAAACACCGTTCCAGATAATTCCCATGCAAAGAATATGTCTTCCTGCTGCAAGATGCGAAAGGAAATGGATTCATCGAAACACCAGTGAATGATTTTCGCAATGGCAAGCGGATGAAAAATCGTTCCACCAGAATTCACCAAAGACTCAAAGCCATTCGAACGAATAATTTGTCCAAGTTCATCGGAGAAACAACTGCCTAAAAAGACAAAAGAATCACCATGCGCAAGAGTTGGATAGTTCTGTTCCTTCAACCATTGTTGATAGTTACCGGCGCTCATTTTTCGCTCAACAAGTTAAGGGCATTTTGAAGTGCTGCTTCGGTGATGACTTCTCCACTCATCAAGCGTGCGATTTCTTTTGGACGTTCACTTGACTCTAACGTACGCACGGATGTTTGCATGCGTTCGTTGCGTAATTCTTTCGCTACAACCATGTGGTGTCCTGCTCTCGCTGCAACCTGTGGAAGATGTGAAATCGCCATGAGTTGAACAGTTTCACCCATTTTCTCTAGTAATTGTCCCATTTTTAGTGCTACATCACCAGAAACTCCCGTATCAATTTCATCAAAGAAAATGGTCGGTAAGTCTTGTTTTTCAGAAATCAATTGTTGCAAAGCCAACATCAAACGAGAGAGTTCTCCCCCACTCGCTGCTTTTTCAATGGGTACTGCTTCGATGCCAAAGTTTGCAGAAAATAGAAAATCCACTCCTGTACAACCTGTTC
>CAMAPI010000110.1 GCA_945860065.1 Chryseobacterium gleum | reverse complement strand
CCAAAAGTCGCTCACCGATTTTCCTACTTTACGCAAGTAAATATTGCGCGTCACTTTGGTGATAAAGCATCTATCGCACTGATGCCAACGTATGTCCACCGAAACTATGTTGCCGCTGATGATATGAACGATTTGTTCGCTTTAGGCGGTGCTTTTCGCGTGAAATTAACGAGTCGCTTTGCATTGGTTGGTGAATATTACCAAGTGTTTAGTAACAGTGCTTTTCGTCAAACTGGATACAAAAATTCACTTGGAATTGCCCTCGAGTGGTTTACATTTGGACATAATTTCACCATCAACTTTACCAACGCTGCCGGACTAGGGGAAACGCAATTCATCCCGTATACGTTCCAAAGTTGGAGCAAAGGTCAATTTCGCTTTGGATTTAGCGTGAGCCGAAAATTTTCTTCTGATAAATAAATAGCTACAAAAATGAAAAATACCATCTCCACCATTGGACTTGTTGCTTTAACGGCACTGTCCACCTCTTTAGCTTGGATGCCAAGTGCGCACTACGAAGTAACATCTGGTTACGCGATTGATTTCAAGAGCAAGGATCCATCAGGTTCGTTCAAGACAATGGATGGTACTGTTGAATTTGATGAAGCAAACATCGAAGCAACTGAATTCAATTTGAAAATTGATGTGAAGTCTATCTCTACCGGAAATGGAATGATGAATAAAAAGTCGCAAACAGCTGAATGGTTTGACGCAGCTAAATACCCATTTGCTAAATTCAAATCAACGAAAGTGGTCAAAAAAGGAACGGATTTAAGCATTATTGGTGATTTGACCATCAAAGGAATCACGAAACAATACACAATTCCAGCTTCTTTTACCAAAAGTGGAGAACAGTTGACCTTTAAAGGATCGTTTAATGTCAATCGCATTGAATTTAAGGTCGGACACAAAAGTGATGTCGTACCGGATTTAATGAAAGTTACTTTTCAAGTACCCGTGAAAAAATAAGACATGAATGTAAAGCTTGCTTTAACGAGTGCTCTTTGTGCGAGTTTAATCGGGACTCTTTACACTTATTTTTATTATCAATTGCTCTTTGATTTCTCGACAGTGTTACCCATTTGGAAAGTCGCTTTTGGACTCATTTCGTTCACCTTGATTTTGTTTTATGTCCACCTTCTATTTATAAAGGTGATCAAACAAAATCCAACGTTTTGGTTTGGATTGACGTCTTCCATAGTAACATTCGTCAGTATTTTATATCCAATTACGGAGAGAGTATATGTGGATGCTTCGGAATTCTATCCAGGATTCGTCATTCCACTGCACTTTTTGCCAGTATTAATGTTTTTTACTTTTCATCAATTATCTACTCTAAAATGAATCGAATCCTTTTTTTTACCCTCTGTTCTCTTTTTCTTGCTAGTTCATGCACGAAAGAAAAAACGCCATTCTCTCAAATACCAACATGTAATGGAACTGTTTCTTTTGCAAACGATGTCTTGCCGCTTATGGAGCAAAATTGTACAGGTTGCCATAACGCAGGGAATGCATCAGGCGGATATAATCTTTCGGATCATACGACCATTGCTGCTCACGCAAACGCAGTTTTAGGGTCGATGCGCAATTCGGGTTATAAACTCATGCCACAAGGAGGTCCAGCGCTGCCGGATTCTAGCATTCAATTAATCGAATGTTGGATTTATCAAGGAAAACTGGATAACTAGTCATTTGTTCATGCGTTTTATTGTATCCTTATTCGTGTTGATTTCAGCATTGACTTATGGTCAAACAGAGCGAACGATTTTATATGCTCGCAGCTTTACCTGCATAGAATCCATTAGCTCGAATAATTTCCTGTTTCAAATCGCTAAAATCCTGTGTTTTCCCTTGAGCTTTATAACAAAGCAATAAATACCACTTTTGTTCTTCGTCGAAATTGTCAAACTTGGCTAAATCCATTACTTTGAGACGTTGTTCGCACAAGTTGAATTGCTTCAAGTTATAGAGACAAAGTGCTGAATAAAATAAGGCGTTGACATCATCTGGGTATATGGATAGTATTTGATCCATTCCAAGTAAGGCAGCTTTGTATTCGCCCCGATTAAAATCGCGTAAAGCCACACCTAGATAGTTCATGTAACTAAATTCTATAAAGTCTTTTTCTTTGGCATCCCCTTCTTGTGTCTCTTGGGCCGCAGGTGTCCCTGTCAATAAATTTGTTTTTTCTTGCCCACCTTTTTTGCGGTAGTACCGATAATCAAGTACTTTCAAATCGTTTACATATGTTTCCATGGCAAAGTTTGAACGTTTATTTGCCGGGTTGCGGTCGACTTTGCCCAAACTATGCAATGGAAGCTGTACGATTTCCTCCGTTGGAAAAATAGGATTTTCATTTGCGCGAAAAATCATCCCCTTATCCTTCGCCTTAAATTCCCGCTGGATTTTATTGGCCAAAAGCACTTTCTCTTTAGGTAGGACAATTAAGTATTGAAGTTTTTCCGTTGGAATGCGGTCCACTTTTATAGTGCTTACATTGGGTTTAGGCGTTGCTTGAATTGTTGTCTGATCTTTAGTTGAGCGATAAATAAAAAGGACAGTAACTGAAACGATTAGTACACTTGAAATTTTCCACAAACGGATTCTTCCACGATAATACCGTTTGTCTAGTTTTTTCATGGATCGCAAAACGGAAGCATTTTCCGAAAATCCATCTAGTGCGTCTGAAAGAAAGGGATCCTTCAAGCTTTGCTGTTCTAGCGCATGTTTTTCACGTGAAGACATCCGCGTAAAGTAAGACAAGAATACGTTTCGATTATTTTTCATGGCCTTCTTTTCTTTTTTCTAGAAGTAACTTTAGATTTCGTCGTCCATTTTGCAAATGACTCTTCACCTCTTTCATACTATAAGAAGTAATGTTTGCGACTTCCTCGTAGCTCTTTTTTTGCAAATAGAACAGTTGAATGCAAATGCGCTGTTCTTGTTTTAACTCTTCAAATAACATAATCAAGCTTTCGATCAACTCATCTTTCTCGAGTTTTTCATCCAAACGTTGGTCGCCATCATCATACAGGATATCGTCATCCTTTAGTTCTTGACTCATTTTATTTGCGCGCAGAAACATCAAGCTGCTACTTCGAGCAGAAACATAGAGCCAACTTTTAAAGTGTTGTATTTGATGTTGCATTAATTTATCTGTTAGCGATGCAAAAAGGGAAAGCGTAAGGTCCTCAGCATTTTCAATTTGTTTGACATACTTCATACATACCCCAAATACCATATGACTATAACGTTGATACAATTCATCGATACATCCGGTCCATTGCTTTTCCTTGTAAAGAGAAATAATTTCCTCATCACTCAATTTACGCAAAAATGACCTTCTGTTCAGCAGCATCTTTTACAAAGATGTATGAATCTCCCATTTTCCACAAATTTCACCGCATTATTATTTATGTGCGATGGAAGCTAAGGTGGTTTTCGATGGATGCTTATGCGAATGAAACAAAATCCGAATAAGCTAATAAAACGATATCTTGATAATAAAATCCCTTTTTCTAAAATGATTACTGCGTGATATTCGATCATTCTTACTCCCCGGTATCATTAAATATATAGAAAGTCCTACTTATTACCCGCATGTTATCAAATAGTTACGATTTATTTCCCCAGAAAAGTAACCTTTCCAAGGCTTTCCCGTTAGAATTCTTCGGGTCTACCAACAAAAAAATTAATAAAAAACTTTAATAAAAGTGTTGCACTTCCAAAAAGAGTACATACCTTTGCACCCCACATCGAAGTAAACAACGGTTTATTTAGAGGGAAAAAAGTCTTAAAAGTTAACTAGTGCGTGAGTTCTATTAATGTCTAAAGAAGTTCTTTGAAGTATTGAGAAATAAGGAAACAGCGATTTTAAGAAAAGAACATAATAAACATACTCGAGCTCCATTCAAAATTCAAAGTTATTATACAACGGAGAGTTTGATCCTGGCTCAGG
>CAMAPI010000109.1 GCA_945860065.1 Chryseobacterium gleum | reverse complement strand
TGATCCACTCCTTCAGCGATAAAATCCGCAGGAAATGATTTGTTTTGGTCAATCAACTCTTTATTTTCAAATGGATAATGCCATTGTGCATAAGGCATTGCACCCGAATCAAACCAAACGTCAATCAAATCGCTTTCGCGTTGCATTGGTTTCCCTGAAGCCGAAACCAAGGTGATTTCGTCCACTACATTTTTGTGCAAGTCAATCAAATCATAATTGGCTTCCGACATATTTCCAATTTCAAAACCAGCAAACGGATTTGTTTTTTGGAAACCTGCAGCCATTGATTTTTCAATTTCGTGGTACAATTCTTCTACCGATCCAATCAAGATTTCTTCTTGTTTGTCTTCAGTTCTCCAAATTGGCAACGGAATTCCCCAATATCTTGAACGCGATAAATTCCAATCGTTCGCATTTTTCAACCAGTTCCCAAAACGTCCTTCTCCGGTTGCTTTGGGTTTCCAATTGATCGAATCGTTCAAGTCAAACATGCGGTCACGCACTTCGGTAATCTTGATGAACCAAGAGTCCAAAGGGTAATATAAAATAGGCTTGTCTGTTCTCCAACAATGTGGATAACTGTGGACGTATTTCTCTACTTTGAACGCTTTATTTTCTTCTTTTAACTGAATGGCAATTTCCACATCGGCAGAACGCTCTGGTGCTTCGCCTTCGTTATAGTATTCGTTTTTAACATACTTCCCAGACAAATCACCCAATCCGTTAACGAATTTACCTTGTAAATCTACTAAAGGAACTGGCGTGCCGTTTTCGTCTAAAACCAACATTGGCGGTATTTCAGGAGTAGCTTCTTTCGCCACTTTCGCATCATCAGCACCAAAAGTAGGCGCGGTATGTACAATTCCTGTTCCGTCTTCGGTAGTCACAAAATCTCCTGCAATCACGCGGAAAGCATCCTCAGCATTTTGATAAGGTAATACGAATGGCATCAATTGCTCGTAACGAATACCAACCAAGTCTGCTCCTTTGGCTTCTGCCAAAATTTGATATGGGATTTTTTTATCTCCTGCTTTGAAATTTTCAAAATCAGCAGCTTCTGCCGATTCAAAGAAAGTTTTACCGAATTGTTTTCCTACCAAGTTTTTAGCCAAAATGACATTCGATGGTAAAAAAGTATATTGGTTGAAGGTTTTCACCAACACATAATCAATTTTGGGACCTACGGTTAAAGCCGTATTGGATGGCAAGGTCCAAGGAGTTGTTGTCCAAGCCAAAACATGAATCTCTCCAAATCCTTGTAAAAAGCTTGGCAAGGATTCGGGTTTGGTTTTGAATTGTGCTACAATGGTAGTATCGGTTACGTCACGATAGGAACCCGGTTGGTTCACCTCATGCGATGACAATCCGGTTCCTGCTTTTGGCGAGTACGGCTGAATAGTATAGCCCTTGTACATCAAATCCTTGTTGTAGATTTGTTTCAACAACCACCAAACCGTTTCCATGTATTTGGGTTTGTAGGTCACATACGGATCTTCCATGTCGACCCAATACCCCATTTTTTCGGTTAGGTCGTTCCAAACATCGGTATAGCGCATCACGGTGCGTTTACACGCCTCGTTGTATTCTTCTACGGTAATGGTTTTACCAATGTCTTCTTTGGTAATCCCTAATTCTTTTTCAGTACCTAATTCTACAGGCAAACCGTGCGTATCCCAACCAGCTTTACGCTTTACTTGAAAGCCTTTTTGAGTTTTATAGCGACAAAAAATATCTTTAATAGCACGTGCCATCACGTGGTGAATTCCTGGTAATCCATTTGCCGAAGGCGGCCCCTCAAAAAACACATACGGTGGATTCCCTTCACGGGTAGTTACCGTTTTCTCAAATATCGTTTCTTTCTTCCAAAAATCCAGCACTTCTTCTGCCGATTTTGGCAAGTCAAGTCCTTTGTATTCAGTAAATTTTGTGCTCATGGTATGCTTTTCTAAATCGAGTTGCGAAAGTAGTGAATATTAGTAAATAGGCAAAAGCGAAAGGGCAAAAGTTATTGCTGCTGATGAAACGAAGTTTAATGTAACAAAATATATTCCCCTTCTTCCAATGCCATTAGGCAAAAACCTCCTTTAAGACATCCAAAGATTTAGGTTTTCGAAAGCCATCCAAATGATAACTATAATAATCCATCAGCATTTTCAAGAGAAGTTGTCTTTCAATTACATGGAAAATTTTTTGATCTGAATCCCATTTTAAGTCAATCAGTTTTTTGAACAAAAGGGTTTCGTGTTCTGTTAACGAACTCACCGCGTGAAACGGTGAAAAAACACCTTCAACCAATTCGAAATACGACTGGTCTCTGTCTGACACATCGGGATAAAACCCAAAATATTTGGTCATTTCAAGTAATAAAATCAAATGAAAGTTGGCTATTTCGTTATGATTATCAAGCCATTGTAATGCCGCTTCTAGAAAATTAAAAAGCGCTTCATTTTTTTCTTCCTCGTGAATGGAATGATGCAAAATCTCGGACAAGAACAACACAATCGTACTTTTAACAATGTCAGTATGTATCGAATGAAATGGGGTGGCAATTTTAATTTCTTTGAAGTTTTCCAAAGTGCCTTTGTTCTTGTGAACCGCTTCAATGTCCAAAATACTCAAAGGCTGAAAATACGCGATTTTTTGATTCGATTTTCGAGCTGAAAAAGCATCCCGAACAAAATAGGATTTCAAACCATGTGTCAAAGTAAAGCATTTCACAATCAGGCTTTTTTCCTGAAACTTTAATGCCGAAATAACAATCGCTTTAGTTTTGACTTGCATGAATTGGATATTGGTTTACAAATATAACACACTGAACCGCATAAACTAAAAAACCTTCTCCCGAAAAGTCGAAAGAAGGTTTTTAACATTTGAATTAATAGTCTTTTATACCACTCCTTGCGCCAGCATAGCATCAGCCACTTTAACAAATCCAGCGATATTGGCTCCTTTTACATAGTTCACATAACCATCGTCTTCTGCACCATATTTTTTACATTGATTGTGGATACCCACCATAATGTCTTTCAATCGCGCATCTACTTCCTCGCTCGTCCAATTCAAACGAATCGAGTTTTGCGTCATTTCTAAACCAGAGGCTGCTACTCCACCTGCATTCGCAGCTTTACCTGGAGCAAAAAGCACTTTGTTTTCTAAGAATAATTTAATGGCTTCTAAGGTACACGGCATATTCGCCGCTTCTGTTACACAAATTACCCCATTGGCAATTAAATTTTTAGCATCTTGCTCGTTCAACTCGTTTTGAGTCGCACATGGAATCGCGATATCTACTTTGGCTTCCCAAGGACTTTTCCCTTTGTGGAAAACAGCCTTAGGATATTTCTCTAAATAGGCCTCGGCTTTGTTATCACCGCGTGCTCTTAACTCTAACATGAAGTCGATTTTTTCGCCTGAAATTCCGTCTTGATCATAAATATAGCCATCAGGACCCGATATCGTAACCACTTTTCCACCTAGTTCGTTCACTTTTAAAGCAACTCCCCAAGCTACATTTCCAAAACCAGAAATAGCTACGGTTTTTCCTTTAATGTCTTGACCAATAGAATGCAACATTTGCTCTGTAAAATACACTACACCGTATCCGGTAGCTTCTGGGCGAATTAAAGAACCGCCATAGGCCAATCCTTTTCCGGTTAATACTCCCGTAAATTCATTGCGAATGCGTTTGTATTGTCCGAATAAGTAACCAATTTCTCTGGCGCCAACTCCAATGTCTCCCGCAGGAACATCCAAGTCAGGTCCAATATGACGACATAATTCGGTCATGAACGATTGACAAAAACGCATGATTTCTCCATCCGATTTTCCTTCAGGATCAAAATCAGAACCTCCTTTACCACCACCCATTGGCAGTGTAGTCAAACTATTTTTGAAAACTTGTTCGAAAGCCAAGAATTTCAATACCGATAAGTTCACGGTATGATGAAAACGAATTCCGCCTTTATACGGACCAATAGCCGAATTCATTTGAATTCTAAAACCACGGTTAACAATAATTTCTCCTTTATCATCTACCCAAGGCACTCTAAAAATGATCGAACGCTCTGGCTCGGCAATACGAAGTAAGATATTTTTTCCATCGTATTTTTTTCGCTCAGATATA
>CAMAPI010000108.1 GCA_945860065.1 Chryseobacterium gleum | reverse complement strand
AAAGTCCGCCAAGATTCCATCGCGCTCTGCTGTAAATCGCACTTGCTCAGATCCTGGATTGATTCCAAATTCCGCTTTCGGCATAATCCCTTGCGCAACTGCTTGTTGAACAATTGATGCCGCACGTGCTAAATCCTCGTAAGAAGAGTTTGTACAAGAACCGATTAGTCCCCACTCTACTTTCATTGGCCAATTATTCGCTGTTGCCTCTGCACGCATTTTAGAAACGGGTGTTCCTCTATCTGGTGTGAATGGACCATTAATGTGTGGTTCCAATTCACTTAAGTTAATTTCAATGATTTGATCGAAGTAAGCAGAAGGATTATCGTACACTTCTTGATCCCCTGTTAAATGCTCCGCAATTTGATCAGCAGCTTTCACTACTTCCGCGCGTCCAGTCGCCATTAAATAACGACGCATGGACTCATCGTATCCAAAAGTGGAGGTCGTTGCACCAATTTCAGCTCCCATGTTACAAATCGTTCCTTTTCCAGTACAAGATAAAGAAATCGCTCCATCACCGAAGTATTCAACGATGGCACCTGTACCACCTTTCACTGTCAAAATATCGGCTACTTTCAAAATGACATCTTTTGCAGAAGTCCAGCCACTTAATTTACCTGTTAATTTCACACCGATTAACTTTGGAAATTTCAATTCCCAAGCCATTCCAGCCATGACATCCACTGCATCAGCTCCACCAACACCAATCGCTATCATTCCTAGTCCACCAGCATTTACTGTATGTGAATCGGTACCAATCATCATTCCACCAGGAAATGCATAGTTTTCCAATACCACTTGGTGAATGATTCCAGCTCCTGGTTTCCAGAATCCGATCCCATATTTATTCGAAATCGAAGACAAGAAATTAAATACTTCGTTGTTTTGATTCAATGATTCTTGTAAGTCTTTACTTGCACCCAATTTCGCTTGAATTAGGTGATCCGCGTGTACCGTAGAAGGCACTGCTACTCGTTTTTTGCCTGCTTGCATAAATTGCAATAAGGCCATTTGAGCGGTTGCATCTTGCATTGCTACACGATCCGGCGCAAAATCCACATACGAATTTCCTCTTTCATGTGCTTCTTGTGCATTTCCATCCCAAAGGTGAGCGTACAGAATTTTCTCAGTTAACGTTAATGGTCTACCAACGACTTTTCTTGCTGCTGCAATGCGCTCAGGATATTGTGCATATACCTTTTGAATCATGTCAAGATCGAATACTTTCATAGTGCTAATGTAATTTTGATGTGCGCGCAAATTTAATGAATTTGGTGCATTAAAGAAATTGAAAAGGCCTGAAATATTTTTTATTCCTGACGATTGATTGTAACTTACTCTCTTAATTAAAGAATTATGCGTTTTTATACGGCACTATTTTTCATCTTTATTCTTCTTTCAGCAAGCTTTTCAGATACTGAAAAAGGAAGTGCGTCGTACTATAGTAGTTCGTTTAATGGACGAAGAACCGCTTCCGGCGAAGTGTTTAATAACAACCTATTAACTGCAGCACATAAGTCACTCCCTCTCGGGACAATGGTCAAGGTAAGCAACGTTAAAAACGATTCAACGGTCATTTTAAAAGTGAACGACCGACTTTCAAAAAATTCAAGTCATATCATTGATGTGACTTTGGCTGCAGCAAAAAAACTTAATTTTGTGCGAAATGGCATCGCAAGTGTACTGATTGATGTGCTTACCACAAAAGATGAAGAGACAAAAGAAGATGAACGAATTAAAAGTAATTGACCTTTCCACGGTTCTTGCCGGACCTTCTGTAGGAACGTTTTTTGCTGAAATTGGAGCTGAAGTCATTAAAATTGAACACCCATTATTTCCCGATGTAACACGTTCATGGAAATTGCCAACGGAAGATTTATCCAGTTCAATTTCCGCGTATTTTTCGAGTGTCAACTATGGAAAATCATATATTTCCTTAGATTTGATGAAGGAAGAAGATCATGCTGAGTTTATTGAATTAATCAAAAATGCAGACATTCTTATCAGCAACTTTAAAAAAGGAGACGACCTCAAACTAAACATTCAAACTTCTTACTTACACTCCATTAATCCTCAATTAATTATCGGCAAAATAAGTGGATTTGGAGAGGAAAGTGATCGTGTGGCCTACGACTTAATCCTCCAAGCGGAAACAGGCTTTATGTCTATGAACGGTACTTCGGATTCAGGTCCTTTAAAAATGCCTGTTGCGCTGATAGATGTTTTGGCAGGACATCAACTAAAAGAAGGGATTCTACTCGCTTTACTGGATCGACAAGTTACCGGAAAAGGATCAGAGGTCTGTGTTTCTTTATATGATACGGCGATTTGCAGTTTAGCAAATCAAGCATCCAATTACTTAATGACCGGACATATTGCTCAACGAATCGGAAGTTTGCACCCCAACATAGCACCGTATGGTGAGCTATTTCAAACAAAAGATGATGTCACCATTACGTTTGCCATTGGCTCCGATAAACATTTTGAAAAATTAGTTTCCGTCTTGCATGTCCCTGAACTTGCCCAAGATAATCGCTTCAAGCATAATCAACAGCGGATTCAAAACAGAACGATATTAGCGGAAATCCTTCAATCTAGCATACATTCTTACGAGAGTTTAGAACTTCTCTCCAAACTTCATGTTCAGCATGTTCCCTGTGCGGAGGTAAAAACATTGGATACGGTATTTTTACAAAAAGAGGCTTCCGCCTTGATTTTATCCGAAGAAATAAATCAGATTCAAACAAGACGCGTTCGTACCATTGCTTTTACCACCAAAAATGATTAGAACACCAAATACCCAAAAGGAATGGGATGAATACTATACGCTGCGTTACCAAGTTTTACGAGCTCCTTGGAATCAACCAATCGGATCAGAGCGCAATGAAGGAGATGAGACAGCTTTACACTTTGCTTGTTTCGAGGAAAACACCATCATTGGTGTTGGACGACTTGACTACATGTCAGCAACGATCGCTCAAGTTCGCTTCATGGCGGTAGCTGGAAATCGACAAGGAGAAGGAATAGGAAAAAAACTAATGCTTCACATGGAAGAAATCGCGATCGAAACTGGGCGAACAGAGCTCATTTTACATGCAAGAGAGATCGCCCTGCCATTCTATAAAAATCTTGGCTACACGATCACGGAAAAATCACACCTGTTATTTGGTGAAATACAACATTATTTAATGAGAAAAAAACATGAGTCTATCAGCTAAGAATAAATTTGTTCTAGAGGAGTTTTATGATATTATTACCCCAAACAAAATATCCTTGTTTGATCGAATCGCTTCAGAACGAACAAGACATATAACCATCGCATTAGAAAACATCTATCAAGAACACAATGCTTCGGCCGTTTTGCGCACCTGTGATTGTTTTGGTATTCAAGATTTACACGTAATTGAAAAAGATAATCTCTATCAAATTCAACGAGATATTGCGATGGGGTCCGGACGTTGGGTAGATATTCAAAACTTTAGTGATGAAACAAGTCCCACCTTAAACTGTATCGCATCTCTAAAAGAAAAAGGATATCAAATTGTAGCGACAACTCCACACACAAATGCGTACGACGTTCATGACATCCCAATCGACAAGCCTTTGGCGTTTTTCTTTGGTACAGAACTAAAAGGTCTAAGTGAAGAAATGATGAACGCCGCCGATTTGCACGTGCGCATTCCCATGTATGGTTTTACAGAAAGTTTTAATATTTCCGTTTCCGTGGCCATTCTTTTACAATCGGTTCGACAAAGATTAGAAATGAGTAAGCACAAATGGAAGTTAACAGAAGATGAACAAATTGCACTGAAAATACAGTGGTGTGAGAAAATTGTTAACGGAGGAGATGCACTTGGTAAAGAATTCCGTTTGAGGTATCAAAAAGATTGATACATTTGTATCGGTATTTTGAATATGAATAATTATTTATGGGAAAAGGAGATAAAAAAACAGCAAAAGGTAAACGTGCCATGGGCTCTTATGGAGTGGCCAGAAAACGTAAAGAGGAAAAAGTAGTCATTGTTCCGAAAGAAAAAAAAGTGAAAAAGGCTGCAACTGAAACTGCTAAACCAGCAGCGAAGAAACCGGCAGCGAAGAAAACTGCAACTGCAAAATCTGAATAAAAAATAAAGCTGTCGTATGACAGCTTTT
>CAMAPI010000107.1 GCA_945860065.1 Chryseobacterium gleum | reverse complement strand
TTTCATCATGCTGACCTCGCTCACAAAGTTGGATTAAAGGATTATTTCAAGCATTGCTTGGGAGTCGCTCGTTTCAAGGACAGTGAGCCGGAATACATCCGAATCAAGTTCACAGATTGGGCGATGTCTTACGTCCGCGAACGCTTGTTACACCGAAGTCAACGCATTGTCGTAGATCATCCAAACTACATGGTTGTTGAATTGTACATTTACCGCACGTACGAATTGGATATGCTTCTAGCGCGTTTTCGTGAATTTGGGGTGGAGGTGAAGTAAGTTACTGCGTTTTCGGAACAATCGCTTTTGGGAATTCCTTCAAAAGATGTGGTAGAGCATAGGCTTTTAGTCCAGAAATCGTCACCACGTTTCCTTTTTCCAATTGCAAATGATGTTCTTGATCCAAGAGGCCCTCCTCGTAGAAGATCGCTTCAATGGAGGCGATGATGTGCATGCAGCCATTTTCTTTGATGAGGTATTCATTGACGAATTTGCAGAGCAATTTAACGGGACTTCCTTTGACAAATGGAACCGGACATCCTCCATGGTAAACAGCTTCCAAGTTGGTGTGCTCAAATTCACTTTCATCGGCCGTATAATTCGCGGAAGATTGATGCGCTTCCTCAATGATGTCACTGTATATGTGATTGATGGAGAAATATCCATATTCCTTGATGTTCGCGTAGGTGTTTCTCGGAGTAAAACTTGGACGAATAATGAATCCAATTAAAGCAGGATCGCTTCCAAGGTGCGTAACACTTGAGAAAACCGCCACATTGGTCTTTCCCGAATTGGAAATCGTTCCAATTAAATTCGCGGATTTATATCCCGTACAGCTATTGATCAGATTTAAGCGTTGGATTTTATCCATCTGTTCAATTTGCGGTCGATCAATACGCACAAGTCCCATGTAGTTTTGTTTTAATTAGAACAAGAATAGCTCATATTTGTTGAACGGAGGCTATTTCTTTTCCGTAAATTCGAAGAGAATTTAGGTAAATCCGCTTAAACGCTTCTGCATCCCTAACGAATGACGAAATGAAAATAGAAATCTGGAGTGATATTGCTTGTCCGTTTTGTTACATGGGTAAACGAAAATTTGATATCGCATTGGCGCAATTCGAGGGAAAAGCGGATGTGGAAATTGAGTGGAAGTCCTTTCTATTGAATCCAGAACTAAAGACGGATCCGTCGGTTTCTATTTTTCAGTACTTAGCAGACATGAAAGGATTCCGGGAGGACCAAGCGCGACAAATGATGTCCCAAATTACCGAATCAGGAAGGACCATCGGACTCGATTATCATTTTGATCAAGTAGTATTGGCAAATACCATGAAGGCGCATCACTTGTTGCATGAAGCGCGAATCCAAGGATTTCAGCACGAAATGGAAGAGCGCTTATTCGAAGCGCATTTTGTCGAGGGTAAAAACATCGACGATGTGAACATCCTGGTTGATCTTGCATCCGAAGTTGGCTTGAACACTACGGCACTTGACGTGAAAATACTGGGTGGTCAATACACAACGGAACTAGAAGCGGATATCGACCTTGCTCAACAGTTTGGTGTCAAAGGGGTGCCGTTTTTTGTTTTTGATCGAAAATATGCGGTCAGTGGTGCGCAAGAACCCGAGACTTTTCTGAAAACGATGGAACAAGTCTTGAACGAAAAGTAATGTCTAGTTACAGTTACCTTTAGCAACTTCAAATTCTGCTTCGGATATCATTTGTTTGAATTTTACCTTTTCCTCCTGCTTTAAAAACAGTAAAGCGTTTCGGCAATCATTCTTGATGGCCTCTAATTTTTCTAGTCCTTTCTCCCGTTCTTCTTTGGAAAGTTTCGTGGAATTCATCGTGGAACACATGATATTTTGGTAAGTAGAAACAAGTGTAGAATAATCATTGGCTTTTCTCGAACAACTTAGAAGAAGTATGCCTAATAAAAAAAAGCAAATGCTAGTTTTGATGGATTTGCGCATAAATAATATGAATCAATAGTTTTGATAAAAATATTCAAGTACTATTGAATAAATGGTACACAAGTGGTACATTTATGATGTGATAGAAAAATTAAAACAAGAAGTTGAAAAAGTATTTGGACAAAAAATCCAAAAAAGGAAGCAGTGTGAAGAACTTACTGAAGACTTATATGCTAAAACTGGTGTTTTTATTTCGTACAACACTTTTCGACGTTTATTTGGCATCATCGAATACAGGGAACCACGAATATCCACCTTGGATATCTTGTCCAAATACATTGGATTTTCATCCTATCGTGATTTCATGAATCGTTTTCATTCAGTAGATGAATGGCCGAAATGGGAGAATTTATTCTTAGGGGTGGACAAACAAGATGTCACAAAGTTGGTAGATATGTTTAAGTATCGTTTCTATCAGAAGGATGATTTTCCTTATTCCTTTTCCGTCTTATTGCGCGAATTAATTTACCGCCGTGATTTGAAATCCTTGCAAGTAATTTTAGCTCAGGATGAGTGGTCATTTGCCAACTTGCCATATGAGCTTGCGTTAAAGATTGGGGTAGTGGTCGGACGTCAATTTCGTTTTGTGGATGACGAAGTATTTGAGCAGGAATTACTCAAAATCCCCTTATTTCGGGATCTCATATTAAAAATGTTCGTCGATTACTCTGGATTAAACAAGAAATACGGCTCATGGATTTCGTATGTCAATCAACTACCAAACATCGATGAAGAATCCTTATTCTTTACGAATGGTGTATTGATCTGGAAGGACTTACTGAATGGATGTCAAATCACAGCGGAACACATGAATCGCATTCCAGCATTAAGTGTTGATTTACATCCTATATTGTATGGACGCATCGCTGCTTTATATCTGATGACAGAAATATCCGCAGAGGAACGCATCCACCTTTTTAGTGATTGGTCCGACTTAATCAAAAAGCATCCAGAGCGAACGTTGGAGTACATTTTCGTCTCGAACGTGCAATGCTTGGTTTTCCCAAGCATGGACTTTTCAAACTTCCTTTTCAGCTTCGAAAAACATGCCTCGAATGTTCACTTTTGGTACAACCTTTCCCAGTTGAACGTGTATTACTTATCGCTTGTCCAGCATGCCCTTTTTGTCGGACAAACCCAGAAAGCGAGAACCTACCTTCAGCAAATCGACCTTACCTATTTGCGTTACGGCTATAATGAATTTCTATTGTTGTTCGTTTACTTGTTTAAGCATGAATTATGTTTAGATCCAAACGAGAAAAATGAACTTTGGCAAAAATTGTTAGATCATGCGGCGTATTTGAGCTATCCGATATTTACGGACGCGTATTTTGACGCCTATTTTGAATTAAAATAGGTTAAACGCCAAACAATTGTAACTAACTACTGGATTTTTAAAAGGATTCCAAGGTTTACGTTCAAGGATCGTTTGAGTTGGTAATCGATCAATATGTTTTGATTGAATTGGATGTCCGCCATCATGCCAAAAGTTTTGGTGAACATCAAGCGTGGTTGAATTCCAAGGGAAAGGTGTATCATGTCGTCTCCTTTTAAAAGAAACGAATCGAAGAAAATTGGATTGCTTAAATGGGTGATTCCCATTCCGCCATAAGCATAGATAAAATATGGATGCCGCTTTAAATGGTGCAATCGCAAAAGGTCGCGGCCCATCATGGCGGACAGACGAAAAGCACTTGAATTTGGATAAGAGTTCAAATGAAGTTCACCAAAAACTGACCATTTATCAAGGGATTTTGTAAGTCCAAATTGAAGGTCCGTGGCAAGTTCCTTCATTCCGGTAGCTACCCCAACACTGCTGTATATCGACCAAGATTTTCGTCCTGTAGCAATGGGTTGAGCCCACAAAAAAAGTGGAAACAACACCAACAATAACAAGAGGTAACTCTGACGTAACATAGGGAGGTAAATATAGCAGAATAATTGCTAAATTCATAGTGTCGAAAAGGAGATGTTGTTAATTACCGCAGCGTCAACTTCTCTAAAGCCTTGCGGTCGCCATTGAAATCATCCCCATCTACATTTCCTTCAATTCCTTTGACATAGATGAACTCTGTAAATTGGTGGAAGGACCAGGGGAGACCTGAAATCCGGTCACGTCCAGAGTAGGCAGCGATCCAGAAGTGATAGGCCTTAAACTCTTTTGACGTGAAGTAACGTTTGTAAAAATCTAAATTGGCATAAATGATGGGTTTAATTCCGTAGTGCTTTTCGGCTAATTTCAACCAGTTTTTTACGCCACGGAGTAAGTTCTCTCT
>CAMAPI010000106.1 GCA_945860065.1 Chryseobacterium gleum | reverse complement strand
CTTGAAGTTGTGGTGTTCATGCTCATTGTAGTAGGAACTATTCTGATTGTTCAAGGTGTTCGTAAGATTCCACTCAATACTGCCAAAAGGGTAGTAGGAGCTAGAGCTGCTGACGCACAAGGAGCACGAAGTTATTTACCGTTAAAAGTAAATGCTTCTGGTGTAATGCCAATCATCTTTGCTCAAGCTATCATGACCATTCCGGTGATGATCTTCAGCTCTTCGGATGGTAAAGGTTCTTGGTTGCAAACAACCCTTGGCGATATTTATGGATTATCTTACAATTTGTTGTTGGCTTTATTAATTGTTGTGTTTACTTATTTCTACACGGCAATTATGATTAATCCACGCAAAATGGCAGATGATTTGAAGAGAAATGGTGGTTTTATCCCGGGCGTTCGTCCAGGTGAAGAAACTGCTAATTACATCGATTCATTGGTTTCACGTATTACATTGCCAGGATCTTTATTCCTAGCTATGATTGCTGTGTTGCCATCCATTGCTCATACTGCTGGTATTACGTCTGGTTTTGAAATGTTCTTCGGAGGTACTTCTTTATTGATCATGGTTGGTGTTGTATTAGATACACTTCAACAAATTGAATCGTATTTATTGAACCGTCACATGGATGGTTTGATGGAAGGAACTCGGGTAAGAGGACGTAGAGCTGCTAATGAATTATCTGGTTTTTAATTAAGAAAGATGGCTAAGCAAAGCTCAATAGAACAAGACGGTACGATAATCGAGGCATTATCCAATGCAATGTTCCGAGTAGAATTGGAAAATGGACACATTCTAACTGCCCATATTTCGGGTAAAATGAGAATGTTCTATATCAAAATTCTCCCTGGAGATCGCGTGAAAGTGGAAATGTCACCGTACGATTTAACAAAAGGACGTATTTCCTTCCGTTACAAGTAAGGAAACAAGAATAAATAAAGGACGATATGAAAGTAAGAGCTTCAGTGAAAAAACGATCTGTAGATTGCAAGATCGTTAAGCGAAAAGGAAGAGTTTACGTGATTAACAAAAAGAATCCTAAACTTAAACAAAGACAAGGGTAAATTATGGCACGTATTTCAGGTATAGATCTACCAAAAAACAAACGAGGTGTAATCGGATTGACTTACATCTACGGAATTGGCCGAAGCACGGCTAAGAAAATCTTGATAGCGAATGGTATCGATGAGAGCATCAAAGTACAAGATTGGAATGATGACCAAATAGCATTAATCCGAACAGGAATTGCTGATTTTAAGGTTGAAGGCCAATTGCGTTCAGAAGTTCAATTAAACATCAAACGTTTAATGGATATTGGATGTACGCGAGGAATCCGTCATCGTGCTGGTCTTCCGTTAAGAGGTCAACGTACAAAAAACAACTCTCGTACGAGAAAAGGTAAGAGAAAAACAGTTGCTAACAAGAAAAAAGCAACTAAATAATAGTTAGTAAAATGGCAAAATCAAACCAAAAGAAGAAGAAAATTGTCAAAGTTGATGCACATGGTGAAGCGCATATTCAAGCTACCTTCAACAACATCATTATTTCTTTGACAAACAACGCAGGTCAAGTTATTTCTTGGTCTTCAGCGGGAAAAATGGGCTTCAAAGGTTCTAAAAAGAACACACCTTACGCAGCGCAAATTGCTGCTGAAGATGCATCGAAAGAGGCTCATGACTTCGGATTACGTAAAGTACGCGTTTTTGTAAAAGGACCTGGTGCAGGTCGTGAATCAGCAATCCGTTCTATTAACAACAGTGGTATCGAGGTAACCGAAATCATTGACGTGACTCCACTACCGCATAATGGTTGTCGTCCACCAAAAAGACGTCGCGTTTAATTTGTAATAATCAAAAGGGGAGATCGATTATCGAAGGAAAGCCTTAATTCATAATCCCCCTTTACTTTAATTTTTAATATGGCAAGATATACAGGTCCAACTTCAAAAATTGCACGTCGTTTCCGCGACCCAATTTTTGGCCCAGACAAATCATTGGACAGAAGAGCTTATGGCCCAGGTCAACACGGTCCTAATAAGCGAAGAGGAGGAAAGCAGTCAGAGTACGCTGTCCAACTTGGTGAAAAACAAAAAGCGAAGTATACGTACGGTATTTTAGAGCGTCAATTCTCTAATTTATTTGAGAAAGCTTCACGCATGAAAGGTATTACAGGTGAAGTATTGTTACAATTGTGTGAAGCACGTTTGGACAACACCGTTTACCGTCTTGGTATCGCGCCAACTCGTCGCGCTGCTCGTCAATTAGTTACTCACAAACATATCGTTGTAAATGGTGAAGTGGTAAACATACCATCTTACACTTTGCGTATTGGTGATGTTGTTAGCGTTCGTGAAAAATCGAAATCTTTGGAGGCTATTTCGTCTTCTTTGACAGCTTCAACTAACAAACGTTACGATTGGTTAGATTGGAATCCATCTTCTTTCTCTGGTAAAGTATTGGCTACTCCATCACGTGAAATGATCCCTGAAAACATCAAGGAACAGCTAATCGTCGAATTGTACTCTAAATAATTAATCATTGGATTACTGCGAAAGGGTTTATGGACCTTCTTCATTCTGATAAACCGCGCAACAGTAAAACAATTAAAAAGAAGAAAAGATAATGGCAATTTTAGATTTTCAAAAACCTGACAAGGTAATAATGATCCAGTCGGATGAGCGTAAAGGTCAATTCGAATTTCGCCCTCTTGAGCCTGGATACGGAATCACTGTAGGTAATGCATTGCGTCGGATTTTACTTTCTTCATTGGAAGGTTACGCCATCGCTTCAGTACGTATTGAAGGTGTAGATCATGAGTTCGCAACGTTAAAAGGTATCGTCGAAGATGTTACTGAGATCGTTTTGAATTTGAAACAAGTTCGCTTTAAACAACAGATTGATGGAACAGACAACGAGTCAGTTGTTATTTCTATTTCTGGTCAAGATAAATTGACTGCTGGCGATCTTGGTAAGTTTACGTCTGCTTTTCAAGTATTGAACCCTGATTTGGTTATTTGTAACATGGAATCTTCAGTTAAATTGGAGATGGAACTTACAATTACTAAAGGACGTGGTTATTTACCTGCAGAAGAGAATAAGTCTGGTAACGCACCATTTGGAACTATTTTCATTGATTCCATTTTTACGCCAATTGTTAATGTGAAATACACGATCGAAAATTATCGTGTTGAGCAAAAAACAGATTACGAGAAATTGGTTCTTGAAGTAACTACTGATGGTTCTGTTCATCCTAAAGATGCGTTGAAAGAAGCTGCTAAAATCTTGATTCATCACTTTATGTTGTTCTCTGATGAGCGTATCACTCTTGATAGTGAGGTGAAATCTGAAACAGAAGAATTTGATGAGACTTCATTGCACATGCGTCAGTTGTTAAAAACTAAATTAGTGGATATGGATCTTTCAGTTCGTGCACTTAATTGTTTGAAAGCAGCAGATGTTGAAACGCTTGGAGATTTAGTTTCTTACAACAAAAATGACCTCTTGAAATTCCGTAACTTCGGTAAAAAGTCATTAACAGAGTTGGAAGACCTTGTTGAAGCTAAAGGTTTAAACTTTGGCATGAACGTAGCGAAGTACAAATTGGATAAAGATTAGGATCGCAATAACTATTAATAATGTCGTGATAGGTGGCTAGAATGATGCGATACTAATTCTAGCTAACCGTTACTTACGAAATTTACAATTATGAGACACGGTAAAAAATTTAATCATCTTGGTCGACAAACTGCGCACAGAGCTGCAATGTTGTCGAACATGGCTTGTTCATTAATTGAACACAAACGTATCAATACAACTATTGCAAAAGCGAAAGCGTTGCGAGTGTATGTTGAGCCGATTATTACGAAATCTAAAGACGATACGACACACAATCGTCGTACTGTTTTTTCTTACTTGAAAAGTAAAGAAGCTGTAACTGAATTATTCCGTACGGTAGCGCCGAAAATCGCTGATCGTCCAGGTGGTTACACACGTATAATTCGTACTGGATATCGTTTGGGTGATAACGCAGAAATGTGTTTGATCGAGTTAGTTGACTTCAATGAATTGTTGTTGAACGATACAACGAAGAAAGCTACAACACGTCGTTCTCGTCGTGGTGGATCAACAGCTCCAAAAGCAGCAGTAGCTAAAGATGCTGCAGCTGAAACAGCAACTGAGGTGGAAACACCAGAAGCTGTAGTTGAAGAAGCAGTGGTTGTTGAAGACGCTCCAGTTGTAGAAGATTCTCCAGAAGTTGCTCCAGAAGCATCTGCTGAGGAGTCAGCATCGGATGATGAGAAGAAAGAAGATCAGTAAATGATTGACAATAATTTTAAAAAGGGTCTCGAAATTAATTTCGAGACCCTTTT
>CAMAPI010000105.1 GCA_945860065.1 Chryseobacterium gleum | reverse complement strand
GGAGTGACCTATACAGTTCCTGGACATGCTGCTATTTCAACAGGCGTTTATCAACGCATTTCGAACTCAGGGACAAGCTTGCCGAAAAACCCATCATTGTTCCAGTATTACCTAAAGTCCTCAAGCGCGAATAAAACAGATGCATATATTGTTGCGAGCAAAGGAAAGCTAGATGTACTGGCAAATACTGAAAATAAAAAATGGCACGATCAATTTTTGGCAGCTACTTATTGTGGTCCTAACGGAAATGGATTAGGATACGGAAAGGATGAAAAAACGTTTGCCAAAGTAACAGAACTCGTATCGAGCTCGAACGCGCCGCATATCATGCTCATCAATCTACTCGCTGTGGATGTTTTTGGACACGCGAACAACTGGGAAAAATACCAGCAATCTATCACGGCATGTGATGCCTACGCAGCAAGTTTATGGGCGTTGATTCAGTCGAATCCATTGATGAAAAACCAAACGACTTTGTTTATCACGAATGACCACGGAAGACATCTAGACGGAGTTAAATCAGGATTTGTGAACCATGGAGATCGCTGCGAAGGATGCAGACACATTTCACTGTTAGTTCTTGGTCCTGATACACCAAAGGGATTGTTAATCAAAAAAGAAGGCGAGTTAATTGATTTATCGAAAACAATTTCCACACTCCTGCACTTCGATATGCCAACGAGCAAAGGACGCTTTTTAGAAGAAGCTTTTAGGCCTTAAAGATATCCTCCAACAATTGATCGTCGACCAGATTTGGTAAGGTTACTTTCAGATTAGGTTCGATTTCCATGGCGCGTTTGATGGCAAAAATGGCATTTTCGTTTCGTGCCCAATTGCGTCGAGCGATGCCATTATTTACATCCCAATGCAACATCATCTTTAAATTCCGATCCGCTGCAGCACTTCCATCCAATAGCATTCCAAATCCACCGTTGATGACTTCTCCCCATCCAACACCGCCACCATTATGAATGGAAACCCATGTTGCTCCGCGGAAACTATCACCTATGACATTTTGAATAGCCATATCCGCCGTAAAACGAGAACCATCATAAATATTGGAAGTCTCTCTGTAAGGAGAATCTGTTCCCGATACATCATGGTGATCACGACCTAAGATAACTGGTCCTATTTCACCTCGTGAAATTGCCTGATTGAAAGCTTCCGCAATGCGCATTCTTCCCTCTGCATCTGCATAAAGAATTCTGGCTTGAGAGCCAACCACCATTTTATTTTCTTGTGCTCCTTTGATCCATTGAATATTATCCGCCATTTGTTGTTGGATTTCCACTGGACTATTAAGCATCATTTTTTCCAGTACTTGGCATGCGATGGCATCTGTTTTCACTAAATCTTCTGGATCTCCAGAAGCGCACACCCAACGGAATGGACCAAATCCATAATCAAAACACATTGGGCCTAAAATATCTTGAATGTAGGATGGGTATTTAAAATCAATGTGGTTTTCTGCCATCACATCGCCACCAGCTCGAGAGGACTCTAATAAAAATGCGTTTCCATAATCAAAGAAATACGTTCCTCTATCCGTGTGCTTATTAACGGAAGCTGCGTGGCGTCTTAAACTTTCTTGAACATATTCCTTGAACTTTTCCGGATCATTCGCCATCATTTCGTTAGACTCTTCAAAAGTGAGTCCGGCAGGATAATATCCGCCAGCCCACGGATTGTGAAGGGATGTTTGATCAGAACCTAAATCCACATGGACGCCTGTTTCATCAAATTTCTCCCAAACATCAACAACGTTTCCAAGGTAAGCGATGGAAACGACTTCTTTGGCTTCTTGTGCCCTTTTTACGCGTGCGGACAACTCGTCCAAGTCGGAAATAATTTCATCAACCCAACCTTGTTCATGTCGCGTTTTCGCTGCTTTGGGATTCACCTCAGCTGTCACTGAAATAACGCCAGCAATATTTCCTGCCTTCGGTTGCGCACCTGACATTCCGCCAAGTCCAGCCGTTAAAAATAATTTTCCTTTAATATCGTCGCGGTTTTTAGCCAGCCTGCGAACCGCATTTAGTACGGTGATGGTGGTACCATGCACAATTCCTTGCGGACCAATATACATGTACGATCCAGCAGTCATTTGTCCATATTGGGTAACACCTAATGCATTGAATTTCTCCCAATCATCCGGTTTGGAGTAATTTGGAATCATCATTCCGTTGGTCACTACCACTCTTGGAGCATTCTTATGTGATGGAAATAATCCCATTGGATGTCCAGAATACATGACTAATGTCTGTTCATCATTCATTTCTGACAAGTACTTCATCGTTAATCGATACTGCACCCAATTTTGAAAAACAGCACCATTTCCACCATATGTAATTAACTCGTGTGGATGCTGAGCCACGGCGTGATCCAAGTTGTTTTGAATCATTAGCATAATGGCTTTCGCTTGCATGGATTGTCCAGGGTATTCTGAAATTGGACGTGCAAAAATAGGATGTGTTGGACGGTAACGGTGCATATAAATTCGACCGAATGTTTTCAACTCCTCAGCAAAGTCATTTGCTAATTCAACATGTTGATCTTTTGGAAAATACCTCAAGGCATTGGCAATAGCCAACTTCTTCTCTTCTTTCGATAAAATATCTTTGCGTTTAGGTGCATGGTTCACCTGCAAATCCCAAGGCTTTACTTCAGGAATATAGGTAGGTATTCCCTCTTGGATTTCTTGTGCAAAAGACAAATCTGACATAGTTGTTCAATTTTGAACAAAAATAGTCAATCCTAGTATTTCACAACGACAAATCCGTGTTTTTGTATCTTTTCACCACCTTCGAAGACCGCATCAATCCGGTAGAAATACGTTCCTTCTTCCACGATGTCTCCTGAACTTGTTTTTCCATCCCAATGTCCAGATGGATCAGCGTATTCGTAAATCACATTTCCCCAACGATTAAGGATATAACACTGAAATTCTGCAATACCGTCATATTCCACATAGAATGTTTCATTGCCCGCTTGTGAAGAAAGTGAAATGATATTTGGCGCTATTATATCACATGGTTTAACCACGATGGTGGCAACATCAGAAACGGTGTAACACGCATTAGAAAGAAAGAAGGTATAATCTCCTGGCTGATTAACAATACGCGGAACGGTGGAATAACCATCTCCCCAAACAAAGGTTTGCAGCGGATTGTATCCAGCTTGTAAAGGCTGAGAATTGACCATTAAGGGACTCAATTCGAAATTCGCATTTTTACAAATGGCGGTATCCAATAATTCCGTGTAAATATATGGTGGGAATTCAATTTGAGATACGATGGTGTCATTACAAGAATTATCGATGTACATGACATTGTAGATTCCCCCGACTTGCATCGTGCTAATCTCCGGATTTTCTACTAAATTACTTGGTAAGAAATGTATCGAAGTGTCCGCGCAGAACCAAGCTCCTCCGCTAAACGATAGTGTGTTTTGTACTTGAAAAGCATAGTTACATGCGAGTGTGTCATCAAAAATGACAGGAGTAGGCAATACGTATAAGGTCACAGTAGTGTCGTAATTACACCCAAAATTATCCGTTACATTATAGGTGTAATTAGTGCTGCCCGTAACACCCGGTTGAATAACAATTAAGGTGTCTGTTTGACCGGATACAATCGAAGGGTCAGAATTCCAGAAGTCACTCATGACAATGTTTTGATACCCCTCAGATTCTGGATATAATGAAGCATTAAAATAAATGGCCCATTGAAAGATATATCCGTCATCGATGCCTTGATTATCTTGAACGGATACTGTCCATGGTCCATTAATGGGGCAACCTGCAAATTGGTTGAAATCACCGTCTGGCAAATACACGCCATTTGGATTCATGGATGCAAATCCATATGAATTAATCACCGTATTTCCCAAAGCATTCTCCGCACAAATGGTTCCAAGCGTCGCACTTGTCGGTGAGAAACAGTAGGTCCAAACAGGTGTTCCAGGATTTCCACCGTCAATATTGGTGTCATTTCCAAGGAAGGTCCCGATTCCGTTTCCACATCCACCTGGCACAAGTTCATTCCAACCAAAAGGGGTTTGGTTGTAGGCATTCATCAAGGAGACGGTTGTTCCATTCGGACAAGTCAACGCAATTTCAATATCCCCAATATACGAGTGTTCGATATCAATACATAATTCATCAAAATCGTTCGCAGAAGTAATGATTGCCGTTGAGTCAAATCCTGACATTGGCACGACCGAAGAATACGTTTGGCCAGCGCCATCGGGAAGGAAGGTCAATCCAGCAAACACACCACCAATTTGGAATTCTCCACCAGGAATATCAATTCCCACCGTATCCGTTGCGGTGACACCACCCAATAAATTCGTGTTTTCTCCTAAACAAACAGTGTCCTCAACTGG
>CAMAPI010000104.1 GCA_945860065.1 Chryseobacterium gleum | reverse complement strand
GTGGATTCGATACCATCGACTTTGGAAGTTTTGTTTCTCCGAAAGCCATTCCGCAGATGCGCGATACAGCCGACGTGTTGGAGGGATTAAACCTGAATACTTCTTCCAAATTATTGGCGATTGTTGCCAATGAGCGCGGAGCAAACGATGCGGCATCCTTTGATGAAATTCAATACCTAGGCTACCCATTTTCCATTTCTGAACAATTTCAACAACGAAATACGAATACGTCCATCGAAGATTCCTTGCATCAAGTGGAAAAATTACAATCCATTGCGCAACAAGCAAAAAAGGAATTGGTGGTATACTTGTCCATGGGATTCGGTAATCCTTACGGGGAGGAATGGAATCCCGAATTGGTTTTGAGTTGGTCGGAACGGTTACACAAAGACTTTGGAGTTTCCATTTTAGCACTATCGGATACGATTGGATGCGCTGATCCAACGGATGTGCGAAATTTGTTCCCCATCCTTCAAGCAGCATTACCAAAAGTGGAGTTTGGTGCGCATTTTCATACCGTTCGCGAAAAAGCAGCTGCGGTGATTGAATCCGCTTACGAAGGTGGATGTCGTCGTTTTGATACAGTAATCAAAGGATTTGGAGGTTGTCCGATGGCGAAAGATGAGCTCACAGGAAATCTTGCCACAGAACAGTTGACAGCGTGGATGACGGAACGAGGCATCGAAACCGGATTGGACATGGATGCTTTTCAAAAAGCGTTTCTTGCCTCAAGCACTATTTTTAATTCGTAATTTAGAAGCATGAATCGATTAAAAACGAAAAAAGGCCTAATCATCATATTTGTGACACTTGTTGTGGTGATCATGGTAACCATGAACCAAAAATCAGAGAATCCAACGGTGACAGAAACTCCGAAAAAAGAAACTTCCCGCATCGAATACATTTCAACGGACTTCAATCAAAATACCTTCACCGATGGAAATGAATTGAAATTATTGAAGGAATTAAAGTTGTGTGATACTTCGATTCTCGACGGACAACTAGGATCTTGTTCACCAAAGTTTTTCCGTTTTTTCAAATTGAATGATGCAGTTTCAATGAAAAATGCCTTTTTGCTCTTAATCAATGGTGCGGCCTTTCCAAACGATCCTGCGAATTTTAAATCCAGACGCATTCTTATTTTTGAACGTGAAAAAGGACAACTCGTTTTAACCAACACCATCAAAGGAAATGTCATTGAACGTAGAAAAAATGGACCATCGACTTACGATGATTTGGTGATTCGTTTTCGTTTAGATGAATACGACGAGGCATACCATTGTGTGTTCAAGTGGAAGGAAGGGAAATACGAGTTCAGCAGTTGTGAAGAACTATATTCTTTCAATTGTAAAGGAAAAGTAAAGCCTGAACTAGTTGATTCCGTTTCCATCGAAGTGAATAAAATCCTACATGACGAAAAGTTACTTTATTAATTTCCTAATGGTCTCCCTTCTCAGTGCTTGTACAGGGAGCATCCGCACGGACGCCGTAGACTTCACACAGGGATTTACGGATGGAAACAGTAAGGTTTGGATGGTACAAAAAACCATTTCACCGGATGGGGCTGTTTCGATGAAACAATCCTTACAGCAAGAGATCTTCGTTTTTTATCAATCTGGAAATTGCCTACTGACAAATCTTCAAAAATTAGCAGCTGGAAAAGGACAACATGGAAAATTGGAGTTTGATCATGATAAACATTACGTTACAATGATTTTCCCTAGTGCAATTCGTGAGTTTGAGTTTGAATTCACCGATGAAAATCAATTGATACTTTATCCACTCGAAGGCTCTGACTACACCAATGCCTTGGAATTGATTCCGTTTCCAGAGTTGAATTAAAACCCTTCATACGCTCCCAATCCAAATAAGGCGAAATCGTATTTCGCTGGATCGTTTGCGTCAAAGAAACGGAAGGTGTCGATGAGTTCTTCGTTCGTTTTCCAGTCGTTCTGTGTGCGGGTGAGAAGTCCGAGTTTGCGGGCGACATTGCCTGTGTGTACATCGAGGGGAATCATTAATTCGGATGTGGATATGCTTTTCCATATTCCGAAGTCTACACCTTTGTCGGCAGAACGAACCATCCATCGAAGGAACATGACCAAGCGTTTCGCCGCGGAACCGGAAGCGGGATTGGAAATGTGTTTGTGCGTTCTGGACAAATGTTCACCCTTGAAAAATTCTTCACGAAAGGATGTGATGCGCATTTTCAAGTCGTCTGTGGCTTGTTGTTTGGAAAAAGCTGCTTCGAGTCCTTGGTCTTGGTAAAGTCTGTGCAAACACGCAAAGAACCCACCAAGGTCTTCGTTGTTGAAGGTGCGGTGGACAAATGATTTTGGAATCTCGCCTTTGTGGGACATGATGTAATCATAAGGTGAATTTCCCATGATATCAATGATCCGTTCGCCACTTTTCACAATGCTTTTTCGGTTTCCCCACGCAATCATGGATACAAGAAAGGCAACAATTTCAATGTCTTCTTTCTGTGTAAATAGATGGGGGAGTTGAATGGGATCTTCTTCCAAAAAATGTCCTTGCTCGTAGAAGGACGCTTTGAAATCGAGGAATTCTTTTAATTCACTTGGACTCACAACGCTTAGATGAAATTTCCATCACGCATCACTAGGGAACGGTCCGCCATTTGAGCGAAGGATTCGTTGTGTGTGACAATCACGAAGGTTTGCTTGAATTCTTCGCGCAATTGGAAAAACAATTCATGCAATTCCTGTGCGTTTTTGGTGTCCAAGTTTCCGGATGGTTCATCCGCAAAGATCACGGCAGGTTGATTCATCAAGGAACGGCACACCGCGACGCGTTGTTGCTCACCACCGGACAATTCCGACGGTTTGTGTGTCGTACGGTGTCCGATGTTCAATTTTTGAAACAAGTGCTGTGCGCGTTCTTCGGCTTCTTTTTTACTTTTTCCACCAATTAACGCGGGTAACATCGCGTTTTCAAGTGCGGTAAATTCCGGCAACAATTGATGAAATTGAAAAATGAATCCAATGGATTTATTTCGAAAATCCGCAAGTCCTTTGGAGGAAAGTGTAAATGGATTGATACCATCAATGAGTAATTCTCCTTGATCTGGCCGATCTAATGTTCCTAATATTTGTAGTAAGGTCGTTTTTCCAGCTCCGGAAGAACCAACAATGGAAATCACTTCCGCAGAAGCAACAGTTAAGTCAACGCCTTTCAAGATCGAAAGATCGCCGTACGCTTTTTTTATTCCTGTTGCCTTTAGCATTTAGTCTAGTTTTAGGTTGTGACCCGCTTTGTCGCGCTTTGTCTCCAAGTAATGTTGATTGTGTTCATTACTTTCAACTTCTAAAGCAACATTTTCCACAATTTCTAATCCGTAGCCAATTAATCCAGTACGTTTCTTTGGGTTGTTGGACATCAAACGCATTTTAGAAATTCCGATGGAACGAATGATTTGTGCACCAATACCGTAATCTCTTTCGTCCGCTTTGAATCCTAATTTCTCATTTGCTTCGTAGGTGTCTAATCCATCTTCTTGCAATTTGTAGGCTTTTAATTTATTCAAAAGTCCGATTCCTCTTCCTTCTTGATTCATGTAAACTATCGCGCCTTTCCCTTCTTTCTCAATGACTTCCATCGCTTTGTGCAATTGTGGTCCACAGTCGCAACGACACGAACCAAAAATGTCACCCGTTAAACAAGAGGAATGCACACGAACCAACACTGGTTCATCTTTTGTCCAAGTTCCTTTTGTCAAGACTAAGTGATCTTGGTCATTGCTTGTGTCTTTGAACGCGCGCAATTGAAAATCACCGAATTCTGTGGGCATGTGAACGGAAACTTGTTCTTCAATCAAGGACTCATGTTCGACACGGTATTTGATCAAATCTTCTATGGATACGATTTTTATATCGAATTTCTGTGCAATCTCGATGAGACTCGGTACGCGTGCCATCGTTCCATCTTCATTCAAGATTTCAACGATTACACCTGCTTCTTCGAATCCAGCTAAACGGGATAAATCCACCGCTGCTTCTGTGTGTCCTGCACGACGCAAAACGCCACCTTTTCTTGCACGTAAAGGAAAAATATGTCCAGGCTTCCCTAATTCTTCAGGACGAATACTTGGATCAATTAAAGCCAAGATTGTTTTTGAGCGATCGCTGGCTGAAATCCCTGTTGTACATCCGTGTCCAATTAAATCGATACTCACCGTAAACGGTGTTTCGTAGGCAGCAGAATTGTTGCGCACCATCATTTCTAAGCCCAATACATCGCAACGTTCTTCGCTAATTGGTGCACAGATGAGACCGCGTCCGTGTGTCGCCATAAAATTGATGACCTCTGGTGTTGCGTTTCTCGCTGCTGTTAAGAAGTCGCCTTCGTTTTCACGTCCTTCATCATCCACAACAATGACAACACGTCCTTGTTGGATTTCTGA
>CAMAPI010000103.1 GCA_945860065.1 Chryseobacterium gleum | reverse complement strand
TGTTTCATTTCCCAAAGGATTCTCGCCATCCATTTGTTCGCATTTCCACGTCCTTTGTCGATGTCCATTCCGGAATGCCCACCCAACAATCCACGAACGGAAAGTGTGAACGTTTCTCCTTCCACTGGAACTTGTCCGTAAGTGTAGGTGGTATTCGTGTCGATTCCTCCAGCGCATCCAATGGATAATTCGTCGTCGTCTTCAGTGTCAATGTTCAATAGGATCGAACCACTCAAAAAGCTTGGATCCATTTTGATAGCTCCAGTCATTCCAGTTTCTTCATCTATTGTAAAAAAAGCTTCTATCGCTGGATGAGGAATATCCGAAGATGACAAAATCGCCATAATCGCCGCTACACCGATTCCGTTGTCAGATCCAAGTGTTGTTCCGTTTGCACGCACCCAATCCCCATCTACAATCATTTCGATTCCTTGTTGATCAAAGTCGAAGGTCGTGTCGGAATTCTTTTGATGAACCATGTCCAAGTGCGCTTGAAGAATTACTATTGGACGATTTTCCATTCCCGCAGTTGCTGCTTTGTAGATGTAAACGTTTCCGATGGAATCTTCAACAGTTTTCAAGTTCAATGAGTGTCCAAAATCCACCATGAATTGACGTACGCGTTCTTCTTTTTTCGAAGGACGAGGAACGGCATTCAAATCAGCAAAATGGTTCCATAATGCGTTTGGTTGTAGGTCTCTTACTGACATATCAAGGGAATTTGGGGTATTGTAAAAAGTTCGGATCTCTTTTTTCCAAGAAGGCATGTTTTCCTTCTTGCGCTTCTTCGGTTAAATAATAGAGTAGGGTAGCGTCGCCAGCCAATTCCATTAATCCGTGTTGTCCGTCTAATTCAGCATTCATTGCACGTTTAATCATGCGAATCGCCAATGGACTTCTTTTCATGATCGTTTGTGACCATTCAACAACGGTATCTTCTAATTGGTCAAATGGAACAACTTTGTTGACCATACCCATTTTTTCTGCTTCTTCTGCGGTGTATTGATTGCAAAGGAACCAAATTTCACGTGCTTTTTTCTGTCCGACGTGGCGCGCTAAGTACGAAGAACCGAATCCACCGTCAAAACTTCCAACTTTCGGTCCAGTTTGACCAAAAATTGCATTTTCTGAAGCAATCGTTAAATCGCACACAACGTGTAGTACGTGTCCACCACCAATCGCATAGCCATTCACCATGGCAATAACTGGTTTAGGCAGGGAACGAATGGCTTTGTGTAAATCCAAGACATTTAAACGTGGAACGCCATTTTCAGAAATGTATCCACCAACACCTTTCACGTTTTGATCTCCACCTGAACAGAATGCTTTGTCGCCTTCTCCTGTAAATACCACGACATTGATGTCTGGACGCTCACGACAAATATTCATCGCATCTAACATTTCGAAATTCGTTTCAGGACGAAAAGCGTTGTACACTCTAGGTCGGTTGATGGTGATTTTACCAATTCCTTCAAAGAATTCGAATTTAATGTCTTCGTATTTTTTAATTGTTTGCCAATTACGCGTAGCCATAAAAAATGTTTTTGCAAAGGTACAACATCCGAAGTCAATCGAATGTTTCTTATGGAAGAAATTATCTATCCAATTCGGACAGAAGTCATGCTTAAACTTCCTGCTAAAATATTCATTTCAAATCTTCTAACTTAAGATGAGAATGTGAGGCTCAATTGATTTGAATTTCATCGATGAAAATCCAAGGCATACTTCCTTCACCAGGAATCCCCATTGGAATTTTTGGTGAACCCGTAATCGTTATTCGAATCGTTTGAGTTTTACCTTTGTAAGGGAGGTTCCAGATTTCAGAATTTGGGGCATATGAATCCAAGCTTGGACCTTCTGCCATTCCGATTCCATCGGTGCGTTTCGGTAAAATGGATTCGATTTCCACTTGATGAGGCGCATGAATCCAACTGTTTTCGTCTTGTAGGAAACTCACTTTTATTTCGCGGATTTTCGTTATTTTTCCTAAGTCAATTTCCAACACTATGACATTCGTATCAAATCCAATCCATTCGTGTCCTTTCCATGGACGTGCACCGAATTGACCATCTACTAAAACGATGTCACCACCGTTGTATTTTGGACTCGGTTCCGTTACAAAGCGAACATTCGCTCCGAGCGCCAAGTGGTTGGTGATTTGGATTGTTTGACGAATGCTTTCGTCCTCCGGGTGAATGGTCACTTCTTCCGTTTTGGTCTTTTTCTTGCTGCGCGTGAAGGGAAAGGAGATGGATGTTTCCTTCAGTTTTCCGTTTTCGATGCTTTGTCCGGTGGACTTTAATTCGATTCCTGTATTTGTACGCATCGTTTTCACTGAAGCCTTCAACGCGCTTTTTGAATAATTGACCTTCCATTGATCCAATTGCGGAAAGTGATCTTGAACGAGCACAGATAAAAACACATCGTACGTCGGTTTGTTGGTACACCAAAGCGCTTCGCTCAAGGCAATGGCACGTGGATACGCCATGTATTCCACTTTGGAAAAAGTAGGAATGTACTCCGTCCAAATGTTCGCTTGTCCACCTAAAATGTACGCCGACACTTCGGGACCTAAATCAGGAGGAATCGGATTAAACGTAAAGACTTTCTCCAAGGAAGTGTAGCCGCCAATCGCCAAGGGCTCATCTTTCCCTTTACCTTGGTAATGATCGAAATAACAGTGAGAGCCTGGAGTCATCACGACGTAATGTCCTTGCTTCGCTGCTTCGAGTCCACCGTCGAATCCACGCCAAGACATCACCGCTGCATTGGGCGAAAGTCCACCTTCGAGGATTTCATCCCAGCCAATGATTTTTTTTCCTTTCGCTGTTACGTATGCATCCATTTGGCGAATGAAGTAACTCTGTAATTCGTGTTCGTCCTTTAAGTGATTTTCCTTCATGATGTCCTGACACTTCGGACAACTGTGCCAGCGTGTTTTCGGTGCTTCATCTCCACCAATGTGGATGTATTGACCAGGAAACAACGGAATCACTTCATCCAAAATGTCTTTTAAGAATTGAATGGATGCTGGTTTGGAACAGAAAATATCATCGAAAACCCCCCAAAGTCCTTCGACGCCTTTTGGTTTACCTGTACACGAATATTCAGGATAAGCGGCCAATGCAGCACGTGCGTGACCAGGCATTTCAATCTCTGGGACAATCGTCACGTATTTTGCTTCCGCGTAGGCAACAACATCCTTGATTTGATCTTGTGTGTAAAATCCACCGTAGCGTGCTTTCGTGTAGGTTCTTGGAACAGTGGTGTAGTGATTGTCCAATGTGCTATCTCGCCACGCACCAATTTCCGTCAATTTTGGATACTTCTTGATTTCGATGCGCCATCCTTGATCGTCGGTTAAATGCCAGTGAAAGGTATTGAACTTGTAATAGGACATCAAATCAATGAAGCGTTTGATTTCTTCCACCGTGAAAAAATGACGGGATACGTCCAAATGCAGTCCGCGCCACTGATAATTCGGAAAATCTTTCACGAAACATTTTGACAGATTAAGTCCATTTTCGTTGCGCTTCATCAATTGCATGAGTGAGGTCATGGCGTAATAACAAGAGACGTCACTAGAATAAGAAATTGTGATGCGTTCAGCTACATTGATACTGTAGGAATCTTGCTTGACATTCTCCATTTTTTTGAATTGAAGCATCGCATTTTGGACATTCGGTTCGATGCGTAGTTGGTGATAAATCGTCCCCAGTTCTTTCAATTGTGAGAAAAGCGATGGATTGATTTCAGACGGATTCACCGTCAGTGCTTGGTTGATGTGAAAGTTTCCTTCACGTTGAACATACGTCACCGGACTTGGAAGAATGCTTGAAACTTGAGCGTGGCTTGTGTAAATCAAGCAGCACAAAAGGAAAGAAACGCAATTTTTCATGAACTAAAATTAGGTGTTTTTTTTCTGCTTTTCAGTACGTCAAGGAAAAATCCGCGATTGCCTAAAATCATTTACTTAACTTTGTCCAAAATCACCAAATGAAAGTCTACAATAACATCCTCGAAACCATTGGGAATACACCTTTGGTGCGCATCAATAAATTAACAGCCGATATTCCTGCGCTTGTTTTAGCGAAAGTAGAAACAACGAATCCAGGGAATTCTGTAAAGGATCGAATGGCTGTAAAAATGATTGAAGATGCGGAGAAAGCAGGATTGTTACATTCGGGAGGAACCATCATTGAAGGAACTTCAGGAAATACAGGAATGGGATTGGCATTGACGGCGATTATCAAAGGATATAAGTTGATTTGTGTACTAAACGATAAACAGTCCAAGGAAAAAATGGACATTCTTCGTGCGGTAGGAGCAGAGGTCGTGGTTTGTCCGACAGCAGTGGAGCCAACGGATCCACGTTCGTATTATTCCGTTTCTCGTCGATTAGCGGAAGAAATCCCGAATTCATGGTATGTGAATCAGTACGATAATTTATCGAACCGTCAAGCGCATTACGAATCCACAGGTCCAGAAATCTGGGAACAAACCGAAGGAAAAATCACACACTTTGTGGTGGGAGTTGGAACCGGAGGAACCATTTCAGGCGTTGGGAAGTACTTAAAAGAGAAAA
>CAMAPI010000102.1 GCA_945860065.1 Chryseobacterium gleum | reverse complement strand
ACCTGATCTTGACTCACCGCCAAAACTTCCGCGTCCACGTCCGCCTTCGCTGCGACCTGATCCACCTTCTTTTTGAGCTGTTACTTCAATGTTTACTTGGTGTCCTTCGAAATCTGTACCATTTACATTTTTCAAGATTTTTTCTGTGTGCTCTTCATCTGCCTCAAAGAATGAGTATGAAGTCAATAAGTCAATGCGTCCAACAGCCTGAGAATTCAAACCAGTAGCATCACACACCACTCTTAACAAAGCGCCTGGATTCAATCCATCACGTTTTCCTAAGTTAACAAAGAAACGTGTTTTTCCTTCGTCACGGGAGCGGTCAGATTTACCACCTTTATTGCGCTCGCTACCATTGCGATCATCTCTAGCAGCAGCATTTAAATCTCCTGCACGATCGTAATAATTAATAAAGCGATTAAACTCAGTTGAAACAAAGCGTTTGATGATGTCCTCTTTCGACAAACTATCAAATGCCTCTAAGATCTGCGGCATAAACTTAGCGATGTCATCTTCTTTTACTTCTGTTGCAATGGTTTTGTTGATCAATTTCATTAACTGAATTTCACAAATTTCCTCTGCGTTTGGAATTTCACCAACGGTAAACGAAGTGCGCATTTGACGTTCAATGGCTTTAATTTTACCAATTTCACGTCCATTAATTAACACCAATGACTCTCCTTTTTTACCTGCACGAGCTGTACGTCCACTTCTATGGGTGTAATTCTCAATGTCATCAGGTAAATTATAGTTGATGACGTGTGTAATATTATCAATATCTAATCCACGTGCTGCAACATCTGTTGCTACAAGGATTTGTAATTCTTTCGAACGAAAGCGATCCATCACACGGTCACGCATTGCTTGCGTCAAATCACCATGCAAAGGCTCAGCATTGTATCCTTCACGACCTAATTTTTCCGCAACAGTTGCTGTTTCATTTTTGGTGCGACAAAAGATTAATCCGTAAATACTTGGATTAAAATCGATCAAACGTTTTATAGCTTCATAACGATCGCGTTCCTTCACCATGTAATAGATGTGGTCGATGTTTTCGTTACTCTGATTTTTGTGTCCGATAGAAACTTCCAATGGATCATGCATGTATGTTTTCGCAATGCGCGCAACTTCGTTGGGCATTGTTGCGGAAAACAACCAAACATTTTTATCGACTGGTGTTGTTTCCAAAACCGCATCAATGTCCTCTTTGAATCCCATGTTCAGCATTTCATCTGCCTCATCTAGTACGACATAACGCACTTGAGATAGTTGAATGACTTTACGATTCATTAAATCAACGAGACGACCAGGAGTCGCCACAATAATGGAGGTTCCTTTCTTAATGTCCGTGATTTGTTTTCTAATATCTGTGCCTCCGTATACCGCTGTAATGCTAATGTCAAGGTATTTAGAATAAACATTTAAGTCCTTTGTGATTTGCAAACAGAGTTCGCGTGTTGGACAAATGATTAAACCTTGTGGGAGTCTGGCTTTTGTATCGATGTTATTAATTAACGGCAAACCAAACGCCGCTGTCTTTCCTGTTCCTGTCTGCGCTAGGCCTACAAAGTCGCAATCTTCCTGCATCAGGTAGGGAATTGCTTTTTCTTGGATGGGGGTCGGTGCTTCAAAACCCAATTCTGTTAACGACTTCAGCACCTCACTCCTCAATCCGAGCTCTTCAAATGTCATCTTGTTATTTTAAATTTGGGTGCAAAGATACAGATAATAAAAGGATAAGTTGTTAATAAGTTGATTCTTAATGTTAAAAAACCATTAAACATCTTAAATAATAGCGTTTTAGAATTCCCTCAAGTGCTGTTTTACACGAATGACGAATTTCTAAAACAAAATAAAAACTGACTTGTATGCTGTTGATATTACTCGTATCTTGTATGCATGTTTCGCATCAAAGGATTTTTTAGTTTCTGCCTATTTGTCTTCATATGCCTCTCTTCCGTTTTTGGGCAAAGAGTTGTGTCATTAAGACCTGATGTTTCGGTTGATTCAATCTTGAAAGTCAAACCTGGCGCTTCCAAATTAGCCCTTGACCCCATCACAAAGCACCTTTTTTACACTAGTTCCAACGGAAATATCTACGAAGTTTTTGAGGATAGTCAATCCGACTCGTTGCGTTATACTGCGAATGAACATGGATTATCACGTTTGCAGGGACTTTGCTTTTTGGACAGTACGATGTACCTCGCTGGAAATATTTGGTATAGTACCACTGGAATAGGAATGATTATGAAAGGAACATTGCAAGCCAATGGATCCAGAGTTTGGTCAAGCATCCTTTTAACAGAAGCGTATCCAACGAGTAGTTCATCGGGAGACCATGGATTTACTGGTATAAATGTAGATCTAAGCAAACAATTTCTCTTTTTTTCGGGTGGATCAAGAACCTCTTTTGGAGAAGTCATATCCAACAACGGGAATTACCCTGGAATGCGCGAGCAAGCCTTGACCAGTAAGATTTACCGAATTCCTATTCATGCAGAAAATCTTTATTGGCCGAATGACTCTACATTTTTGACGAATAGTGGCTATGTTTTCGCAGAAGGGACAAGAAATGCCTACGATATGGCGTGGAATGCAGAGAATCATTTGTTTGCGGTGGACAATGCCGGGGAGCGAGATGATCCAGAAGAATTAAACTGGATTCAAGAAGGACAGCATTATGGATTTCCATGGAGAATCGGTGGAAATGCGAATCCGCTGACGAATGCAAGTTATGACGCAAGTCAAGATCCATTGATTAATCCGAACAACGAGGCGTATTTAGCCGGTCATTTTAATGCGGACCCGAACTTCCCTCCTATTCCCGCTGGAATACAATTTACGGAACCACTTAGAAACTATGGGAATGCGGCGGATTTTTACAAGGATGAAGATACCGGTCAAATTCAACGTGCCAGTGAGGAAGGAACTTCACTACGCACGTTTACAGCTCATCGTTCTCCACTTGGACTAATTATCGATCGGGAACACGAACTTGGATCCATCTATCAAGGAAAAGCATTTGTGTTAAGTTTTATGCCTGGCGGAGATAGCACAGGCTATACGCCATTATCTCCATGGGGATCACCTTGTCCATTTGTGGACTCCTCGCGCGAATTAGTCATGATGGACTTGAAATACGATTCCTTGCTAGCAGATTACACGATTCACAGTGCGAACATTGTGACTGGATTTTACCTTCCCGTGGATGCGGAACAAGTAGAGAATTCCATTTATGTCATCGAGAATAATGGTGTCCTCTGGAAAGTCAACTTTCCGAACAAGTTCAATCCACCTATTTGTTATCAAGCTGGACTCATTACCTATCCAAATCCGTTTTCATCGACGTGTAACGTATATTTTCCGAATCCATCAAAACAGTTCAGGAACATTAAACTTTACCAATCCAATGGACAATTGGCTTACGAATCTACAGCATTCGATCTCGATACCTACCCGCTTTCTGTACCCAAGATCGCAGCGGGCGAATACACCCTCTTACTCGAACAAGGAACGGAAATCCTCGCGCATCAAAAGGTCATTATTTACGATTGATACTCACTTAATACCAACTTATTTCATCCTTTACACAACATGAATTAAAAAAGCAACGTTTACAAAGACTAAAATCCCTATTTTTGACCCAAATTAAATCAAACGCATGAATCTGACAGGTATTATTTCCATCTCTGGTAGACCAGGACTATTTAAAGTAATCGCTCAAGGTAAAAACAGCGTGATTGTTGAATCAATGATCGATAAAAAACGCTTTCCAGCCTATTCGACAGAGAAAATTTCAACCTTAGAGGACATCAGTATTTTTACGTATGAAGAAGACGTAAAATTGACGGATGTACTTTCGAAAATGAATGAAACATTCACGGATGATTGTCCATCGAACAAAGAGGACCTGAAAGTCTTGGGTAAATCTCTAGAAACTTTCTTGCCAAATTGGGACAAAGAAAGAGTCTATCCATCCGATGTGCGCAAAATCTTTCAGTGGTATCATTTAATTAAACAAGCAGGATTATTTGATGTAACTTCAGAAGAAGTTGACGCGGAAGCACCGGTAAAGGAAGCGAAAGCGAAGAAAGAACCAGCGAAAAAGAAAGCCGTAACTACTGCAGGTCCAACAAAATCAGCGAAGCCAGCAAACATCAAAAAGGCAGCACCAGTTAAAACGGGTAGTTCCCGCGGGAAATAAAATTATAAACCATTTTAAAAATTCACCTGTCCAATCGTCAGGTGAATTTTTTTGTCCAAAAATTCCATCACTATGATTATTCATAAAAACAAAAGATATTTTCTCAACGAAGATTTGAACATTCAAGCTTGGGAGGACTTAAAACCCTATTTTGACGATTTATTGTCTAGAGAACTCAATAGTCTAGAGGAATTTGAACGTTGGTTGAGTGATCGCAGCGAATTAGACGCTGTCTTAGAAGAGGATTTAGCGTGGCGTTACATTCGTATGTCCATTAAAACAAACAACGAAGAACTCGCATCTGCCTACACGTTTTTTGTGACGAAAATTCAACCGGAGTTAGCTCCGTTGGACGATGCTTTAAATCGCAAATTCATGGAGTCTCCATTTCGAGATAACTGCAGGGATTCCGCCCATCAAATTTACTTTAGAAGCATTGAAACGCAGGTGAATTTGTTTCAGGA
>CAMAPI010000101.1 GCA_945860065.1 Chryseobacterium gleum | reverse complement strand
CCAACGCCTACGGAAAATACCAAGGAACAAGCAGCAATCACGATAAAGTTATTGCTGGCATTGTGAAGGAAATTCAAACAGGTGTTGGTCAAAATGTGGAGGGAATAGAGGGTGTGAGAAGTGTAGATGCCATTGAAAAAATTTACGCCAACATATTGCAATGAACGAAGTGAAAAAATACACTGCTCAAATTCGTGACGTTCAATTCGGAACAAATGTGACCGTTGTTGAACCTGTGAACTTGTACGAGTGTAAAATTGGCAGCGATGTGTTTGTGGGGCCGTTTGTTGAAATCCAGAAAGGTGTAAAAATCGGAGACCGAACGCGCATTCAAAGTCATACTTTCATTTGTGAATTGGTCACTATCGGATCGGACTGTTTCGTTGCACACGGCGTTATGTTTACGAACGATTTATTCAAAGACGGTGGACCTTCCGGAAACGATAAAACCAAATGGTCTTCCACAGAGATCGGGAATCACGTTTCCATTGGGTCGAATGTTACTTTACTACCTGTTACTGTTTGCGATAACGTTGTTATTGGTGCAGGAGCTGTTGTCACAAAAAATATTACTGAACCGGGGGTTTATGTAGGAAATCCCGCTAAAAAAATACGCTAATGCATATTCCATTTGTAGATCTTAAAGCGCAATATTTATCCATTCAATCTGAAATGGATAAAGCTATATCTTCTATTATTTCGAACACTTCATTCATTGGCGGACCCGCCGCTGATGCTTTCGAAAAAAGCTACAGCGAATTCATGGGTATGAAGCACACGATTGCATGCGCCAATGGAACCGACAGCTTAGAAATACTTCTTGTGGCCATGGGCATTCAACCCGGAGATGAAGTTATTGTACCCGCAATAAGTTGGATAAGCACAGCGGAAGCTGTAACAACCGCAGGAGGTGTTCCTGTGTTTGTAGATGTTGATGAAGATTTTCTGATTAACATTTCGAAAATAGAAGAGCGCATTACAAACCGCACCAAAGCAATCATTCCTGTTCACCTCTACGGAAATCCGGTTGATATGAATGCGCTAATGGCGATTGCAAACAAACACGGTCTCCTTGTTTTAGAAGACTGCGCGCAATCGCATGCTGCGACCATAAACGGACAAAAAGCAGGAACCTTCGGACACGCCGCAAGTTTTAGTTTTTACCCCGGTAAAAACTTAGGCGCCTACGGCGATGCGGGCGGCATGGTTACCAACCACGACGACATTGCCAAAATCGCCCGAGCAATCGCAAACCACGGACAAGAAGGAAAACACAACCACACCCGCGAAGGAAGAAATTCGCGCATGGACGGCATTCAAGCAGCAGTCCTAAATACAAAACTTCCTCATCTCGAAACGTGGACAGAGGGACGCAGAAAAAACGCGCATGTGTACCATTCACTCCTGAATGAAAAAGTTCAACGTCCTCACGAACGTGAAAACTTCCGTCACGTATTTCACCTCTATGTTATTCAACACGAAGACCGCGACGGACTAATGGCAAAACTGAAAGAAGCACAAATCGATACCGCTGTGCACTACCCCGTTCCATTGCCATTGATGCCGTGTTACACTTCACGCTTTCATCACACCGAAGCCGATTATCCAGTTGCAGCAAGACTAGCAAATAGAATTCTTTCGCTTCCGATGTATTCGGAACTGACACACGATCAAATTGCCTACGTAGCCGAGCATGTAAATGCCAACTACTAAAAAACATATCATACTCGTTAATTACGACAACCCTCCAAACAAAGGAATCGGAGGAAGACGTTGGGGAAAATTAGCCAAAGAATTCGCAGAACAAAATTGCATTGTTCATGTCATTAAAGCCGAAGCTTTAAGCGACACAGAAAAATCTGTTTGGAGCGAAGAGGTGAACAGCAGAAGCATCTTTGTGCATGCACTGCCGCGCGTCTATCCTCAAATTCTACTCACACAGCCGTCGAAATTTTTCGAAAAACTTCAATACAGAAAAGCGCTTAACGCAGTCAAAAAAAATTACAAAGGCACACCCTACGATATAAGCCTCGGTTGGGAAACACATCTTGTTCCCAAGTTGAACGAACTCGCAAAAAAACATCCGATTGAATGGGTGTTCGCAACTGGCGCCCCTTGGGACATGCTTCGCGTAGTTGCCGAATGGAAAAAAGATCGTCCTGAAATTAAATACTGGGCAGACTTTAGAGACCCCTGGCTTAATGCTCGCAATTATGGCATGCCGTTTTTGAGTTCTGAAAAAATGAAAGAAGAGGTCCTGAAAGCATTACACGTTATCGAAAGCGCCGATGTGCTTTCAGCCCCTGCTATGCAAATTCTCGAGCATTTTTCTTCTTTGAATTTTATTCCTGCGAAGAACAGTAAATTCTTCCATCTCAAGCATTTTCATTCTGAACCGAAATTAACCGAACAATCATTCGGTTTTTCTTCTCGCGAAATTACAATAGAATACGGAGGAGAAATATATTTAGATACCGAACCTTTTTTGGAGCAAATGGCGTCCGATCTTACGAAGCTTCGCGAGTTCGATCCCGCTTTGTATGAAAGACTAAACATTAATTTTCATTCCACAAGTTTCGAAAAAATACAGGCCATTTTTAAACACCATCCGTGTGTTCGAATCTCTGATTCCATCGGAAAGAAAATCGAAGATCGTATTGCCCAAGCGCATTGGTGCATCATTTTGTTAGCAGACCATAACAAAGATTTCTTCACCACGAAATATTTTGAATACCAAACCTTAGGAACACCTTATCTTTACATAGGATCCAGCGGCGACGTGTTGAAGAGCATTGAAGACGAAAACAGAGGAACATCTTGGGAAAAATTCTTTCAATCGCTTTTGAAAAACGACCCGTTAGATAGTCAAACATTTATTCAAGAAGCCGACGAGAATAACTCACTTTCTTTCCGTGTTAATGAGATGTTAGAACACATGAAATCCTTCGATTAATTCATGAAAATTCTATTCTACTCTCCTCACCCAACACTATACTTTGACGCGCCAACTGGCTATGGAAGTCACATGCGCGGTATGGTAAAAGGATATAGAGAAGAAGGACATACCGTTGAAATTTTAGTTCTTGGCAATAAACCGCTATCAAGAGATTCGTCTACTCAAACAAATTCCTTCAAATCAGTTTTAAAGAAATCGCTCCCAAAAATCCTTTGGCGCACCTTGAAAGAAATCCAACAAATTCAATTCGATAAATACGCAGCCAAAGAACTTCAAGCAGCCGTTCAAACATTCAATCCTGATCTGGTTTACGAACGTTCCGCATGGATGAGCAATGGGAGCGTTCAAGTTCTGAAACCCTTCAAAATAAAACACATTGTAGAAATTAATGCTCCGTTCGAGGAAGAAGTAAAAGAATTTGAAAACGCATCTTCCTTCATTGCATTCGTTGGCAAAAAGAAATTGAAAAACTTGTTACAATCGGCCAATTTTGTTGCACCCATAACGAGTTCACTTCAAAAACACGTAGTTAAAAATTACGATGTCAATCCAGGAAACTGTCTCGTCGTTCCTAACGCCTTTGATAAATCAGAAATTCAAATCAGGGATTCACGCGTTGAGGAAATTAGAAAAGCACTAGACTTAACGAATAAGACAGTGATTGGTTTTGTCGGATCTATTTTCCCTTATCACGGGGTTGACAGGCTGATTCAAGCCGTTTCAAATTTGAACAATTCCAATGTCGCTCTGCTCATTGTTGGAGACGGCTACCTCATTCCTGAATTGAAAGAACTAACGCAAACACTTGGAATTTCTTCAAGGGTTCATTTTACCGGATCGGTTCCAAAAGAAGACGTCTACAATTACATAACAGCCATGGATGTAGTTACTCTACCGAATACCGAGTGGTATTGTTCACCAGTGAAATTGTTTGAATACGGAGCGCTTGGAAAAATTGTTTTGGCAGTAAACGAAGCCGGCGTAAGTGATGTTATGGCTGAATCAGATGGGGTGCTTTTTGAAAATAACGAACGTGATTTTCAAAAAGCATTGGACCTAGCTGTTTCTAATTTGAATGAATTGAAAGAAAAGGCTAAAGCCTTTCAGCATAAAATATCTGCGAATCACACCTGGAGCGCAAACGCAAGAAATATTTTGAATCAACTCCATTCGCACAAATGAAGATCTGTCTGCTTACCGACGGCATTGCACCGTACGTCACTGGCGGCATGCAGCGTCACAGTTTCAATTTGTGTAATGAGTTGCTGAAGCTTGAGCACGAGGTAACGCTCGTTCATTGCGTCTACGGAAAAAGTTCACTTCCTAAAAAAGAAGAGGTGAACGAACTCTTCGAAAATTCAAAACACTTAACCCTGCATACTCTTAGATTTCCTGAATCTAACGGAATGCCAGGACATTACATCAAAGAATCTTATCAATATTCTCTTGCAATAACATCTCTGCTAAAAGACAAATTTCCGCAGTTCGATCTAATTTACGTGAAGGGATTTAGCGGATGGGATTTATTGCAACAGCGGAAAAAAGGCATCATCAAAACAGGTCCAATATTGGTGAATTTTCACGGATTGGAAATGTTCCAAGAACCTGCATCTTTCCGAGAAAGATTGAAAGCGTATTTATTGAAGTCGCCTACGAAATGGAACTTAAATCAAGCAGATTACTGCATCTCTTATGGGGGGGAAATCACCTCACTTTTGA
>CAMAPI010000100.1 GCA_945860065.1 Chryseobacterium gleum | reverse complement strand
AACAACTAATCACAAACCAGCCCATAACAACACCTACAAGAAATTGGCTGTTCAGTGGTTAAATGAAACTTTGTGCTTCGTAGCAAGTTCAGTGGTGGCAGACAGTTTTGTACTCCGAAATCGCCAACTTCTTGTAGCTGCAAAACGTTGGCAGCAAGTGTAACGGACGACCCGACATCAACAAACAGACGACTAAAAACAAAATTGAACAATTAAATTTAACATGGCCAAGAAGCAAAAAACAACCGACACACTAAACCTAGAATCCATTCTGTTTAATTGCAGGGAATATTTACGAAGTAATGCTTCGCTAAATGATAAAAGGGACTTGCTTTTAACACTGATATTCTTGCGATTTATTGGAGAACATGGAGCGACTATATCATTCACAAAATTCACTTACGCGTGTTGACACACATCAAAAAGAATGCAGAAAGAAATGTCAAAATGTCACATCAAAAATCTTGGAACACAAATTGACATATAAAACGAAATAAACAACAAAAACAACGATTATGAAACCGATTTACATTGTATTAGCGAGTATTGGAGCTATTATTCTTTTCTCTTTTTTAGGCTACCGCAGCCTTTTTAATAATGCCGTTGGCTACCAAGAAACGGTGGACGAAAAATGGTCAAACGTGCAATCAGCGTATCAACGTCGTGCGGATTTGATTCCGGCATTGGTGAAACAAGTGAAAGCTGGATCGAAAAACGAACGTGAAATCCTGACACAAGTGACACAAGCAAGAGCTGGAATCGTGAACGCGAAAACACCAAATGATTTAGAGTTAATGGGTAGAAAAATTAATACGGCCATTAATTTAGCTTACGAAGCATATCCACAATTAACTTCTACGAAATTATTTGTTGACTTCGGTAACGCTGTGGAAGGATCAGAAAATCGAATCAACTACGCACGTGACGAATACAACGGTTCCGTGAAAACGTACAATACGCACATCCGTAGCTTCTTCGCAAGCATGTTCTTGAACCGCGAAGAATTCGGAAAGAAAGAGGGATTCAAAGCAAATGCAGGAAGTCAAGATGCACCTGATTTCGAATTGGAATGATCAACAAAGAAGAAAACGACCTAATCGTAGCAGCCATTCAAAAAGCTGAACAACAAACATCTGGTGAAATTCGCGTGCACGTCGATAAAAAATGTAGCTCGGATCCAGTGAAACGCGCTGTTCAAGTATTTGAAAAGTTAGGCATGCACAACACTGCCTTGCGAAATGGTGTACTCATTTACGTATCGTTTAGTGATCGAAAATTAGCCATCATTGGCGATCAGGGAATCGATGCTGTTGTTCCTGCAGATTTCTGGGTGAGTACCAAAGATCAAATGATTCACTGCTTTAAAGAAAATCGTTTTACCGATGGAATCATCGCAGCCATCACAGAAGCTGGAATGCAACTAAAATCCTTTTTTCCTTATACGGAAAACGACAAAAACGAATTATCAAACGAAATAAGCACGGAAGCATGAGAAAGATCATAAGCCTTTTCCTTGTTTGCTTCACAGCACTTTTCGCTTGGAGTCAGATTCCAACTGCTCCTAACCCACCTCGATTCTTCAACAACTTTTCCCAAACGGGAATTATCAGTGAGGAACAAGGAGCGGAATTGGAAACGATGTTGGACCAATTCGAACAAGAAACCAGCAACGAAATCACCGTAGTCATTGTGGATGATATCAATGGTGACGAAGCTTGGCACTACGCTTCCGAACTTGGTGAAAAATGGGGAGTTGGAAAAGCGGACAAAGACAATGGAATTATAATTCTGGTCAAACCAACCAAAGAAAAAGGCGGACACCAAGTGTTCATCTCCCCAGGACGTGGATTGGAAGGCGCCGTAACAGATATTTCTTGTGGTGAAATCGTGGACAATGAACTGATCCCAAATTTCAAAAAAGGAGATTACTTCACGGGGATTAAAAATGCGATTGTCGTTTTAGCGAAAATGGCCAAAGGGGAAATCAATGAAAAGTCTTACCGAAAAGCAATTCACAAAAACGACCTCGTAAGTTCCATTTTTGGTTTCCTTCTCATCATAGTCCTTGTTATTCTGCTCATCCGAAAAGGTGGACGTGGAGGCAATGGCACTACTTTTGGACGCGGTGGATTCTTCGTTGGAGGATTTGGCGCAGGTGGTGGCTTTGGCGGAGGCAGCTCTGGTGGCGGCGGATTCGGTGGATTCGGTGGCGGTAGTTTCGGTGGAGGTGGTTCCGGTGGAAGTTGGTAATAAAAAAAGAGATCATGAAATTAAAAAGTTTACTTGTCCTTGTTCTATTGGTTCAATGCACCTTTGCACAAAAGACCTACAAAATAGCATTCTATAACACGGAAAACCTATTCGATACCATTGATGGACCAAATGACGACGCAGAGTTTTTGCCATCGTCTAAATCGCAATGGAATGGAACGCGTTACAACGAAAAACTGACGCATATTCGTCAAGTAATGAACGACTTAAATCGTCCGATGATCGTTGGATTCAGTGAAATTGAAAACAAAAGCGTTCTGACGGATTTAATCAAAGAAGGATACTCCACTTACGGAATCGTTCATTATGAAAGTCCTGACCTACGTGGAATTGACGTCGGAATGATTTACGACAAGAAACTCTTGAGTTTAAAAGAATCTGGAAAAATCCGTTTTGTCCTTCCAGGCGATACCACTCCCCTTACCCGAGACATCGTTTGGGCGAAATTCAAATGCAATAAAGACTATATCTTCGTCATGGTCAATCACTGGCCGAGTAGACGTTCCGGAACAGATACAAGTGAACCGAAACGCATCAAAGCAGCAGAAGCTGGCGCAATGTTCATTGATTCGATCATGAAAATCAATCCATCGGCGAAAATCGTTTACTTGGGTGATTTAAATGACCATCCGCAGGACAAAGCTCCACAAATCATTCAGCAACGCTTAATTCCGGCCATTACAGCAGCTTCTGGTGAATTCGGAGGGTCTTACAACTATAAAGAAGAATGGGGCATATTAGATCACATCTATGTGTCCAAAGGAATGTCGACAGGTTCCGTTCGTTTGAAAGAAAACTCCGGTAAAATTTCTTCCTTCCCTTACTTAATAACTGAATACAAAGGAAATAAAGTTCCTTTCAGAACGTATGCTGGTGATAAATTTCTAGGTGGATACAGCGATCACTTACCAGTATCAATCGATATTTTAGTCCCGTAATTTTTCTCCATTCCCTTGAATTGATACGGAAGTTTTTCCTTGTAGAGGAATTTCTTTTGAATAGATTCGAAGGGACGATAAACGTAGTAAACGTAATTGTTGTGCACTCGGATTTTATCCACGTAGCGAAACGTTAACTTCACTTTTTCGCTAATCTCTCCCGTTTTGATGTTCACGAGTCCAAGGTAGCAATAACCGTCTTTTTCATACGTCGTATAAAGGGAACCTGTCACGCGATCTTGAATCAAATTGCGCTTCCACCCTGTTTCCTTTGCTTGATAATGGTGATACAGTGGAATGGAATCCATCAGATTACCATCTATGGAGTAAACCAGCAAGACATCCTTTGGGTAGTTAAAAATAAGAATGGAATCGTTTCGATGAAACATCGGCGCGAAGACTTCCTGGTAGTAAATCGATTGCGTAAAGTAATTCGCTCCAATGTAAATCTCTGCATCAATTCCTGTTTCGAGCTCCTTGTTTTTCGCCCATAACTTCGTTCGGACATCCATCCATTTGTATTCAGAACGATACAGTTCCATCATTAAATCATCTTTAATGTTCACGATGGATTTATACGATGAATCTAATTTATCGTAAACAAAATAATCGAAGGCTGGATAAATTTTACTGAAATCCGAAAAGAAAATCTTCGATGTATTCGTGTCGACAATTGGTTCAATGTACTTGAAATAATAGTCCTTCGGTATTTGACCTAATTCAATTTGATCTCCATCCGAATAGACGCCATACACATGTTCCTTGCAAATGACATGCGCATTACCACGGAAATCTCGTTTTAATTCAATGGCGGCATCGTTCAGCAGGACACTCGACTTCGTTACAGTCCCATCGAACAACAGCAATTCACTGCCCTTTTGCAATTGCTTCGGATAAGCCAAAAGAATGATATCGCCGTTTGCTTGCACTTCAAAATCACCGACGCTCAATCGTTTGGAACCAAAAACGGTATCTGGCACACCAATAGATTTCACAATAACTTCCTTCGAAATTTGGATGCGCATGGGGATCAATAAGACCTCTAAACGAATGGTATCCTTGCGCTCCTTGAAATGAAATTCAATGTTAGTTGTTTGGTAAATTGCATGACGAAAATCAAAATACAAGGTTTGACCTAAATCGATTTTGTTCAATGGATAATCCGTCACACCATTGACAGTTGTTTGATAAACAATCGAATCGCCTCCTAAAAATTGGGACATGGAAATTCCGACATTGGAAACTAAATCGCCGGTGCGTTTATCCAAACACGTCAGACGCAACACTTGCGTATTGGCAAAATGGACAGTAAAGGTCAGTATAAATAAAAAGTAGAATCTCATGTCTTAGGTGAGACGCAAAGAAAAGTAAAATTCCACAAGGAAATTATACGCGAACGTTCCAATTGAACACATCCGCTTCTTTACCGGATTTCAAATCATCCATGTGTTTTTTAATGCGATTGGATATGGTACGTGTTTCAAACGCTGGTAATTCAAGGATTTC
>CAMAPI010000099.1 GCA_945860065.1 Chryseobacterium gleum | reverse complement strand
AACAGTTAGATTACCTAATCCCACTTCGATTAAGGTACCAACAATTGCTCGTACCATATTGCGTAAAAATCGGTTCGCAGAAATCTCAAAATAAAGATGCTGACCTTCTTGAATCCATTTCGCTTCGAACACGGTACAAATGTTCGTTTTCACAACCGTATGGAGTTTTGAAAAAGAACCAAAGTCCTTCGTGCCAAGTAAACGGGTAGCGGCTAAATTCATCCCATCCACATCCAATACTTTAGGGAAATACCAACTTTGATCTTGCTGAAAGGGATCTTTTTGCTGGTGAATGAAATAACGATAGGTGCGTTTAGTTGCATGGAAACGCGCATGGACATCTGAGGGCACTTTGTATGCGTGATTCGCGCTGATGTCTGGAGGAAGCATGCGATTTAACTTAATACACAATTGAGTTTCGTCCCAATCTTGCGGTAAATCCACGTGAAAAAAATAGGTTTTCGCATGGACTCCTGTATCCGTTCGGCCGCAGCCTACAATTGGAATAGTGCTGTTTCCAAAAACCTTCGAAAAACAGCGCTCAATCGTTTCCTGAACACTTGGAGCGTTCGGTTGGGACTGCCAGCCATGGTAAGCTGTTCCTCGGTAAGCGACTTGGACAAAATAACGTTGCATAAAGAAGCCACCAAGTTACAAAACATTGGTGGCACCCTCAAATTGCTGATAAAATTTATTCTAAATAAAGTTGAATTCCATATTGAGAATCCACGCTGTAGTCAAAAGTGATGGTTTGGGACCCGGAAATTCCTTTCAAGAAACTCCAGGTGATGATGCCTGTTTTGTCATCAACTTTACCATCTGCTAATTCGCCTCGTTTTACTTTGATGTCCTCTTGATTAGAGACTGGATATTGGTCCTTCACAATCAATGGAATCATCGCTCCACCATTATTTTTGATTTTAATTTCCCAAGTCACATCGAATTTTTGACGAGAACCAATCGTTTTAATTTTTGATTTCTCTTTCATTCTTGTTCGCTCCACACTCACTTTGCTATCCTTTCCAAAAGAGAAAGAAAGGGTGTCTTTTGTGGAGTTTACATCCAAAAAGGATTTTCCCATGAATGTTGCATCGAAGTAAATGTTGGATTCCCCACTTAATAAATTCAATTTTTCCCAACCAACAACTTGTGCTGACAAGTACACACTTGGATCAATTTTCGGAATCACGTGGTATTCGTAAGATGCAGGTAATTCATGCGTGGCAATGCTCACGCGGTGATCCATGCCATCGGATGGAATAGACATTTTGGATTGAATCGCATATTCCACGCGCAAGTCTTTTTTCGTGATGGTCGTTGCAACAACGTTTGCTTTGTATTCAGTGGTTTCGTTTTTGAAATCCATTTTGCGTTTCCTATATGATTTAACACCAGAAATCATGTCCATTTCACCCATAGTTCTCGCAGGCATGCGTGAAATATCTTGTCTCGTGATGGTATTTACTTCTGAACTAACTGGAACACCATCTATATAATAATCAGCGTCTTCCGATCTGGATCCGCGAATCTGAACTTCTTCTAGTTCCAATTGCTGTGGTTCTAAGAAAAATTTCAAGTAGGTAGACGTAATTTGTTGTTGAGCGGAATTGTATCCCACAAAACTCGCATTCACATAATTTTCCCCCTTTGGAATCGTCATTTCAAATTTCCCATCGAAATCCGTTACGGCCGCTATGTTCGGATTATTGGCAAACTGAACACGTGCAAACGGAAGTGCTTCTCCTGTCGATGCATCAATCACTTCTCCTCTTAATTTCTCTCCCGCGTAAGCGACTTGCGGTAGGTTTCTCGTTGTTTGGGTTTTTTGCTGTGGATAATTGTTGTAGTAGATAATCCATGGCTGCAAAGTTGGTTCTTGCGCATTTTCGTATGGATCGTTTGTCGATAATACTAAATCTACATTTTTCCATTCGATGCCTGTGGTTTGACTCACATTCGCTTTCGCTTCCAAGCGCACAGGTTTTCCGATACCGTCGCTGCGCATGTCGTAATATGGTTTCCACGTCGCATTTGGACTGATGTAATTGAATAGGAATCCAGCCGTACACGATTTGTTGACATCAACTTCTACAATCACTTCAGAATAATTAATGACTGGTTTCGATCGTTGACTGATAATCTCCTGCTCGATTTGATTCATTTTCTTTTGAAGATCCTCCAACTCTGCGTAGATCGCTGTCTCACGCGTGATGACTTCCGTTAGCTTCGTGTGCATAAACAAGTACGCTTCTTTCAATTCAGTCGTTTTCAGTCCTTGGTCTTGTCCTTTTAAATCGCGGTTTTGCAGCAACAGGTTCTTATCCATCTCCAAGATCACGTATTCATCGCGCAAAGCTTGATCTTTCTTGTAAAGCAAATCCTTTTTCGCGTTTAATGCATGAATCTCTTCATTGCTGATTTTCAAGTCCTCAAAATTCTTGCGTGTGCGAACAGAAAGAATGGTGACCTCACCTTGTGCTTTCACTTGAACCGTATTTGGATCAATGTAATCCGTTAACTTTTGAAAAACGATATCCTGTCGTCCCATTTGTAAGTCAACTTTCGCTTCGTGTTGCACTTGTGCTCCTGTAAAAAACACAGTGACTTTTTTGATGGGTGCGATAGTACTAATTTCTTTCTGAGCACTTGCGTTGAGTACACTACATCCGAGTAGGATACTGGCAATGATTCTTTTCATAATTCTATGTTTAATTCCTTTATTAGATGCAAGTACAACGAAGATTCCACAAGGTTCATTTATTTCATAAATGGATAAGACGTTCCATGGAAGTCCATTTGAAAAATGTTGTAATTAAACAAACCATCGAACTCACTTAAGCCAGCCATAATGGCTTTTTCGAGTTTAGGATAATATTGAAAGTGTGTATCGTCGTTCACCGTATTGAATGCTGCGCCTAAGTTCACTGGTGTAGACCATTCATTTCCATTTCGCTTGCAGAAATACACATCGTATCCGCCCATTCCGGGTAAAGCATCCGAACTAAAGAATAACAAAGTTCCGTCTTCCGTAATAAATGGTGTTGTTTCGCGTCCCGCAGTGTTCACGAAATCCGGCAAGGCGACCACACTTTCCCCCCAAACTCCATTCGTCTCTGTGGCCACAAATAAATCGGTCAAACTTTTTTCAGCTCGACGGTCTGAAACAAAATAAAGTTCGCGTTTGTACGTGTATTCATCGATCATAAAGGTATCCGTCATACAAGCGGATCCATCGAAGAAACTGGTGTTAACCCCAGGGATTTTCACCATTTTTTGTTCATCCCAAGCAAAAGGTTTCTCTGCTGTTAATTCGAAAATCTCTGAACTTTCCGTCGTTTTTTCTTTGGATGCAGAAGTATTCAATGTCCCATAGGCATGCATTCCATCTGAAAGGACACAATTCAACGCGTCGAATCCTTCGGTATTCCAATCTGTGTCTTCAGAGTATGCGATTTTGTACGATTTCGTTGTATCGTTCCAAAAAGAAAAATATATGTCTTCAAAATAACTTTGATCCTCGGGATTCACATTGTCTCCTTTTGCATCTGGATTTTTTGCGGTGAAATAAAGTGCTTGTCCGCCTTGTGTTAATATTGGCGCATACTCGTCATACTTTGTATTGATTTCTGTTAATGGAATGCGCATGGAAACAATCCCTTTTTCTTGTTCTTTTTTCGCGAAGTTACTTTGCGCAAGCAGCACAGGAATATTGTATTCATTGGCTAATTTTTCTCCGATCAGTTTCGTACATTTTTCATAATGTGAAATAGCACTATCTAAATGATTTAAATTATGGTGTATTTGTCCAGCTAGTAAATGTAAATCACCGTTTAATTTTTTATCATTCAAACGCAATGCCGCTCCAACATGTGTTTCAGCTTCGTAAAAGCTTTTTAACTCGAATTCAACGCTCGCCAAATAATACATCGCTTTGGCTGAATAGGGATTAAATACACTCGCCTGTTTGAAAGTCATAAAAGCATCGCTTGAACCACCTAAATTATATTGTTCAATGCCCTTTTCTACCATTCTAGAGGAACTTAGGCGTTTGAAAAAACCAACTTTTGTTTGTGCAAAGGAAAGCGAAGTATAAATGATAATGAGTGAAAGGAATACTATTTTCATAAAAACTGATTTTATACAAATGAAAGCAAATTGTGGATATTGACAATGCATGTATTCGGCTTCTTCTCAGCCTTTGATTGTTAAAAACTTACAAAATCAAGGATAAAGTCAATATATTTGGAATAGTAGATAATTTCGTTTGAATAGTTGAATGACCTCATGAATTATTCATGGTCTAACTGAAGCGAATTTGAGGAAAATGACGCGCATGAAGTACTTTATGAAAACCTTTTTTTTAACCACTATTACGCTGTTATTGCTTGCCTCTTGTGGAGGTGAAAATGCAAGTGCGCAGGACACTATTGTTGATTATTCGAATTGGACCACCTTAACAAAAGGAATGGACTACCGTGAAATGGATGCACCACAAAAATCTCCTATTGGCGATTCAAAAATCTCCATTTTACGCATGGATGGTGGACTTTTTGATTTCAATATTTTTAGTGCGACGAAATATGACAGCATGCCTCGAGATTTACATAATTGGGCGGACACCTTCGATTTAAACGTCGTCTTTAATGCTGGAATGTATGATCTATCGAAACCATTGAAAAGCCGTGCTTATTTAAAGTCAGGCGAGCACATTAACAATGGAACGGTCATTGAGAATTTCAATTTGATGTTGGCCATGAATCCAAGGGTAAAACAAAGAAACGAAGTGGA
>CAMAPI010000098.1 GCA_945860065.1 Chryseobacterium gleum | reverse complement strand
CATTGGTCGTACGGGACGCGCAGGAGCATCTGGAATTGCAGTTTCATTCTGTGATAAAGAAGAACGCAAGTACATTCGCGACATTCAAAAATTGATTTCCTTGGAGATTCCAGTGGTGAACAATCATCCCTTTGCGAGTCGCTATTAGAACTTTATAGAAAATAAAAAAGGAGCTTGAATAGCTCCTTTTTTTATGTTGTTATTTTCGGTTTAAACTAAACTACTGCAATTTTATCTGAAACGTATTCTCCAGCTTTCAATTTACCAACGATTTTAGAGAAACACTCGATGGTGTATCTTACGTCTTCTAAAGTGTGAGTTGCTGTTGGAATCAAACGTAAAATTATCATTCCTTTGGGTACCACTGGGTAAACAACCATAGAACAGAATACATTGTAGTTCTCACGTAAGTCGTAAATCAAGTTGGTTGATTCTGGAATGGATCCATTTAAATAAACTGGGGTTACACATGAGTTGGTTGGGCCAATCTCGAATCCAGCATCCGTTAATCCTTTTTGCAAAGCTCCTGTGATTTCCCACAATTTCGCTTTGTACTCTGGGTGATTTCTCATCAACTCTAAACGCTTCAAAGCTCCAATTACTAATGGTAGGGGCATCGCTTTTGCGAAGATTTGAGAACGCATGTTGTAACGTAAGTATTCAACCACTTGCTCATCAGATGAAATGAATCCACCAATCAAAGCAAATGATTTTGCGAAGGTACCGAAGTAAATATCGATGCCGTCTTGACATCCTTGCTCTTCACCTGTTCCACCGCCATTTGCACCAAGTGTTCCGATGCCGTGGGCATCATCTGCGAATAAACGGAAGCTATATTTTTCTTTCAGTGCAACGATTTCTTTCAGAATTCCTTGGTCTCCACGCATTCCGAAAACACCTTCGGTGATCACCAAAATCGCTCCACCGGTTTCAGTGGCTAATTTAGTGGCACGTTGCAGTTGTTTTTCGCAATCTTCTAAATCATTGTGTTTAAACACAAAACGTTTCCCCATATGCAACCGAACACCATCAAGGATACATGCGTGAGATTCCGCGTCGTAAACGATCACATCGTGACGATCCACTAAACAGTCTATCGCAGAAACAATCGCTTGATAACCGAAGTTACAAAGGATGGTACTTTCTTTCTTTACAAATGCCGACAACTCGTGCTCCAATTGCTCATGGTGATCGGAGTTTCCACTCATCATACGTGCACCCATCGGAGATCCAAATCCATAATCAGCTGCTGCCTCACCATCGATTTTTCTCACTTCCGGATGATCAGCCAATCCCAAATAATTGTTCAATGACCAGTTCAAACGAGTTTTACCACGGAAAATCATGTGTGGTCCGATTGGACCTTCTAACTTAGGAAAAGTAAAATATCCATGAGATTCTTTCGCGTGTTGTCCAATAGGTCCGCGATTCGCCTGAATTTTTTCAAAAATATCTGCTGACATGTATGTTATTTTTATGCAAAGTTAAAGGAATCTTCACATTGGATTCGTTTTGGAGTCTGAATTTATCAACAGATAAATGCACAATTCTCCGTGCGTTAACGCTTTGGATGTAGTTTTTGTTCTAAGAACTGTGCTGTTTCTGTGTTTTTTGCTTGAACCATCTCTTCCGGTGTCCCTTCGAAAAGCAAGTGTCCTCCTTGTTCACCGCCCGTTGGACCTAATTCGATGATGTGATCCGCACATTTGATAACATCCATGTTGTGCTCGATGACGAAAATGGAGTGTCCGCGGTCAATTAATGCGTTAAATGCAATAACTAATTTGTCAATGTCGTAAAAATGCAATCCTGTTGTTGGTTCATCGAAGATAAACAGGGTGGGAGGCGCCTGTGTTCCTTTGGATAAGAAAGATCCTAGTTTGATGCGCTGTGCTTCTCCGCCACTCATCGTGCTGGAGGACTGTCCGACTTTTAAATAACCTAAACCGACATCGACCAATGGTTGAATCTTCTCGACGATTTTGGCGTCCAAGCGGTCTTGACCTTCTTTAAAGAATGCCAATGATTCGTCCAACGTCATTTCTAAAATGTCGTAAATGGATTTTCCGCGGTATTCGATTTCTAAGGTTTCGGATTTATAGCGTGTTCCTTTGCAAGCTTCACAATTCAAATGGACGTCCGCCATAAATTGCATAGCAACGGTAATACTTCCTTCGCCTTCGCACATCTCGCAACGTCCACCTTCTACGTTGAAACTGAAGAAGCCTGGCTTGTATCCGCGCATTTTCGCAAGTTGTTGTCTAGCAAATAGTTCGCGTATGTCATCGAAAGCTTTAACATAAGTAATTGGATTGCTTCGAGAGGACTTTCCAATGGGATTCTGGTCCACGAATTCTACGTGTTTGATCGATTTTAAATCTCCTGAAATCCCGTCGCATTTCCCGATTAAATCACCGCTTAATCCAAGTTCTTTCCGAATGGATGGATACAGTAAGGACTTGATTAAAGTCGATTTTCCTGATCCAGAAACTCCGGTGATGCACACGAGTTTATTTAGTGGAAAGTCAAGTGTGAGGTTTTTTAAATTGTTTTGACGTGCGCCATGCAAGGTGATGCGGTTCTTTCCGCTGCGTCTCTTCTGTGGAACAGGAATTTCCTTGATTCCTAGTAAATACTTCGCGGTTAAACTGTCCTTTGCGTTGATGAGCGCTTTGTAATCTCCTTGAAAAACGACTTCTCCTCCGTGAGATCCAGCTAATGGACCAATGTCCAAAATCTCATCGGCTGCCATCATGATTTCTTCTTCGTGTTCCACGACAATCACTGTGTTTCCGAGTGCTTTGAGGTTTAGCAGGACTTTAATCAGTCGTGCGGTGTCTTTTGGATGAAGTCCAATCGAAGGTTCGTCCAAAATGTAAATGGATCCAACGAGGCTACTTCCCAAGGATGTAGCTAAGTGAATACGCTGCGATTCTCCACCGGACAAGGTGTTGGCTCCACGGTTTAGCGTGAGGTATCCGAGTCCAACGTCTTGTAAAAAACCAAGTCTTTGTTTGATTTCGGGAAGAATGTGTTTGGAAACTTGTCGGTCGTAATCGTTTAATAAAAGACCTTGAAAAAACGCTGAAGCTTCATCGATGGATTTCAAGACGATATCCTGAATCGAACAGCCGTTTATTTTGACGTACGCGGCGTCTCCACGTAAACGCGTCCCTTTGCATTCTGGACAACTTGTCTTTCCGCGATAGCGAGAAAGCATGACGCGGTATTGAATCTTATATGTTTGACTTTCAATGAATTTGAAGAAGCTATTTAAACCTTTAAAATAAGTGTTTCCATTGGAATACGTATTTCCTTCCCAAAGAAATGCATATTGTTCCGGACTTAAGTCCTTGATAGGTCTATGTATCGGGAAGTCGAATTTCTTCGCGTTTAAGGTTAATTGATTTAAGTATTCGCCCATGGAATCGCCTTTCCAGGGAGCAATGGCACCTTCGTAAACACTGAGGTTTCTGTGGGGAAAAACCAATTCTTCATCGATTCCAAGTACCATTCCATATCCCTCACACGTTTTACATGCTCCATAAGGATTATTGAAGGCGAACAGATTCACGCTCGGCTCTTGAAAGCTCATATCGTCCAATTCAAAACGATTGCTAAACCATTGAAGTTTCTGCTCCTTGTGGTGGAGAATCGCACAAATTCCTTTTCCTTCAGTGAAGGCAAGTCCGAGTGAATCGGTACAACGATTTAAGTTGCTTTCGTCAGAGAAATCATTGTTGAAACGATCGATTGCCAAGAGGAATTCCTCATCAAATTCAGAGCTCAATAAGTCCTCAATTAATTTAAATGAATTATTTAGGTATACTCTTGTAAAACCTTGTTTATAAAGTGATTCTATTTTATTTAAGTAGGTTTCCGTTTCGAAAAGTGTAACTGGACAAAGAATCGCGATTGCCTCGTCTTTCCAGTGTTTACTGAGGAAATTGATGACATCTTTAATCTGATGTTTCTGTACTTCTTTACCAGAAACAGGTGAATAGGTTTTTCCTACTCGGGCGTAAAATAACTTGAGGTAATCGTAAATCTCGGTTGTTGTTCCAACGGTTGAACGTGGATTGCTTGAAATGACTTTCTGTTGAATGGCAATCGATGGGGCAATTCCTTTGATGTATTCCGTTTCTGGTTTGTTCAGTTTTCCCAAAAACTGTCGGGCGTAGGAGGACATACTTTCAATGAATCGACGTTGTCCCTCCGCGAAAATGGTATCGAAGGCCAAGCTTGATTTCCCAGAACCTGATACACCAGTGATGACCGTCAATTTCCCGTGGGGAATTTTCACATCAATGGATTTCAAGTTATGAACCCGTGCTCCTTTTATTTCTATGCATTTTTCCACCATACAAAAGTAACAGATGAAAAGGAATGCAGTTCGCATTCGGCCGAAATCTTAAATAATTTCCTACTTTTAGTTCCGTTAAACAATGAATATATGACCTGGAATTCCCTCTTTCGTAAAAAATCAGTGCACGACATTTTGGAGCAAGTCCGAATGGCTGATCAAAACAGTGATGCACATTCCTTAGGAAAGCACTTGAAAGTAAGAGATTTAGCTGCTTTTGGAATTGCGGCGATTATAGGAGCTGGAATTTTCAGTACGATTGGAGAAGCGAGTTCTCAGGGTGGTCCAGCCGTAGTTTTCTTATTCTTATTTACCGCAATTGCATGTGGATTCGCGGCCTTTGCCTACGCAGAGTTCGCATCCATGGTGCCTGTGTCCGGGTCTGCTTACACGTATTCGTATGTTGCCTTCGGTGAAATCATTGCGTGGATCATCGGTTGGGCGCTGATTATGGAATA
>CAMAPI010000097.1 GCA_945860065.1 Chryseobacterium gleum | reverse complement strand
AACAGTTGGTAGGAGTGTTTGAACACCTCCATTTTGTTGTAGGAGATTTCTGTTTTAACAGCGGAGAGGGTAGGTACGACATCCGAACTTATTTTACGTTGATGTGCTTTTACTTTTTTAAGTACATTTTCCGCTTTACTAAAATTGTGTTTTTTAGCGCCTTCATCCAAAAGTGAAATGTAGCTCAAAACTTGTAATGATGCTGCTGTATCAACTTGAAAAGGTATATACCAGGTATGATTTACATCTCCTTTTTTCGGAACAACGCGTAAATATTTCCACATGATAACTCCTTGTATCACTTCAAACTTCTCATTCAATTTGATCAGTTTCTTGTCGAATTCATTGCGCTGTGATTCAAGACGTTGGTGCGCAATTTTATATTCTTTCATCCACTTGAATTGTTGTGTTTGTGGATCAATTAATTCCATGACACGTGCATATTCCCCAAGTTTCAATGGTTTTCTTAAGTTGCTCGGTACCTGAACAATTTTCTGTGTAATCCAATATTGCGGATACATTTGGATGCTCATAATCGTTTGAACCGCATTGTAGTCTTTGTATCGGTTACTTCGGTAAATTTTCCGCAACAATTGATCACACAAGGTATGCATGGGCGAAATACGTCCTTCGTAATCCTGAACTAATAAGGAAGCCAGTTTTTCAGAATGATCAGCAGACATGACCCTATATATTTTGGCAACAGGATTAGCCTCGTGCGTATGATCTTGTGCGATAAGCGCTGATTGAAACGAGATGAATCCAATCGCCAGCACCAAACTCAATAAACTTGCACGTTTTGTTTTGAGTTTCTTCATTTTATCATTTAATTCTCGGAAGCGTCCAACCGGAGCAAACAAGGACATCAACATCCCAATGCTCATGAGCAAATATCCAAGATATGTGATATTCGTCCCCCACCAATCGTGATTTACACTTAATTTCGTTCCTTCTTCATTTTCAGGAGTTGAGGGATTATCTAATTCATAAGAAGATTGAAAGAATCGGAATCCATCATAATCCATGACATTGTTCATGAAGACTTTTCGGTCCATTTTAACGTTTCTTTTTTGGTCGATAAGCGTCAAGTCACTTGAGAAGGAAGAAGGTGATTCGCTACCCGGATATTTATCCAACTTGAAATCCTTGCAAAATACTTGAAACGCTATGGGCTTTCTAATTGATCCATACTCCAATTGGTACATGATGTTATTCATCGCGAATCGAACAGGTGTTGGAATAGCGCTCATACCTCCTTCAAGACGAATTACTTTTTTTGCTTTTCCATCGGAAATGCGAACGGTTAAATAATCCGATCCCACATTCTTCTTTCCAGAAGGCATCAATACTTTTTTCGCGTGGTTTAGCGGACGTTTAAACACAAATTGCTTATCTCCGCAATGATATAAGGTTGTTGTTTTGAATTCCACCCAGGTGTTTAACGGAATATTAGTAAACAAAGAATCTGGAACATTTGCTCCGCTTTGACGTGCTTTTCTCATTTCAGACATAGGCAAATAAGTCAAGGGAACGGAAGTTTTAATTTGCAAACTATCCCCTTTTTTACGCACTTGCATCCCTGGTGACTTTGGCTCTGGACCAAATGAAATGGGCACCATCCCAACCATAAAAAAGTCGTTTTCCACTAAATAATTGGAAGTCATGCCGTCCGTGATTAACTCCAATGCCGTTTCTTTAAAGGATTGTCGAACCACAAGTGAATCAATCATCTTCGATTGAAAATTCACGTAATCTACCTCAATTTCTTTCGTTAAAAAATCCGTGCCGTAACTAAAGTCATTGTCCGTAATCTCTGATAAGTAACATTTGTGCGCTTCCGTTTTCGTTTTCCCTGTGGCCAAGTCCTGCATGTGCACAAGCAAATGTGGATCAGATGTATATATGAAGTCGGAGGATGTCCCCTCTTTGATCACCATGAGTCCTTCGAAACTCACATAACGCGTTATTGCCGCACCAAAAATGATCACTAAAAAAGACAAATGAAACAACAATGTTGCGATTTTTTCGCGTCGAAACATCTTGTGCTTGAATATGTTAGAGAGTAGATTCAGGGATAAATAAACAAGGAGTATTTCAAACCAAGCCGCATTGTAAATAATGATTTTCGCACTTTGAATACCATAGATAGATTCTATAAACGTTGCTGCACCAATTCCAACTAAAAATAAAATCAATCCAAGGGTCATCCATCGCATGGAAAAAAGAGAGGTGAGAAGTTTATCCAACATGTGCTAAATTTTACTGCAAAAATACGACAAGTACGTTTGATTCTTGATAGGAAAGAACTATTCTTGTAAAATAATTTCTTTAGTTTATGGAAATGAAACAAATCATTCGTGTCCTCATACTTTTTCTTTTATGTCCTTGTTCATTTTATGCCCAAAAAAATAAAAGCGGGTGGCTTATTCCGAACGATCAAACTGCATCATATGGCACATTGGAAAGTTTCAAGCTGCCGTTTAGCGATTCCACTTCACGTCAAGTTGTTGTATGGTTACCAGCCAATTATAATCTAAAGGTGGAGTATGCGACCATTTATATGCACGATGGACAAATGTTATTCGATTCAACGGTTACATGGAATAAGAAAGAATGGCGCGTGGATGAAACAGCGGATAGTCTCATTTCGAATGGAATTACTCGTCCGTTTATTGTAGTTGGAATTTACAATGACCCACCAAATCGCTATGCTGAGTTTTTTCCTCAACAAACGTCTAAGTACATGGATTCGAACTATGTCAGCAAACTAACGCAAACACTTTGGAATGGCGAATTGCGTGCTGATTATTACATTGACTGGATTTCAAGCAAATTAATTCCTTTTGTTGAAGCGCATTATCAGGTAAGTCACAAACGAGAAGACCGCTTTTTAATAGGTTCGAGTATGGGTGGATTGATTTCACTTTATGGACTCACGAGAGAATCAAAGACTTTTGGAGGTGCAGCCTGCTTGTCCATACACACTCCTATGATTAATTTCCAAATGATGGGAGATGATGCGATGAATCAGCTCGCGCTTCCTTTCAATGCTTATTTAAGTAAAACCTTGCCGTCACCCAAAAAGGTGAAAATTTATATCGATCGTGGCACAGAAACCTTGGATGCGTATTATGGTCCATATCATGAAGTTTTATTAAATACGCTCATGAAGGGGGGGTACGAAACCGGACCAAATTATATGACGCTTGTTTGGGACAAAACAGGACACGATGAGGTGTCTTGGTCAAATCGATTGGCTGTCCCAATCAAATTCTTGTTAATAAAAGACGAGTAGGAAAATCAGCGCATCCAAACATTTTTATAAATTTGTCCGAAGTTCAGTGCGGATAAAGTAAAAAAAGGAATGAAGACCATATTAATATTAGGAGCTGGAATGTCAGCTTCATCACTGATCAGGTATTTATTAGCTCATTCAGAAGCTGAAAAATGGCGTATTAAAATTGTGGATCAAAACATAAGTTTGGTTCAGAAAAAAATAAATGGACATCCAAATGCAGAAGCTCTTTCCTTTAATGCCTTAGATTCCAAAGAACGTAAGCCAGCGATTGCGCATGCTGATTTGGTGATTTCCATGCTGCCGGCGATTTATCATGTTGAAGTAGCCAAGGATTGCATAGAAGTGCGCACCAACTTAATCACCCCTTCGTACATTTCTCCTGAGATGCGTGCATTGAATGAAGAAGCACGAGACGCGGGAATTGTCATTATGAATGAGATTGGTGTCGATCCAGGAATCGACCACATGAGCGCGATGAAAGTGATTGATCACATCAAAGCAATTGGCGGTAAATTAACCAGTTTTAAGTCATTTTGCGGTGGATTATTAGCTCCAGAATCAGATAACAATCCATGGCACTATAAATTCACGTGGAATCCACGTAATGTGATAGTTGCAGGACAGGGTCCGGCAGCTTTATACATGGATAACAATGAATACAAGTACATACCTTATTCGCAGTTATTTAAAAAATTGGATCGATTTGAGATCCCGCCATATGGTAAATTTGATGGGTATGCGAATCGAAATTCGTTGATTTATGCATCAACATATGGCATTGAAGGGATTCCAACGATTTACCGAGGGACCTTACGTCGTCCAAATTATTGCCAAGGATGGGATGTATTCATCCAATTGGGAATGACTGATGATTCGTATGCGATGACCAATTCGGAAACACTGACACCTCGATCGTTTTTGAATGCCTTTTTACCATATGAAATACATACTCCGGTGGAGGATAAATTTAAAATGGTGCTTGGAGAGGAAAATGCGTATTTGTTTGAACAATTTGAAAGCATGGGCATCTTTGATGATTCCTTTACTTACGGAATTGAAAATGCGAGTCCGGCGAAATTATTGCAACAACTACTAGAGCCAAAATGGAAATTGGAACTTGGCGACAAAGATATGCTAGTCATGTACCACGAATTCGAGTATCAAATCAATAACGAGCAGAAGAAAATCACATCTTCCCTTGTTAACTTAGGAGTGGATGAGGTGTATACCGCCATGTCAAATACCGTTGGACTTCCCGTTGCAATTGCGGCAAAATTAATTTTGGCAGGTGAAATCCAAGAGAAAGGTGTTACCTTGCCGGTGAACAAGAAAGTCTATGAACCGATTTTAAAAGAATTGGAGATATTCGGAATTATCTTTGAAGAAAAAGAACAAACGATTTAATAAGAAAATAATGGAAAACGAAGAAAATCACATGAACATTGAGCTATCTGAAGAAATTGCTTTAGGTACGTATTCTAATTTAGCAATAATCACTCATTCTCCAGCGGAGGTTGTATGTGATTTCGTGCAAATTATGCCGGGGATGCCGAAGGGGAAAGTTCGTTCACGCGTATTAATGACACCTCAAAACGCAAAAAGATTCTTGCAAGCTTTGTCTGATAATATCCAAAAATACGAACAAAATTTCGGGGTAATTGATGATCCTCAAGCTGGATTTCCACCGATGAATTTTGGTACGCCAAATACGATGGCATAATTCAAGCAGATGATCCTGTCGATATGTATTCCCATTTACAATACGGATATCCGTCCA
>CAMAPI010000096.1 GCA_945860065.1 Chryseobacterium gleum | reverse complement strand
TAGTAAAAATTCACTTGAGCATTCGCAACAATGAGTTGCATAAAAATGAAGTGCTCTTAGCTGCCCTTCAACATGCAAAAAAAGAAAATAAAAACGTGCATTTCATCGGTCTCGTTTCAGATGGAGGAGTGCATTCACACATCAATCATTTGAAAGCACTTGTCGATATTTGTGAAGAGCAAGAGCTTTCGAAAGTGTTCATTCATGCCATTACAGATGGAAGAGATTGCGACCCTAAAAGCGGTGAAGGATTTATTGAAGATTTAGAAAACCACTTGGACGGAACACAAACTAAAATTGCTAGTGTGGTTGGAAGGTACTTCGCCATGGACCGAGACAAACGCTGGGAGCGAGTTCAGAAAGCGTATGACCTGTTTACAAGCGGATCGGAAAACAAAAGCCCCTCTGCATCATTAGCCGTTGCGCAATCTTACGTGAATGGCGTTACCGATGAGTTTATTGAACCTATTCAAATTGAAGGAAACTATCAAGGCATTGAAGAAAACGACGTGGTTATTTGTTTCAACTTTAGAACAGACCGTTGTCGTGAAATTACCTTGGCACTTCATCAACAAGATTTTCCAGAATTTGGGATGAAGAAGATGCCGTTGTATTACGTGACCATGACACGATACGACGATTCGTTTCAAAACGTGCATATTCTTTTCGAAAAAGACAACCTCATGCACACCCTTGGAGAAACATTGTCTTCCGCAAACAAAACGCAATTACGCATTGCAGAAACTGAAAAATATCCGCACGTAACATTCTTTTTTAACGGCGGAAGAGAAGAGCCCTTTGAAGGTGAAAGTAGACTTATGGTTCCTTCACCCAAGGTGGCAACCTATGATCTTCAACCCGAAATGAGCGCGAAAGAAATTGCTTCGTCTTGTATTCAATTCCTTCATGATAAAACACCTGATTTTTTCTGTTTGAATTTCGCAAATCCAGATATGGTTGGACACACCGGCGTATACGAAGCCATCGTGAAAGCCATTGAAACAACGGATGCATGCTTGAAGCAAGTTGCTGAAACAGCTATTCAATTGGGATATTCGTTAATCGTTATAGCCGATCACGGAAACGCCGATTGCGCCGTGAACGAAGACGGCTCTCCGAATACAGCACACACCACGAACCCCGTTCCCGTGTGGATTGTAGACAAAGAAATCACAAAAGTGAACGACGGAAAATTAGCAGATGTCGCACCTACTGTCCTCTCACTTTTGGGAATAGAAAAACCCCAAACAATGTCTGGGGTTTCTCTTATCTAATTCTTAATTCTGCTTACGGTTTCTTGTGCATCACATGCACATATCCTTCTCTGCTAACTCCGTCTGAACGATTGAAAATCCAGAAGTAAACGCCGTCTTCAACGTCGGTACCATTCCATGGATTATCGTTGCTATAATTAATCGACTCATACATCAATCCTCCCCAACGATTGAAAATTCTTAATTGGCTATTTGGAAAACTTTCCAATCCCTTAATGATGAAACTTTCATTGTCGTAGATATCTGGATTAATTAAAAGAATATTCGGTTCTTCGGTATCACATACAGTAAGCACAAATGGAATTACACCAGCTTGATTGCATGCATCCGTTACAGTCATGTCGTAGGTTCCGCCTGCGGTACCGAAGACTGAATTGGTGATCGCATTCACAAAAAACGCTGTAGGTACCGAAGGTGTATAAACATAGGGTTCTAGACCGCCTGAAACTAAAACTTCAGAATCAATACCCGTGCACAAATCTTGGGGACCAGCGAACGCAATGGCAGGCGGTTCAGTAATTAGAAATAAGGAAGAGTCTGAATTTCCACAGAAATCGGTAATGGTTAATTCATAATTTCCAGCACTGCCGACTGCAAATACTTGGGTTGGATTTGTCCCAATTGTTGCACCCGTAGAATCTTGCCAATTGAATACGTAATTCGGCACCCCATTCGAGATTAACGAAGTTGCATTAACCGGCACAACAGCGTTTGGACAGAGGTTTAAGATGTCGGTAACTGGAGACAATTCGGTTGGAACATAATCCACAAGATTCAAGAACGCAGTAGCGGTGTCTTGTAACTGAGTTGTTGGATTAAAATAGATAAAACCTATTTCAATGGTTTCATATCCAGCAGTTATATTTCCAAAAGTCACGGTTTGAGTTCCCTCTACAAGATTATCAATTATTCCGTTCACAAATAATGTATCTGAAATTCCTGGAAATAAAATAATCTCGGTTATACCATTCGTGTTGTAATCATCACCAAACGTAGCCGTTCCAGAGAATATCAATTGAATGGTATCGTTTTCAAGCAAGCAGGGCGGAGGAGTAATTACGAACTGTCCATTGTAACACCCGTCACCTTCTAAGATTGAGTTAGCTGGAAAACCAGGAATGGGACTTACTCCCGGATTGGTAACAGCAACGGACTCAATTAAGCTTCCACCCACATTAAAACTACCTTCTTTTAAGAATACAGCCGAATCAAATGCTGTATCAGAAACGTCAGCAATGGCCAGTTTAATGTGGTAGGTTTGTCCACATTCCAAGTTCTCGTATACCGCGGTAAGGACAACAGTCAATCCGTCGTATTGAATATAGTTGGGGTCTGTATTGAAAGGTGCGGTAAAGCCATCTCCATTGTTAATGTAATACTGGCAATAATTACAATTCGCACCACCTGTAACCGCTAGACCATCACAACCCGCATTCAAATTATTAATGGAAACGAATTGAGTTGTACCTGGGATCAAAGCAATGTTAACAGAAGCGTTGCTAAATGTTCCTGCAATTCCAGGACCAGACAAAAAGAATCCAAAGACATCGCTTACATCGCCGCAAGATCCTGCCCCGCTATATTCCGGATATTCATCAGACGCGAAAACGTAATCAAATGAAATAGACGTTCCCGTCGAAATAAAATCAAACTCTAGAATTGCCGCATCATTGTGGGTTAATCCATCCAAAGCGTTTAAATCCGTATCTGTCGCCCCAAAGTTTCCTCCAGTAACGCTGCTGCTTCCGGAATCATTCGGGCCAATGGCATTGGAAATTCCTCCTGTGCCCATAACTATTCCGGTTGGAAAAGGTAGATTACTCGTTGTTGAATTGAATAATCCAATTTGATCAGCGCCACCGCTAAACGTCACATTGCTGAATTGAACATTTGGACCCAGCAAATTTTGAATAACCAAATTTATCGGTTGAGAAGAGTCCACGGTTAATTGCGCATCAACAGAAATTTGACTGATTAAAAAAGTAAAAATCAATACTAAATACAAGTTTTTCATAGTCGAGGTTTATAAATACTTGACGCTAACACACGTCTAAAAGTTGTACAAAGAAAAGGCTTAAAATAAAAAACCTCAGATTTCTCTGGGGTTTCGCTAATTTAAATAAAATTATTTTCAATCATGTATAACATAGACATAACCGCTTGGCGAGGGATTAACGCCATCAGAACGCTGGAGTATCCAGTAGTATATCCCATCTTCAACGTTTTTTCCGTCCCATGGATTTTGGTTGCTGTAGTTGGATGATTCGAATACTAATTTACCCCAACGATTGTATACCTGAAGCTCACTGTTTGGGAAACTTTCTATGCCTGTAATAATAAAGCCTTCATTTATCCCATCGCCATCTGGAGTAAAAATATTGATCGCCTCGGTATCGCAGACTGTAATAACAAAAGGAATCACACCGGATTGACCGCATGAATCTGTTACAATAACAGTTGAACTATCATTAGCGAATCCGGAAATAGTATAGTTCATTGAGTCAAGCTCCATTGACCATTCATTGTATTGAAAACTATATGGCTCAAATCCACCATTAACTAATACCTCCGAAACTATGCCCGCGCACAAATCTTGCGCAGTTGCGAAACCAAATACCGGCGGTTCTGTAATGATGAAGTCATCTGTAAAAGTAGAACCGCAATAATCAGAGAAGGTATATGAATAAGTTCCAGCCGATCCTTGCGAAAAAGTTTGAGTGGGTCCAGCCTGCCCGTTCGACCAGGAATAAATGTATGGAGGCCAACCGCCCTGAGCTCCTGGATTAACAGTTAAAGACAATCCTGGGCAAAGCAAAGAATTCTCAGTTGGCGCAACAACCAAACCCGCATAATCAAGTAAATCCAACGAGGCGCTCACTGAAACAGAGTCACAAGCGCCTTCGCACAAATAGCTGCAACTAATGGTTATAGTTTCTGTACCTTCAAAAATGTTATCCGGAATGGTAATGATATCTATAACAAACATAGTATCAGCAACAACAAACTGTGTAACTCCATTGGTATGATAATCGTCTAAGTAAGTTGCTGTTCCACCGAAAATGAGATTAACCGTATCTCCTTGAGCCAAGCAATCAGGAAAGTTGAATGTGATTTGCCCATTCACGCATCCTTCCAAAACTGAATTCGGAGGAAGGTTGGGAGCTGGATTTACTACACTTGATGAAATACCTGCATTATCTGTTCCTGTGGTAAATGAGCCGGCTTCAATAATTACGTCTGACTTCAACGCTTGGTCAGATCCGTTTGCAATCGCTAAACGAATGTGATACGTCTCACCGCAAACCAAGTCATACTGAGCTGCAATCTTCACCGTAAAACCATTCAAGCTAATAGGAATCCCACCCGCTCCATTGTCAATATAATAAGGCGCATTTATCACATTGTTCACTGAACTAATTGTAATTGGCAAAGGCGGCACTGACTGTGGAACAATTGCAATGTTCACCGACCCACCTGGAAAAGCCGCTGGGCTCGCATATGAACCCGTAATTCCAGGACCACTTAGGAAGAACGCAAATACATCGTTGAATTGACTATTCACCCATTGCAAATATTCATCTGAACCGAAAATGTAATTAAAGTTCAAACTATCTCCTACCGCTACGAAATCAAATTCAAGCGAAGCAATGTTGTTGACTGAACCAACGGTGAAAAATTGACCTATCAATGGAGGAACAGAATTCGCGACTGCTAATAAGTCTGGATCACCTGAGATATTAGGGGTAATAAAAGTCCCGAAAAAATTAGGAACAACTTCCTGAGCATCAGAACATCCAATCACAATCCCTTCTGTAATTTGAAAATTCGGATTCGTGTTTCCTGTCATCTGACCCAATTGCTGAGACATTCCAGTGAACACCGCATTGGAATAAGTTACCCCAGG
>CAMAPI010000095.1 GCA_945860065.1 Chryseobacterium gleum | reverse complement strand
AAAAAAAAAAAAAAAACGACAAACAATAATCTGTAAAAAGTTTGGTTATGGTATTATGAAGTATCCAGCGTTTGAACAATTATTGTCCCCTGCTAGAATTGGTCGCTTTTATCGGGCTATGAATCAAGACCGACAAAAAACGATTTTACTTTATCGATATAACATCTATTTATCGCAACGCATGTTTGGTATCATGCACATTTTTGAAATTGCTTTGAGAAATAAAATTGATGAGCACTACAAAGCGCACTTTCAACAGAATGATTGGCTTGTGCATCAAAGTCGCATTGGCGGCGCATTTCATGGACTTCGAAGCGCTTCCATTATCGAATCACATTATCAAAAACTCCTTGCAAGAAATCAGTACACACACGATCGACTAATCTCCGAATTATCCTTCGGGTTTTGGACAACCTTATTTGACCGGTCTCCCTTTCGCGCAGGAGGACAAAAAATACATACGATTTTTACCGATCGTCCAATTGGTATAAATCAGAGAAGAATCAACTATGAATTGGATAAAATCCGACAGTTTCGAAATCGAATTGCCCACCACCAACCTTTGTGTTTTAATGCGAATGACGAAGTGGATTTAAGTTATCCAGAAGAAAGGTATCGATTGATCCTTCAGTATACGCATTGGCTCGGCTATGGACAATCAACGATTTATCACGGATTGGATCAACTACACCCAATTTTCACCAAAATCGAAAAATTAACTCGTCGATTTTAGGAACTATTTCTCTCCAACAATCTGTAACATTCGTACCTTTATCCAACCAAAAAGTAACAATGACCGAACAAAACCCTATCCCCCAGCCCAACAATCCTTTGCATGGAGTGAAACTGGCCACCATTTTGGAAGAATTAGTGGAGAATTACGGATGGGAACATATGGCGTTTAAGGTAAATATCAACTGCTTCAAACTAGACCCTTCGATTAAATCCAGTTTGGTTTTTTTAAGAAGAACACCTTGGGCACGCGATAAAGTGGAGCAACTCTATTTGCACCATTTGAAAAAAAGAAGCAAATAACGATCATCCTACTTTCTTTTATCAAGGCATTCTGTTTTATGAACTTTTTGTGAATCCTTGTGTTACATATCAAACAGCTGACTCATGCGAAAATCCGGATACGTTTTCACCCCCTACGAAGCCCCAGAGCAATCTCCGTTTGAGCGTCTGTTCGATATTTTCAGTGAACTGATTACGCATACATCTGGGGACGTGGATGAAGCACTAGAATGGTTAGATGTCTTGGACAAAGAATACAAGTTGACCAACGAAGATTACACGATGGAGGATTTCATCGAAGACCTAAAGAAAAAGGGGTATTTGCGGGAGGAAATTCAACCAGATGGGAATGGACAATTATCCATCACCGCGAAAACGGAACGAATTCTTCGAAAGAATGCCTTGGAACAAATCTTTGGACGCATCCGCAAGAGTGGACAAGGACAACACAAGGCGAAAAACAGCGGACAAGGCGACGAAAAAACGGGCGAACTTCGGGATTTTCAATTCGGCGATTCCATCGAACACATTTCCATGACGGAAAGTCTGAAGAATGCGCAAATCAACAATGGAATTGGGGAATTCACCTTAACCGAGAAGGATTTAGTGGTCGAGGATACGCACCATAAATCGCAAATGAGTACAGTGCTGATGATCGACATCAGTCACAGTATGATTTTATACGGCGAGGACCGCATCACACCCGCGAAAAAAGTGGCGATGGCTTTGGCGGAATTGATTACAACTTCTTATCCCAAAGATACCTTAGATGTCATCGTATTTGGAAATGACGCTTGGCCAATCAAAATCAAGGATCTCCCCTATTTACAGGTCGGACCTTACCATACAAATACCGTCGCTGGACTCGAATTAGCGATGGATATACTTCGTCGAAAACGAAATACGAACAAGCAAATTTTCATGATTACCGACGGAAAACCAAGTTGCTTGCGTATGCCGGACGGACAATACTACAAGAACAGCAACGGATTGGATCAAATGATTGTCGAAAAATGCTACGGAAAGGCAGCACAAGCGCGAAAAATGCACATACCCATCACGACCTTCATGATTGCCAATGACCCATACTTACAAGCATTTGTGGATGAATTTACGAAGTCCAACCACGGAAAAGCCTTCTTCACAGGACTGAAAGGTTTGGGGGAAATGATTTTCCACGATTACGAAACGAATAGAAAAAAACGAATTAACTGATATGATGCATACATCCATTACGACCTTCGGAGCGCTGAAAGCTGCCGGATACCAAAGCAAAAGCATTAAAAACGAATTGCGCGAGAACCTGATTATCGCGTTGAAAGAGGGAAAAGAAACCTTTCCTGGCATGCACGGATATGAGTCAACGGTCATTCCACAATTGGAGCGAGCGATTCTTTCCAAGCACAACATCAACTTGTTGGGACTGCGTGGACAAGGTAAAACGCGTATTGCTCGCCTGATGGTGAACTTGCTCGATGAGTGTATTCCAGTAGTGGAAGGTAGCGAAATGAACGATGATCCTTTTCATCCGATGAGTCGTTATGCACGTGATTTGATGAACGAAAAAGGAGACGACACACCGATTACTTGGTTGCATCGCTCAGAGCGTTTCTTCGAGAAATTGGCGACGCCAGATGTGACGATTGCCGATCTGATTGGCGACATTGACCCCATCAAAGCTGCGAACTTGAAATTGAACTATTCCGACGAACGCGTGATCCACTTCGGAATGATTCCACGTGCTCACCGTTGCATTTTCGTCATCAACGAACTACCGGATTTACAAGCACGCATTCAAGTGGCCTTATTCAACATCCTCGAAGAAGGCGACATTCAAATCCGTGGATTCAAATTGCGCCTTCCCCTCGATTTACAATTCGTGTTTACCGCGAATCCAGAGGACTATACGAACCGCGGAAGCATTGTCACGCCATTGAAAGACCGCATTGGATCGCAAATCCTGACGCACTATTCCATGGACATCCAGACAGCGAAGAAAATCACGCAGCAGGAAGCTGGCAAATTGGAGAACAGAATCTGCTCCGTTCACGTGCCGGAATTGGCGAAGGATATCCTCGAACAAATTGCGTTTACGGCGCGAGAAAGCGAGTACATCGACCATAAAAGTGGAGTGAGTGCGCGCATGAGCATCACTTCGTATGAAAACTTGATTAGTACCGCGGAGCGTCGTGCCATCATGAACAAAGAACACGAAACAACCGTTCGATTCAGCGACCTCATTGGAATGATTCCATCCATCACTGGAAAAGTGGAACTGGTTTACGAAGGCGAACAGGAAGGTTCGAATTTTGTAGCGAATCAGCTCATCAGTGAAGCAACGAAAACACTTTTTCTCCAGTACTTTCCGAAAATTGAGAAACTGAAAAAAGAAGGACAAGAAACACCTTACGACGAAGTTCTAAACTGGTTCTTCGAAGCGGATGCCTTCGAACTATCCGACGAAGCCAACGAGGAAACGTATTTATCTGCGATGAACGGTATTGAACCACTGAAAATATTATTACAGAAATACCAAGCGAAAGTTGCCACAATTGACACACCGTTTTTGATGGAGTTTATATTATGGGCTTTGGTAGAGTTGAAGCAGCTGTCTAAAAAGAAGACATCTAACGGCATGGTGTTTAATGATCTATACGGCAATTATATAAAGGAATTGTGATCGGAGCGAGAAAGAGAGCAGAGAGCGAGAGCAGAGAGGGAAAGCGGATAGCGAGTAACGTCAACTAAATAATTCGTTGTAAATTTGAGTATCTGTCACGTACAATGAATATCCTCCGTAATATATCTCTCCTTTTCGTTGCCTATGTGTTGGGGATGACTAGCGCGTGGGGACAATTTTCTTTCGAGGATACGATCAGTGAAGCTGGAAATCAGGCGGTGATACCGGAGATCAATCAATTTCGGTTTCATAAGATTATCAAGGATACCATTGCGGTGGACATCAACGATATTTTGGTTTGCGATTCATTCAGTGCGCAGGGAATGCCATCGACGTATGACGCGCTACATTCCTTCAACTACCGCATTGCTGATCGTTTTGGTGGATATTTGAACATCAAAGTCAATCTGGCATTGGAAGAAGTACGCAACAACGGATTTCCATCAGATGTAAAAAACCTCTACATTCAAATTGATCCCGTTTTCCTGAAAGTCTATTGGTTCGCGGTGGTGGGTCCGAGTACGGATGGATACTCCTATGTACGCATCGACAGTCGCGGTTCCGCGGGAGGAGGATTGGCCGCCGTGAAGAAACAGTTACCACGCATGATGAAAAAACACCCCAATTTTCAAGCCCACAAGCTGATGGAATTCAACGAAAACGTGAAAGTCTGCTACGACTGGTCTGGAAATCAACTGTGTGATTTTGACGGAACAATTAATATTTGTCAACATTTCTACAAATTCTCTGCTCCACCGAATGTAGAAATCCCACCAGTCGAGGACACAGAACTTCTGTCCATGCCTGCACGTCCGATTGCAACAAGAGATTCCACCGTGGTAGTTTCTCCCCCACCGGTCGTTAAAACGGTTCCAAAACCAAGTTACACGACTTACAGAGTAAAGTCCGGAGATACCCTTTCAGAGATTGCACGGAAACAACATGTGTCCATCACGACCATTAAAAAGACCAATCACCTGCGTTCAGATACCATTCAGATTGGACAATTATTAAAAATTCCCAAATAAATGAAAAGGGTTCTTTTATGTATCGTTTTGCTCGTTACGGTAAGCGTATGGATTTTCCCCATCGATAGCGCGGCACTTCATGTCCAAGCAGATCGGCAGCATAGCAACGAACAGTCTTTATTGGCTAACACCGAAGATTCCCTTCCTCTTTCTCCTGCGCGACATTTGTCCAACATGTGCTTTGGCAAAGTACGCAAGACGTGAGCTACGATCCCAGCTATTTCAGTATTCCTTATCCAAATGGAGATGTTCCCTCTAACAAAGGCGTTTGTGTCGATGTGCCCATCCGTGGACTCCGTAAGATTGGCATTGATTTGCAGAAATTGGTACACAAGGACATCCTTTCCGCGCCATCTTCTTACCGCATTACAAAGACGGATAAGAGTATTCCGAAAATAAGACTAACGATGTTTTTTTCATGTGATAAATTTACAAGAACGTGTTCGGTTTTTGTGAACGGCTAATTTACACTGACTTATTCTTCAAGAAATGATTCAATTTCTCA
>CAMAPI010000094.1 GCA_945860065.1 Chryseobacterium gleum | reverse complement strand
CTTACCAGAAATTGCATCTTGAAAAACACAATGTATTTTCCCATTGGCATAAATTATATCTGGATTGCTTTGTGAACCCAAGGTTGAATCGTTAACAATTGCTTTAGAATCTACTAGTTCTTGGATTGAGCCACTCACTGTAATTCCAGCGAAAATATCGTTGTTTGAAGGGGAGTTTTCTTGCCAAATCAAGACAATTGTATCATTTTTCCCAGAAATCCTTGGGTAATTTTGTGCTCCGTTGATATTTCCAGGGGGCGTCATCATGGTTTGGGATTGTAAGACAAGTGATGGGCTTGTTAATGTTTCACTTAAATAAGTTCTGTACTTTCCTGATGCCGCGCTTGCAGAAGCAGTAAGCAATTTTCCGTTATTAAAAATACCATGCGGACCAGTGGAAGGGCAGGAACTTAAGGTCCAATTTAAGTCGTTTACATTGACATAAGAGGAATAATTAGCACCGTCATCATCTGAATAAACGGCATAAATATCTCGAATATTGGCATCGTTATTTCTGTATAATAAGGCATGGTGATTTCCTTTGATGACATAGTCCGCGGGACAGCAATCGCATGCTTCTTGAGGGATAGCAAGTGTTATTTCCATTTCATTTTCATAGGTAAGTCCTTTATTAATTGAATGAACCACATTGTATCTTGGATTCATCCCATTAAGATCATGTGCCATATAAACCACCGATGGATTGCTATTTTCGTCAATATCCAGTGAGGGCAACCAAGCGTGACCAAGTGGGTGATTATCTACTCGAATAGTATCTGAAAAAGTGAGCCCCCCATCTAGCGATCGAAGCGAATAAACTTTTCCAAAATTCATAGGTTGAGCCTTGAAAACAACGATTACAGTATCTCCATTTGAGGCTACATCTGGGCCTGTCCAAGTAGTCAAGTACGAAGCCATATTATTTGGCAGTAGTGTTAAAGGGGTGTTAAACAAAGAACCATTTAGCCTTGCAGAATATAGTAAGCCTGAAGAAGCTTTTCCAAAAACAACCAATGGAATATCTTGAGCTGTTAAACAAATTCGAGGCCTTGTATTTCCAAATTGGTTGGTTTGGGTTACAAAAATTTCCTCCTCCCAAGAGATAATAGGCTGACTCCATAAAACCACGGAGAGAAATGTGAATAGAAATGCGATAAATAGTTTCATAATTAACATTTATAAATAGTCAAGAGGTGTAATCCAAATTTCCGTGCTTCTTAGGTATACCCTAAATATGATTCTGTTTTAGTCCCTTAAATGTAAGCTTTTTTTACATAGAAAGGAGTATTCCGCTCTCCAGCTCTCTTTCTCTTTCTCACTCTCACTCTCCCGTTCTCCGCTCACTTCTTATACAACAACTTCTTCATTCGACTTAAGGACTCTGGCAAAATCCCCAAATACGAAGCAATTTGATGCTGCGGAACCAATTGTTCAATGCCTGGATGACGCTGGATCAGTTCCTTGTAGCGTTCTTCTGCGTTTGCGGAAATCGTGAGTAAAAAACGATTTTGAAGGACCGCCAAGGTGCGTTGAGCCATGATTCTGAAAAGTCGCTCCAGTGGAGGAACCTGTTCAAAAAGCCATTCCAAATCATCTTTGGTGAAGGAAAGAATGTAACTGTCCTCCATTGCCTGAATGTTCATGTTTGTGGTTTCTTGACTGTGGAATGAAGCAATGTCTCCAACCCACCAATCTTTGAATCCAAAATACAATACGTGTTCCGACGCTTTTTGATCGATGAAAAACACGCGAAATGTTCCCTCAACAATGAATCCCTGCGAATAACATTCGTCGCCTTCCCGCAAGAAAAATTCTTTTCTCTTTAACTTTTGTAAATGAAAACGACTTTTAATTAAGGCCTCGTGTTCAGGTGTAATACTGATTTTATGCTTGATGTAATCGATCAGTTGTTGGTGTGCAATTGCTTCTGTCATGACTAATTTCTTGGGATGTTCATTCTGATTCGCCACTCTTTTGGATGGGAATTATTAAAGCGATTTCCTAAATGCTTGATGATGCCAATCCGTTGTTCTTCGTAGGTTAGTAAGGTGTAACCCTGTTTTCCTTCGAGTGGAAAGGTGTCCCCATGTAAATATTGTAAGGATTCTTGTCTGCTCAATTCAATGCTGGGTATGTCAGGATGCAAGGAAAAATTCAATGCCAACTCGATTTCCAATTGCCAACCTTTGCGCTGCTCTGTCGCTAGTTGGGTTCCGCGTTTCATCCACTTTAGGACATTGCTGATTTCATCGTAATGTTGCACACAGAATTCCGTTGTTGCGTAGCTGTTTTCCTCTTCCTTGAAATAGACATGCGGGAAATTCGCCTCGATTTTCAGTGGAATTTCGCTTTTACTCAATGTTTGAATTTTGCCCGATTTTCGCTTGTTTTGACCTGAAAATGACTTTTTTTGGAGTAAAACAGCGTAAAATCCTTCACTTTTTGCAATTCCTGGGATAAAGTGATATCCGTATTTATTGACATCTTGTGTGAGTCCTTCGAAGAATGGAATAGGAATGATTTCCGCATCGTGCTCTTCTAAAAAAGCGGCAATGCATGCTTCGTTTTCCGCTGGATTAAAGGTACAGGTCGAGTAGAGTAGGTAGCCGTCTCTTTTCAAACTTGGCCAGACAGATTTAAGAATATCCGTTTGACGCACCGCGCAATGTGCAGCGCTTTCCAAACTCCATTCCAAGCGAGCGTTGGGATCCTTGCGGAACATTCCTTCACCGGAACAAGGCGCATCGACCAAAATAAAATCAAAGAAGGAGTGAAGCTTTTCGAAATCCGCCGGAGCGTTATTACTCACAAACGTGTTCGAGTAACCCCATTTAGTTAATGTTTCCGCTAGAATGTAGGCACGTGAACGAATGATTTCATTGGAAATTAACATCCCACGATTGTCTAAATAGCTTGCTAACAAGGTGCTTTTCCCACCTGGAGCAGCACACAAGTCTAATAAAACTGGATTTTCAGGAAGTTCAATGCTGCGAACGATGGCATCAATGTACATGGATCCTGCTTCTTGTGGATAATAGGTTCCAGCGTGAAAAAGAGGATCCAGTGTAAAGGAAGGACGTTCTTTCAAATAGCGTCCATCTGGACACCAAGAAACGACTTCTTCCGTCTCAAATTGAAGGGATTTCTTTCTGGGATTCAAGCGTATCGAAATGGGTGACTCGGTGTCTAAGGACTGAATCAGTGGTGTTTGTCCCAATGGACCAGCTTCGATGCGTGCAACAAAATCTTTCGGAAGTGGAATCATGAGTTAAAAGTACCGATTATTGTTGAAATTCGATACGAACAATGAGCTTCGATTCATCATTAGCAATACTTCTACGATCAATACGGTGTCCAATGCAACAAATGATTTTTTCACTGTCACACAAAACAAAACTCGCGCTTTTTTCACTGGACGGAACGTGGTCATCCTTCAAAATGTCCGAGATAAGTTTCGAGCCATTTAATCCAATGGGCTGCATGCGGTCTCCTTTTGTCCACGGACGAGCATACAACTCTCCAACAAGCTTGGATTGATCTAAAAACAAGGTGTTTTTATCGAATTTACTGGGAAGTTCAGAGATCAATTGAGCTTGAAATGTTGGCGCGGTTGCTGCTTGGAGAATCGCAGGAAGGAAACGTAAGCAATCGCGCTCCTTTACGATGGATTGAAAAGGTCCTTCATTTGCTTTCCAACTCAAACATTTTCCTGCTTCACTTTGGATGAGTTCAGTGATTTTTTTCGTGAAAATAAGGGGAATAGATAATTTTTTTAAAATCTCAACTAATTTGTAATCAGGTATATTGATTATTTCAGTTAATGTAATGGTTTCATTATTTTTAATCCCATTAACGACCGTGTCAATTTCTGCTTGGTGTTCCTGAAGTGTCGCTTGAAAAGTACCTTGAAGGATTTGAACGGAGTCCCGCAAAGTGGGAATTTCCTCCTCCAACGCTGGAATTAATTTCAAACGAAAAAGGTTCCGCAAGTACTTCGTGCTTTGGTTGCTGGAATCCTCTCGCCAGCTAAGGTTCACTTCTCCGGAAAGTTGCGCGAGTTCCTTTCTAGAAAAGGGTAAGAGTGGACGAAGAATCCGTCCATTTTTATCCAACATTCCTTGCAATCCCGACATGCCCGAACCACGATATAATTGTAACCAAAATGTTTCTTGTTGATCATCCTGGTGCTGTGCGACAAGCAAGTATGAATTTGGCGTTTGATTCAAGTGTGTTTCAAAAAAAGCGTAGCGTTCCTTTCTGGCCAATTGTTGTAGGTTTCCTCCGAATGTCAGTTTCTCTTTCAAATCAACTCGGTGAACATGAATTGGAATGGTGTGTATTTGGCAATATGTCTCAACAAACGCCTGATCTCCATCACTTTCTTCTCCGCGCAATTGATAGTTGACATGAAGTACAGTAACGGCAAGTGAATTTCTACGACATAGTTCCAATAAGAGCATCGAATCGTGTCCGCCGCTTACTGCTAAAAAGTAGTGTGGAGCAGGATGTTTTTCAATGAAGGATTGTAAGTATGTCTGGAATTTATTCAGCATACATGCCATTTAGGATTTTCTGAATCTTGGTCTGACATTCCTCGTATTCTTTTTCCGGATCGGATAGAATTGTGATGGCGCTCCCAACAGCGCAGGAAAGGTATTTGTTCTCTCGGTTGTAAATGAAGCTCCGAATGACCACGTTGAAATCATAATCCCCGTTTGGACTAATGTATCCAATAGATCCAGAATAAATTCCACGATTAAAATCCTCTGTTTCGTCAATGATTTTCATGGCTTCGACTTTCGGTGCGCCGGTCATGCTTCCCATGGGAAAACTGGCACGCAATACATCAATAAACGGTAGTTCATCTTCTACCTCACATTCCACCGTGGAAATCATCTGATGAACGGTTTCAAACGTATGGATTCCACAAAGTTCCGTCACCTTTACCGATCCTTTTTTTGCAATGCGAGATAAATCGTTTCTAACTAAGTCAACGATCATAATGTTTTCCGCACGTTCCTTGGGATCGTTTTGTAATTGTTGCTTCAGCTGTTCGTCTTCTGCTGCGTCTTTTCCTCTCGCGGCCGTTCCTTTAATGGGTTGCGAAAGGATGGTATTCTCGGATTTTTTCAAATAACGTTCTGGACTGCCACAAAACACAACGTGATGATCTGTTTGAAGATAGGTCGAAAATGGAGCTTTGGTGATGCGATTCAACTTGAAATAGGTGTCCAGCGGAAACTCAATCTCTACATTTTCCGCATAAAACTCCTGGCAATAGTT
>CAMAPI010000093.1 GCA_945860065.1 Chryseobacterium gleum | reverse complement strand
ATGGATAAACGCATCAGCGAATTATCTGGTGGACAAAAAAAGCGTGTTGCTTTGGCAAAAGTGTTGCTTTCGGATGCTGATTTTTTAATCCTCGATGAGCCAACGAATCACTTGGACTTGGATATGATCGAATGGTTAGAAAACTATTTGTCTTCCTCCAAATCGACCATTTTAATGGTGACTCACGACCGTTATTTCTTGGAAGTCGTGTGTGACACAATCTTAGAATTAGCCGATCAAACCATTTATCGCTACAAAGGAAATTTCTCTTATTATTTGGAGAAAAAAGCGGAGCGACAAGAACAAACGCAATCTACCATCGAAAAGGCAAAGAATACCTTTCGCAAGGAATTAGATTGGATTCGACGTCAACCAAAAGCACGTGGAGTGAAACAAAAAGCACGCGTAGATGCTTTTCAGGATGTGAAAAAAGTAGCTTCCCAACGATTAGACGAGGACGAACTGGAATTGCCTGTTAAAATGGAACGACTAGGGTCAAAAATCGTTGAATTCCATAAAGTAAGTAAGTCCTATCCGAATCGCGTGATATTAAATGATTTTTCCTATAATGTCCAACGTCAAGAACGCTTGGGTATTGTTGGGAATAACGGTTCTGGAAAAACGACATTCTTAAAAATGTTGGTTGGACAAGAAGCCGTGGATAAAGGGAAAATTATTCTCGGTGAAACGGTAGTTTTTGGTTATTACTCACAAGATTTAATCAAAGTCAATGAAGACTTCAAGGTGATTGATGTCGTTCGTGAAGTCGCTGAATACATTCCTTTGGAAAAAGGCCGTCAACTTTCCGCGGCACAATTACTCGAACGTTTCCTGTTTCCTCGCGATATGCATTATCAATTCGTTCATAAATTAAGTGGAGGAGAAAAACGCCGCTTGAAATTATTGCGCGTTCTGATGAGCAATCCAAACTTCTTGATTCTCGATGAGCCAACAAATGACTTGGATATCTTTGTCATGTCGGTGTTGGAAGATTATTTGCGTCAGTTTCAAGGCTGCTTGATTGTGGTTTCGCACGACCGTTATTTCATGGATAAAATGGTAGATCACTTGTTTGTGTTTGAAGGACAAGGTGAATTGAAAGATATTGTTGGGAACTACACGGTTTTTCGTCAACAACAGTTGGACAAAAAACGCGGAATTAAACAAAATGTCACGAAGGAAGAACCGGAAATTAAGGAAAAAACGATTTCTCAATCTGCAGTAGAATCGAAAAAACGTAAATTATCTTTCAAAGAAAAAGAGGAATACGAAACAATTGAACGACGACTACCTGAATTGGAAAAAACAAAGGATGAATTAACCTTGACCTTATCGAGTGGGAAATTATCCAATGAAGAACTGATGAAAGATGGAACGTCGTTAGGGAAAATCGTCGAAGAGATTGATGCCTTAACAGAGCGTTGGATTGAATTAGCCGAGTTTATCTAAGCAACTTTTTTTTCAAAAAAGCGTCTTTTTTTGCCTTGTTCAAATAAAATATGCAATTTTAGTGTTCAAATCAAATTGTATGACGTTACCGCAAATCTTCTTTCTATTAGGTATGTTTGTTTTTGGAAAAAACCAAGCTCAAACATTGGTATTTGCTGAGTTAACGGGTTCTCCAAGTATGAATACGACGGGATGGAATTTAACCGGCGCAGCGACTACTGGTGATACAGGAGGAGATGCGAATTTCGATCCAGATGAGTTGATCCTAACAAACAATGTAGGAAATTCTAGTGGCGCGATTTTTTACAATCAAGCCATTGACTTAGGTACCTGCTATCAATGGAACGTACAATTTGACTTTCGAATGTTCGATGGAACAAGTGCCGATGGAATCGCTTTTTGTTTTTTAGATGTTCCGCCAACTGGATTCGTTTCGGGAGGTGGAGTAGGAATTCCTTCTACAGCGAATGGAATTAAGGTTGTCTTTGACACGTATAATAATTGTGGCGGAGCAAATCCGGAAATTCAAATTTACAGTGGACCCGGATACAATGAATGCATCGCTGGAATTACCACCTTAAACAATGTAGGAGGAAATTTAAATTTCCTTCGTTCTAACACCTACAATACGGCAGTCATCAGTTATAACTATGGTGTAGTAACCGTTTCTGTGAATGGAACTCAATATTTATCCGGAACATACAATTTGAACTTTGCTGGTTACATGGGATGGACAGCCAGTACCGGTGGTTCAAATGACCGTCATTCCATTCGAAACGCAACGATTTACGCAGACATTGCTACTTCGAATGCAGGTCCAGATGTGAGTATTTGCAACGGACAAACAGCACAAATCGGAAGTGTGAATAATCCCAACTATATATATGCATGGACTACAGCTCCCGGAATTACACAAACAAGCGTTTCAAGTCCAACGGTGAATTTGGTGAACTCGGGAAATACGCCTTTATCACAGTCTTACACGGTGACGACAAATCTCGTGTCTAATCCCAATTCATGTCCTTCGTTTGATAGTGTTTTAGTAACGGTTAATCCCTTATTCAACGATACGCTACCAATCAGTATTTGTCAAGGAGCAACATACACGTTGGGAACTCAAACATTTTCCACTTCCGGATTTCATCCTGTTGTCTTTCCCAGTATTTTCGGTTGTGACTCTACAGTCGTGTTAAACTTGACCCTTTTACCCAATTTAACGAATAATCAAACCGTTCATATTTGTCAAGGGGCAACGTACACTTTTGCAGGAAACATACTTTCCACGTCCGGAACCTTCACCCAATTATTACAAACTTCCACTGGTTGTGACTCAACGATTAACTTAACTTTAGTCGTTGATCCTATCCTCACTTCAAACATTCAAGCAGCTATTTGTCAGGGTGGAAGTTATACTTTTGGTACGCAAATATTAACCACCGCTGGAAATTACAGTCGAACCATTCAAACCGTGGCGGGATGTGATTCCATCATCAATCTGACGCTCACGGTGAATCCAGTGCTAGCTTCCAGTAGTTCCATGACCTTTTGTCAAGGGGAAAGCACCTTGTTTTATGGACAAACATTAACGAACTCAGGAGTATACAATCATACTTTGCAAACCGTTGCGGGATGTGATTCTGTAGTAACTTTGAATGTCACGGTTTATCCAATTCCTGCGGCTCCTATTTTATCTGGAAATAGTCCTGTTGAATGTCCAGGTGATATTGTCACGTTAACAATTGATCCAATCTCAAATGCTCAATACCAATGGAGTGGGCCCTTGAATTTTTCTTCGACAAATAGCGCGGTTTTCTTCCCCGTTGAGATCGCTCAAATGGGAAGTTATGGTGCAACAATTTCCATTAATGGCTGTGTTTCAAGTCCAACGAGTATACCCGTATCTATCACGAATATTTATGGATATGAAGACTTTGACTTTCCAAATGTCATCACGCCAAATGGCGATGGAAACAATGATGAGCTTGACATCGAAGCGATGTTTAAGACCTGTCAGGATTATCAATTAAAGGTTTTCAATCGCTGGGGGAATCTGGTTTATTCAGGGATAAGATTTGATGCACCATTCAAAGGAAAAGACATAAATGGTGCAGTTTTGGAAGACGGTGTTTATTTCTACTTATTGGAGTTTGAACAACAATCGAAAAGTGGTTTTATTCACGTGGTTCGTTAGTTCAATATCCTCGATTCCTTGCCGAATTGTTTGTAGGAAACAAAAACAGATAATGTCGCCAAAATCAACATGATTCCCAAACTGATGGCGTAATATCCAAAGGACAGTGTTCCTGAAATCAACTCTTTTGTAGCAAGTACAATGTTCACTACCGGAATAGCTGCCGTAATGGCGTTTAATTCAATTCCTGGAAAGAAACCAATCATAGCGGGTAGGACCATTACGAAATTCAATGGGGTGATGATACTTTGCGCTTCTTTGAAGGACTTCGCATAAACAGCAATTGGAATCATTACGCCAGCAAAGAAAACAACGAGGGGCAAAAGCAGGCTAAACATCGAAAGAATAAATAGTGGTGTCAAAATACCATGAACGATATCCAAGATTTCTTTATTCTTAACGATATCTAAAAACTCAATGGAAACGAATAAACCTAGCAATGCACAACTTGCGGCCAACATACCAGAAGTAACGATTACCAACATTTTTCCAACTAAAATCTGCCATCTCGAAACCGGAGTGGTGAGCAGTGTTTCAATGGTGCCGCGTTCTTTTTCTCCAGTAAATAAATCGATGGCAGGATACATGCAGCCTATAAATCCAAATGCGATAAAGATATAGGGTAGAATTCCGCCAGCAAGTTGTCCAATCATTTTTTTGTCGCTTGCACAATTCTCATAAACCGGAACCAATGGATGAAGTTTGTCCGCATCCACACCAAGTTCTTTTAATCGAATTAATTCCGCATTATTTGAGATCACGTTCATGTATGATTCAGCTCTTTCTTGTCGACCAATTTCGGAGGCATCGAATAACCACGTCAAAGGAATGGAGACTTTGTTTCGGAGCAAATTTTCTTCGTTCTTAGGAATAATTAGACCGAGTTGAATTTCTCCGTTTGAGATTGCTTGTTTTAGTTTTGCCGAGTCTTCGAAGCTACGAGTCGACATTCCCCCTAATCCTTTGGGCATTTGATTCAACTGCTTTATGTACCTTCCGGATAGGTCGCCCCAAACCCCAAGGATGATTTTTTCTTCACTCGCTTTTTTCTCAAAGAAGGAAGAAACATTTACAGAAAGCGTTAAAATGATTGGAAAAACGAGCAATGGAATAAGCAGCATGGTACGCATGGTACGTTTATCCCTCAAGGTATCAATCAGTTCTTTTTTGAATATGGTAAAAATCATGGGGGATGAATTAACGTTGAACAATGCGGATGAATTCTTCCGTCAAATTAGTAGCTTCCATATGCTGACGGAAATCAGCCATACTTCCTTGATACTTTAATGATCCTTTGTGGATGATGGCCAAATCATCACATAACAAATCGACCTCACTCATAATGTGACTGGAGAAAATAACGGTTTTACCTTGATTCTTGCAGTCGCGAATAAGTTTGATGATGTTTTCTGCCGTAATGACATCGAGTCCATTAGTAGGCTCGTCGAAAATTACCACTTCTGGATTGTGAATCATGGTGCGGCAAATGGAAACCTTTTGTTTCATTCCCGTACTTAGTTTACCAATGCGTTTTTGAAGAAAATCCTCCATGTTCAATAAGTGAAAGAGGTATTTTTTTCGTTCATCTCGCTCTTTGTTTGGCACTTGATACAAGGCAGCGAAGTAGTCGATGATTTCTATGGGAGTTAGTCGAGCGTAAAGTCCAGTAGAA
>CAMAPI010000092.1 GCA_945860065.1 Chryseobacterium gleum | reverse complement strand
TTCGGCCCCTTTTTTTATGCGTTGTTGGCACTTTGCGCCTTGGTATTTCGTAAATTTGTTTAAGCAGTTGTACCTTCTAGAGCAATAAATTGAATGATTGAGTTAACACGAGAAATACATTTTTGGCAAACCTGGTGGTTCTGGGTCTTAACAAGCGTCATTTTATTTTTTGCCATTTTTATTTTTATTCGCAGTAGAATTGAACGTTCACGTAGAAACCAAGTCCGCTTGGAAGTGAAAATTGCGGAAAGAACGAGGGAAATCCGCCTGCAAAAAACGAAGATTGAAGAACAAAACCGATTAATCGAAGAAGAAAAAAACAAAGTACTTCAGCAACAAGTGCTTCTTCAAGCAGAAAAGGATAGAACGGAACAATGGCTAAACAACACCTTGCCTTCGGAAGTGGTGATTGAATTAAAACGGTCTGGCAAAGTGAAAGCGCAAGGTTTCCAACAAGTATCTGTGATGTTTACCGACGTGGTTGGATTCACACGTATTTCTGATACGATGCAACCAAGTAGAATAGTATCGAAACTAGATATTCTTTTTCAGAAATTTGATGAAATCATCCAAGCAAATAATCTAGAGAAAATTAAAACGATTGGAGATGCCTACATGTGCGCTGGTGGTGTCCCAATTGAAAACTCCACGAATCCAATTGATGCATGTACCGCAGCACTCCAGATTCAAGCGTTTATGGATAAACTCAAGTATGAGGCAATTGCTAATCACGAGGATTTTTGGGAGATCCGCCTTGGAATCAACACGGGCCCCGTGATTGCCGGAATTATTGGAAATATTCGTCTCGCTTATGACATTTGGGGCTCGACCGTGAATCTAGCACAACGTATGGAAATGTTAGGTGAACCTGGAAAAGTGACGATAACCGGAAATACGTTTCAATTGATAGAACCTTATTTTGAATATGAATACAAAGGGAAAGCGTTAACAAAATCTAGAGCCAAAGTGGACACCTATGTCGTGAATCGCATTAAGCCGGAACTTTCGGTAAATGGCGAAGGACTTGTGCCAAACAATCGTTTTGAAGAAATCAAGAAGTTACACCATTACAGCTCCATCAAATACTACAAAACGGAACATAATGTGCTTTCCTTTATGGAGAAAAATCTCTCGGATAAATTATACTACCACTCACTAAATCACACAAAGGATGTAGTCAAATCCGTTGAGCGCATCGCCTTACTAGAAGGAGTGACAGACGAAGGACTCTTTTTGCTCAAAACCGCTGCAATTCTGCACGATGCTGGGTTCATTGAGCGCTATGACCATAACGAAGAAATCGGAGCGCGTATGGCCACCGAAATCCTCCCGAAATATGGCTATACCGAACAACACGTAAAAACAATTGTGGAACTCATACACGTGACTGAACTCCCGCATAAACCAATCAATAAATTGCAAGAGATTATCTGCGATGCCGATTTAGATTACCTAGGAACAGCTGATTTTGAAAAAATTGCGGATCGACTTCGCCGTGAATTAACGGAAATGGGAAAACTAGAATCACGGAAACAATGGGATGAAATCCAAGTGAAATTCTTAAAACAACACCAATATTTCACGCAAACAGCCATTCAAATGCGTCAGGAAAAGAAAATGGAGAATTTACAGATTGTAATTGATCGATTGGAAGCAGATCAATACGAAGAAATGCCAGAGAATTTATAGAAATCGGACGTTCTTTCCTTTTCGCGCTTCTTCTTTCTTTCCCTCTCCAAGTGAATACGAATACGACAGATTCAAAATGCTACGATTCACTGGATTAGCAACTTGAATTTTTTGATCATAATAGTATCCAATTTCTAAATTATGGGGCCCAGCTAATTCCAAAGCGACACCAACATAATACCGAATCCGCGTAAATTGTTTGCCATTCTCTCCAAACAATGGATTGTAAAAAAACTCACAACTCACTTTTGGTGTAAATATGCTATTGTTGATGTCATACGAATAACTTGGTTTGAATCTAACTGCTTGATCAAATTCAGACTCATAAGGACCAACTAATGCGTTGAAAGAGTATTGGTAGCGCGTTCGAAAACCGAATGAATGACGTTTGATCCCATAGGAGAATTGAAGATTCCCATTCAGCCGATGACTCGATAATACATTCCCGTTCAATTCTTTTTTACCAATCAATCGATAATCAACGGATAAACGAACGTACTTGTTCAATTTATATTTCAATGAAAGTTGAGGAAAGATAGTTCCTAATCCCTCGCTGCCAAAACGCGTAGTCAAATCTACACTGTAGGAAAAATCTTTGTTTAATTTTCCACTCACACCTAGCTCGTTCCATACTTGAAAGACGGTAGACTGACTGTGAATCACACTGAAATTTGAACACAGCACGAAGAGAAAAGCAAAAGATTTCATTAGATTTTACGGGTATTTATTGTACCCAAATCTACCAATTGATCTTTCTCTGTTATTTCAAACGTTTGTTTCACCACATTCTTTCCACTTGGCTGTGTGGCATCATCTTCATAAACAAAAACGGTATACGTTCCCTTTTGAAGGTAGTTAAAAACAAACGATCCATCATAACTTGTTTTCACATCATCATCGTAAAATTGATCGGCTGTTCCATAAATTAAGTAGACATCAAGATCACTTCCTGGATACTCGGCAATGATATTTCCTAATGCATTATACTTTTGCTCTTGAATAATCCCTTTTATTGTTGCTCCGCCTCCGGATCCTTCTACTTTTTTACAGGAAGAGGAAACACTAAGGACAAGAATAGAGAGAAGTAGGAGAAGGCCTTTTTTCATAATCAAAGAATTTTTATTCATGCAATTTTAACAAAAAAAACAACTTGTTTTAACATTGGTCGTTTCAAAGATTGGAAATTGTTCGTCTTTTCGCTAATTTTAGTCGCTCTTAACCCAAAACTATGAAACAAATACTACTCAGTTTGATCTTATTAACTTTTCATCAGTTAGTATTCGCCCAAGTAGTCATTAATGAATATTCTTGTTCGAACATTACCGGTCCTTCCGATGCCTATGGTGAAAAGGAGGATTGGGTTGAATTATACAATGTTACAGCAACACCAATTGACCTCACTGGATGGTACCTTTCTGATAAAGCCTCTAATTTAACAAAGTGGATGATTCCAAGTGGATCCATAGCAGCAAGTGGATTTAAAATGGTGTTTTGTACAAAGAGAGATTTAGTGAATGGAAATGAATACCATCCAAACTTCAACCTTTCGCAAACGGAAGGTGACTGGATTATTCTTTCAAATACATTCGGGAATGTCGTGGATTCATTTAAAATAGTTCATTTGACAAAGGCAGATCACTCTGTGGGCAGATCGATAAACGCAGCGGTGGATTTCAAGTTGTTTACTACGCCAACACCCAATGCCAATAACTCAGGAGCTGTTAATTTTTATCCTCCAAAACCTGTTTTTAGTTTAGCCCCTGGGTTTTATCCGGCCGCTCAAACAGTTACAATTACCTGTGCGGATCCAAGTGCAACAATCAGATACACCTTGGATGGCTCGAATCCAACGGCAACTTCAACGGTCTATTCTACTCCAATAAGTATCCCCACCACCAAAGTATTAAGGGCAGCGGCTTTTGGTGCAACATTATCCTCCTTTATTGAAACAAATAGCTATTTCATCAATGTAACACATACAGTTCCTGTTGTATCCGTTTGTAGTCAAGGAGTATTTTCGTTAGTAGCAAACGGAAGTCAGAATCCTGCTAATCGTATTGGGGGATTCGAATTATTTGAACAAGACGGGACATTTATAGACGAAGCTGAAGGTGATTTCAATAAACATGGGAACGATTCATGGTCTTATCCTCAAAGAGGATTTGATTTTATTTGTAGAGATCAATACGGACATAATGGCGACATAGAACATGCTATTTTCCCTGAAAAAAGCCGCGATGCCTTTCAACGATTGATTCTTAAACCCGGAGCAAGTGATAATTATCCGTTTGAACAGGGTGCGCATATTCGCGATGCCTTTATTCATACCTTATCGATTCGCGCCGACATGAAACTTGACGAACGAACTTGGCGTCCTGCTGTCGTATATTTAAATGGAAACTATTGGGGTGTATACGAAATCCGTGAAAAAGCCGATGATCACGATTATACCGACATCTATTTTGGACAAGATAAATATAACTTGCAATACTTGAAAACATGGGGTGGAACTTGGCAGGAGTATGGAGCCCCAAATTCATTGCCTAATTGGAATGCATTACGAAATTATATTATGACAAATAATATGGGAAACCCGACTAATTTTGATTACGTTGATTCCCTTTTTAATTGGCAATCACTAGCTGATTACTTCATGATTAACTCCTATACAGTAAATCAAGATTGGCTAAATTGGAATACTTCATGGTGGAGAGGAATGGATCCCGCTGGTGATAAAAAGAAATGGCGCTATGCACTTTGGGACATGGATGCGACTTTTGGACACTATATCAATTATACTGGAATTCCTGACCCAAGCGCAAATGCGGACCCTTGTAATGCAGAAAATCTACCGAATCCAGGCGGACAAGGTCATACCGATATACTTGAAAAACTAATTAATCAAAATCCCATTGTAGAGCAATATTACGTCACACGTTATATTGACCTTATCAATACCTCGTTTAGTTGTACAAGTATGTTGGCGCTACTCGATAGTATGGTCAATGAAATTGCGCCGGAAATGACAGCCCACTGTACAAAATGGGGAGGAACCTACAACGGATGGCAATCTAGAGTTACACAACTTAGAAATTTCATAAATCAACGCTGCCTTGCAATGGAACAAGGACTCATAGATTGTTACCAACTTACCGGACCATTTCCTGTTACGTTTGATGTTTCGCCCGTGAACGCTGGAACCATTAAAGTGAATTCAATCAATCCACCATCTTATCCTTGGTCAACAACCTACTTCGGTGGAATTCAAACCAATGTGAAAGCGAAAGCAAATACCGGGTATATTTTTGACCATTGGACCTACACTACCGGACCAATGGGATTAGCCATTACTCAAGACTCAAATTTCATTAATATAAATGGCCCGGAAACGATTGTTGCTGTTTTCGTTCCAGATATCCCAGATTTAGATGGGGATGGATGTTTGAATACAGTTGAAGTGGCTGCAGGAACTGACCCTAATCTTGTGGATACGGATGGTGACGGTGAAAATGATTGCATCGAACTCGGACCAAATCCAGCAACTCCTCTCGATACGGATGGCGATGGAATCATTGATGCATTGGAATCCATCATCATTGATACAGATGGGGATGGGGTGATGAATGAATTAGATCCAGACAATACAAACCCATGTATTCCTAATCCAAATGCTGGTCCTTGTGATCAAGATGGAGACGGACTGACAAATACACAAGAAGGATTAGCCGGAACGAATCCTACGAATCCAGATACAGACGGTGATGGAATAAATGACGGTGCT
>CAMAPI010000091.1 GCA_945860065.1 Chryseobacterium gleum | reverse complement strand
TGCGTTTTGGGGAGATACCAAGTCCATCTTCACTGCATAAACGATCGATAGACTGAAGAACATTTTTATAATTCAAAAGTGGCTCACCCATTCCCATGTAGACAATGTTGGTCAGGTTTTGTCCGTAACGTTCTTCTGCTTGATTTTTCAAATAAACAACCTGATCAACGATTTCTCCAGCGCTTAAATTTCGTAGCAATTTTAGTCTTCCTGTGGCGCAAAAGGTACAGGACAAGCTGCATCCAACTTGCGAAGAGATGCATGCGGTAGTGCGTGATTTGGTTGGGATGAGTACGCCTTCCACGACCTTCCCTTCCTCAATCGTGAACGCACATTTTATGGTTTTATCCTTGCTAATTTGCTGATCTTGCAGTTGGATATGATCTATGTAATAGAATTGTTGCAGCATCTCCCTGAGTTCTTTACTCAAGTTAGACATTTCATCAAAAGAAGCTGCATTTTTTTTCCATAGCCATTCATAGACTTGTTTGGCGCGAAACGATTTCTCATTTTTAGCGACAAATTCGTCCTGAAGCTCCTTTAAGGATAAATTCCGAATGTTGCTCAGTCCTTGAGGCATGTATGTGAAAAAGAATTAACGGTTGAGCATCACTGGCATCACGAGCATCAATATGTCTTCGTGTTCGTTAGCCGGAACAGACGGTGTTAAAATTCCAGCACGACTTGGTTCGCTCATGGAAAGTTTGATTTCATCTGAATCCAAGTTGTTCAACATCTCCATCAAGAAACGTGAATTGAATCCAATTTCTAAATCATCACCGTCGTAGTTACATGTCAAACGTTCACTTGCTTCGTTTGCAAAGTCGATATCCTCCGCAAACAACGAAAGTTCAGAACCTGCTAGCTTCAACTTAATTTGATGTGTTGTTTTATTCGAGAAAATGGACACACGTTTAATCGATGAAAGCAGTTGCGCGCGATCAATTGTCAAAACGTTTGGATTTTCCTTTGGTATTACTGCTTCGTAGTTTGGATATTTTCCATCGATTAAGCGACAAACTAAAATTAAATCGTTGAAAGTGAAGACTGCATTGGACTCATTGTATTCCAACAATACTTCTTCATCACCGCGAAGGTTAGACTTCAACATGTTTAATGGTTTCTTCGGTAAAATGAACGCAGAACTTCCACTTGCTTCTGCATCTGTTCTTCTGAAACGTACCAATTTGTGTGCATCTGTTGCAACGAAGGTTATTTCACTGGCAGAGAACTGACAGAAAACACCGCTCATTACTGGACGTAAGTCGTCGTTTCCAGATGCGAATATGGTTTTATTGATGGCACGAGAGAGGATATCTCCCGATAATTTGATGGCGCTTTTACCGGCTAATTCAGGAATTTTAGGGAATTCATCACCATTGAATCCAACCATGCGAGATTTTCCGTTGTCGTATGCAATTTCAATTTGGTAATTCGTTGCATTTACTTTGAACGTACAAGGTTGATCTGGTAAACTTTTTAACACGTCCAACAACAATTTAGCTGGAATGGCAATTTTACCATCTTCTTCCGAATGAACGTCCAATTTGGTCACCATGGTCGTTTCTAAATCAGATGCTGACGCAGTTAATTGTCCATTGGTAATTTCAAAAAGAAAGTTATCTAAAATCGGCAATGTATTGCTCGTATTTAGAACTCCTGAAATACTTTGAAGGTGTTTTAATAGGCTTGTGCTTGAAGCAATGAAATTCATACTCATCAATTTAGATACAAATTTAATAAATCAACCGAGATTAACACATGCAAGTTAGCGAAAACGTTTACTTTATTTGATTTATTTTCTTGTGAACATTTGATACGCCGACACAAAGGACTCGGGATCATCTGGCGTGATAACGATGGTTTTGCCGTTGCTGCGTTCGATCACCACAAATTGATCACGCCGAGTGGCGTACCAGATCATGTTTCCGTATGTGCTATTTCGAAATAAGCCATAATATCCAAAAAGCCCACCTACTCCAAATATGCGCAGGGATCCTTTCAGATTATCCCGGTCGACTGATGTGACAGATTGAATATCCTCCAAAGGATAATTTTTTGCTTTAAACGGACGCAAAATCACTAATTGTCCATCTTGAATGGAATAGCCTTTTGGACTATATCCATACGTAATCGCCAATAACAAGATGAAAGCAAATGGAATAAAATACTGAAATATAGGAAAGTCATTTGAGGTAAAATAAGGGAGAAAACCAGTGAAGATTAAGAGCGTTCCCACACCAAAGGTGAGCCATTTTGTCAATAAGTCCATCGATGCTTTGAACATGTGTGGGATTAATTAAATTTAGATCGTAAATATACTTTTAATGCTTCTCTCATCAAAATGGCTTCGCTTAATTCGCGGTGAAAAGTAGGCTTTCTTGACATGGAAACAAACAGTGATTCAGGAATGTCAACAAGGTAGATTAACTGCTGTAATTGCGTGCTTGAAAGCTGTTCAATACATGTTTCAACTGAGGAAAGCAAGTTGTCTACATCCGAAGAGCTAAGGGTCACACCGCAACGCTGAAAGTCCTTTTCCAATTGCGCTAAGGTATTAGCGCGAAAGGACTGATCAATGAGTGCTTGTTTGACTTGTTCTTGCAGTTCCTGTGTCATGCTGAGGAAAAAAAATTAGTTTTGTACCAAATGTGAAGTTACGCATGAAAAGATTATTCGATATCCTTTTTGCCTTATTTGTGCTTATTTGTTTTCTTCCAATAGGAATGTTGCTTTCCCTATGGATCGTTTTCGAATCGCGTGGAGGTGTATTTTTTTCGCAAAATAGAGTCGGCAAGAACGGCGTCTCTTTTCGACTATTGAAATTTCGAAGTATGTATGTCAATGCTGAATCCTCAGGAAGAATTACTGTTGGATCGAGAGATGCGCGCATCACCAAAGTAGGCTATTATTTACGTAGATACAAATTGGATGAGTTTCCTCAATTTATCAATGTGTTGAATGGTGACATGAGCATTGTTGGACCGCGTCCAGAGGTTCAAGAATACGTCGATTTATACACGGAATCCCAACGAAAAATCCTTCAGGTAAAACCGGGAATTACTGACCTGGCATCCTTAGCTTATTTTCATGAAAATGAACTTTTGGCTAATTCCGAAAATCCACAGCAAACGTACATCAAAGAGGTATTACCAGCTAAAATCAAATTGAATGAGGAATATTTAAAGAACCCAAGTTTTTTCAATGATCTTTCAATTATCCTAAAAACTGTTGCGAAAATCTTTCGCAAGAAATAAGCACACTTATTCTTTCGTTTTTCATACCTTTATCGTAATATTACAATAAAGTAATAAAATCCAACAATGGGAACAACAAAAACGGACGAATTTAGTGAAGAAATCAATGAGATGTCTGTCGTTTTCAAAGCACTCGGACATCCCGCAAGGATTGCTATTATCCATTTTTTAAGAACGCATGAATCGTGTATTTGCGGGGACATCGTAAATGATTTGCCCTTAGCACAAGCAACCATTTCGCAGCATTTGAAGGAATTGAAAAATGCGGGAATTATTCAAGGCAGTATTTCAGGAACAGCCGTTTGTTATTGCTTGAACCTAGAAAAATTAAAAGAAATCGAATCTTTTTTGAATGGATTGAGTTACGAAAGAGAAACATCATGTTGTTAAAAAAATCAGATGAAATTAAGTGAAATTAAAGAAAAGTTGGAGGGCTTAACGCTTGTTCCCTTTCGCCTTCCAGATGGAACATCGGTACCTGTACATTTTCATATTACGGAAGTTGGACATGTACAGAAAAGATTTATTGACTGCGGCGGAACCACGCGTTTAGAAGACTGTGTGAGTTTTCAATTGTGGGAAGCCCAAGATTACGACCACCGTTTACAGGCAAAGAAATTAATGGACATCATTCAATTGTCCGAACGAACGCTGAACCTACCTGATGAAGAAATTGAGGTGGAATATCAAGGTGCAACGATTGGAAAATATGGTTTGGCTTGGAATGGTTCTGGTTTTGAATTGACTTCCACACAGACTGCTTGTCTTGCCGAGGATAGTTGTGGAATCCCCTCGTCCAAACAAAAAATTAATTTGGTGGAATTGTCTCCATCTACGAACACTACCTGTACCCCTGGCGGATCTTGTTGTTAATTAGATTTTATGGATACAACATTGAAACTTTTTGCTGAGCATATCACAAAGCAGTTTGCTCATATTCCGAATGATCGCAAAGAAAAGCTCACGTCTTTGGTGAACTATGTGCGAGAAAAGCACCAGTTGAAGGAAGACATTTCGTTGGTATTCATCTGTACCCACAATTCAAGAAGAAGTCATTTCGGACAACTACTCAGTGCACTTGCTGCTGAACATTATCAAATACCTGAGATTCACACATTTTCCGCAGGAACAGAAGAAACGGCTTTTCATCCAAATGCCATCGAGGCATTGAAAACGATTGGATTTAAGGTAGAACAATTGGATCAAAGCACCAATCCACATTACCGTGTAAACGTTTCAGAATCCGTGCACTCGGACTGTTTTTCGAAGTCCATTTCGCATGAAAGCTTGCCGAAAAACCAATTTGCAGCCATTATGACCTGCTCGGACGCGGAACAAAATTGTCCGTTTGTTCCCGGAGCGGAAAAACGCATCGGTATCACGTATGAGGATCCAAAAGCGTCGGACGGAACCGAACTTCAATCGGCAAAATACCTAGAACGTGCGACGCAAATCGCCACTGAACTTTTTTATGTTTTTTCACAATTAAACAAATGAACCATGTCGATCCAAACGCCTGTTAAACGCCTTTCTTTTCTCGATCGATACCTTACATTATGGATTTTTCTCGCCATGATTGTTGGAGTTTTCATCGGACACATTGTTCCAAACATGGATCAAAAATTGGACGCTCTGTCTTACGGAACTACGAATATTCCACTGGCAATCGGACTCATTTTGATGATGTTTCCACCTTTAACGAAGGTGCAGTTTTCTAAAATTCCAAGTATCTTTTCTAAACCAAAGTTATTGTTGGTTTCATTTTTCATCACGTGGATTGTTGGTCCATTCTTGATGTTCATATTAGCTGTTTTCTTCTTGAAGGATTATCCTGAGTACATGACTGGACTCATTATAATCGGACTAGCGCCTTGTATTGCGATGGTCATTGTATGGAATGAGCTGGCAGACGGAAACCGAGAATTGGTAGCAGGATTGGTAGGAATCAATAGCTTGTTACAGGTCTTTTTCTTTTCGTCCTATGCGTATTTCTATTTGGAAATCGTGTTACCGTACTTCGGTGTCAAAGGATTGCATTTAAACATCTCGATGCTCGAAATTGCTCAAACAGTTGGCGTTTATTTGGGCATCCCATTTGTGTGTGCGGTCATCAGTAGAACGTGGTTGATCAAACAAAAAGGGGAGGAGTGGTTTACGAAAATATTTATTCCATTCGTATCACCAATCACCTTGATTTCTTTGTTGTTTACCATCGTGGTCATGTTCAGTTTAAAAGGGAAAATG
>CAMAPI010000090.1 GCA_945860065.1 Chryseobacterium gleum | reverse complement strand
AGCGATGAGATGATTGCATGGAAAACGGAAGGTACGGCGCTATACCAAGCACTACCAAAAGATTGTCACTCCTCCCTCCTACTTTGCGAACCGCTTACAGAGCCAGAAGAAAACCGTCCAACGCAAAATTCTGACTACAAAACTTGGAATTCAAAGTAAGCTTCAAAGCTCTTGCAGATCCTCTCGGCTCCGCTCGATTATCTGTTGAAAGTGGATTGAGTGACTTGTACTGAGCCTGGACTCCCCAGAGCCTGTCGAAGGGCCGAAGTAAGTCGAAAGACACTATACAAATTTGATAACTAGCCCGAAAAAATAGTTTGACAACTCAAGTCAAAGACTTGGATAGGTCATTCAGAAAGTCCTAATTTGTAGGCAAATTATCAAAGCATATTTAAGTAAATGATTTGGCTCCAGTTGAAGGTTTTTTAAAGTAGGAATCAATGAGGAAAACAAAATGTAAATTATCGCTAACTTCACAAGATTAAAATAGTAATATGAATTTTTACGACGTCCTAGAAAAAATTAGAATTGAAACAACAAACACTGTAGAACTAGGAGATCGGTTTGAAAGGTTAACCCAACAATTCTTCCTAACCACTCCATTGTATCAAGACCTAATAGAAAATAATTTAGTTTGGTTATGGAAAGACTTCCCGTACAAAGACACTAATGATTTAGGAATTGACCTTGTTGTTAAAACAAAAGAGGATGGTTATTGGGCTATTCAATGTAAATGTTACCAACCAAATAACAATGTTAATACAAGTGATCTTGGCAAATTTGTCGCTAAGACTCAAGCGGGGTTTGTAATCGATGGTAAGAAAATGGCCTATTCTCGGATGTGTCTAATTACCACTTCATCATTAACAAATAATGCTTCAGATACTTGGCATAAACAAGATATTCCAAAGGATATAATTTACTCAGGAATTTTAGATGATTCCGGAGTTGATTGGGAAAAGTTATACAACAACATCTACGGTAAAGACGCTCAGTTACCTAAAAAGAACCTTCGTTCTCATCAATTCGAGGCATTAAATAACACCAATATCCATTTTCAATCAAATGATCGTGGAAAGTTGATAATGGCTTGCGGTACAGGTAAAACCTTTACTGCACTTCGTATCGCTGAAAAAGAAACCAATAATAAAGGAACTGTTTTGTTTTTAGTTCCTTCCATTGCTCTACTCGGACAAACATTAAGAGAATGGAAATCAGATACAGAAACACATATTCACGCTATCTGTATTTGTTCCGACCCCGAAATATCCAAGAAAATTGGTAGAAACGAGGAAATGGATACGGACCGAATTGATGAATTAGCCTATCCTGCATCTACCGATGTGGAACAAGTGTTGCAACAATTCGAAAATATAAAAAATCGTTCAGAAGAAGGGATGACTGTTGTGTTTTCAACCTACCAATCCATTGATGTGATTTCGAAATCTCAGAAAAAACTGATGGAAAATGGTTTTCCTGAATTTGATTTGATCATCTGTGATGAAGCCCATAGAACCACAGGTGTTACCATTGCAGGAAAAGACGAGTCATCCTTTACCAAAGTCCACAATAACGATTTCCTGAAGTCCAAGAAACGTCTATACATGACTGCAACTCCTCGTTTGTATAACGATGATTCAAAAAGTAAAGCAGCACAAGCGGATGCTATTTTATGTTCAATGGATGATGAAAGTTTATATGGACAAGAAATGTATCGAATTGGCTTTGGACAAGCAGTTGAACAAAATCTACTAGCCGATTACAAAGTTTTAATTTTAACACTTAGTGATGCAGACATTCCACCCTCTATTCAAAAATTAATTGCTGATGGGGATAGTGAAATCAATACGGATGACGCCGCAAAATTAATTGGCTGTATCAATGCTCTTTCCAAAGAAGTGCTTGGAGATGATGGATTGTTAACCGAAACAGATCCTGGGCCAATGAAAAGAGCTGTTGCATTCTGTAGCAACATTAAGACCTCAAAGAAAATTAGTGAGATTTTTAATGCTGTTTCAAAAGATTACATCGAATCACTCCCTGAAGATAAAAGAGGAAATATGGTTTCATTATCTTGTGACCATATCGACGGAACAATGTCTGCACCCGATAAGGACAGATTGTTGGGGTGGTTAAAAAAAGATAAGAAAGACAAAGAATGTAGTATTCTAACCAATGTTCGGGTATTGAGTGAAGGGGTTGATGTCCCCTCTTTGGATGCTGTTTTATTCCTTTCTGCTCGTAACAGTCAAGTGGACGTTGTTCAATCTGTTGGAAGGGTGATGCGAAAAGCCCCTGGAAAAAAATATGGGTATATCATTATTCCTGTTGTTGTTCCTTCTAATGTGGACGCTGATAAAGCAATGGATGATAACGATCGTTTTAAAGTGGTTTGGTCTGTTTTAAACGCTTTACGTGCGCACGATGACCAATTCAATGCGATTGTCAATAAAATTGATTTAAACAATAAAAAGACAGGTAAAATCATTGTGGGTAGGGCTCCAGTTCAGTTTGGTATGGACGGAAAACCTATTTCTACAAAAGGAGATGATGAATATGCTTCTTTAAGTCAACAAATGACACTCCAGTTTGAAGAATTACAATCTGTTGTCTTTGCTCGGATGGTTCAAAAAGTGGGAGAACGTCGCTATTGGGAACAGTGGGCAAAGGATGTGGCACAAATTGCCGAAATGCAAATGGATCGTATTAAACGACTCATTAAGGACGAAGGGAAATACCAAAAAACGTTTGAGCAATTTGTTTTTGGTTTGCGTCAAAATATTAATCCAAGTATCTCCGAGACAGAAGCAATCGACTTACTGTCACAACATATGATTACCAAACCTGTTTTTGATGCCTTGTTTGAAGGATATTCCTTTGTGAAAAACAATCCGATTTCCAAATCTATGCAAACGATGTTGGATTTGATGGAGGATCAGGCATTAGAGAAAGATACAGAAACCTTAACCAAATTCTATGAATCGGTGAAAATGCGTGCCTCTGGTATTGACAATGCCGAAGGAAAACAGAAAATCATCATTGAATTATATGATAAATTCTTCAAAACTGCCTTTCCAAAAATGGTGGAGAAATTGGGGATTGTTTATACCCCAGTGGAATGTGTGGATTTCATCTTATATTCTGTCAATGATGTTTTGAAAAAGGAGTTTGGAAAAGGGTTAACTGATGAAAACATTCATCTATTAGATCCTTTTACAGGTACTGGAACCTTTATTACACGACTAATTCAAAGTGGCTTAATTGAGTTAAAAGACCTTGAAAGAAAATACAAACACGAAATTCACGCCAATGAAATCGTCTTATTGGCTTATTACATTGCCACCATCAATATTGAAAATGCCTTCCACGATGCTACTCCTGAAGAAGACGGAATTGGAACAGCAACCTACAACCAATTTGATGGAATTGTGTTGACCGATACTTTTCAATTGGGTGAAACTGAAGCAGGTGAAAAGTTATTCTCCGAGATGTTTCCTCAAAACTCCCAACGAGTAGAAAAACAACGAAATGCTCCATTGAGGGTAATCTTCGGAAACCCACCGTATTCGGTAGGTCAGAAATCTGCCAATGACAACGCCCAAAATCAATCCTATCCTAAATTGGATAGTAGAATTGCAGAAACGTATGCAAAACTTACAACAGCAACAAATAAAAATTCATTGTATGATTCTTACATAAAGGCTTTCCGTTGGAGTTCAGATAAATTGGATGAAAATGGAGGAATCATAAGTTTCATTTCAAATGGTGCTTGGTTGGATGGAAATTCCTCTGATGGATTTAGAAAATCACTTGAAAAAGAATTTACTTCCATTTATGTGTTTAACTTGAGGGGAAACGCCCGAACATCGGGTGAATTAAGACAAAAAGAAGGTGGTGGTGTTTTTGGATTAGGCTCAAGAACACCTATTTCCATCACTTTATTGGTTAAAAACCCTTCGGTAAAAATGGATCGGGCTACAATCTATTACCACGATATAGGTGACTATCTTTCCCAAACTGAAAAACTGAATATTGTCCGAGAATTTGGGTCCGTTGCAAACAAAAAAATGGATTGGAAAGTTCTTACACCAAATGAGCATGGGGATTGGATTAACGAGAGAAGTGATCATTATTCTCATTTTTTACCACTAAAAAACAAAGAAAAAGACAATTGTATATTTACAGAAAACACATCAGGTTCTCAATCTGCGAGAGATGTTTGGGTTTATAATTTTTCAATAAATAAACTTTATAGCAATTTGACTTCCACATCTGACTACTACAATTCGGAAGTAGATACCATTAACAAGTTGAAATCAGATTCAGGGGTTAAAGAAAAGAGCCAATTACTAGGAATGTTAGGTTCGGATAACCTAAAAATAAGTTGGACAAGAGGTTTAAAAGACAACGCTATAAGAGGAAAAAAAATCAGTGTAGATAAGAATTTCATTAAAACATCCTTGTATCGTCCTTTCGTTAAAACTAATCAATACTTTAATGGCGACTTGATGGAGTATATGTTTCGTATTTCTAACTACCTTCTTGATGGCAGAAAAAGTGATAACCGAGTAATTTGTCTAACGGGCTTGGGCTCATCAAAAGATTTTTCCTTGATAATTACAGATATAAATCCTGATTACGAAATCATATCTAAAAGTCAATGTTTCCCCCTCTATTACTACGAAGAAAATAAGGATGTTCAGAAAGGATTGTTTGAAACCGATGATACTTCGGCAGGCTCAGCATCCGGTAACTATGTTCGTAGAGATGGGGTAAGTGATTACATATTGGATATAGCAAAACAACAATACAACGCAACCAACATTTCCAAAGAAGATATTTTCTATTATGTCTATGGTTTCTTGCATTCACCAGAATACCGAGAAATGTTTGCCAATGATTTAAAGAAAATGTTGCCTCGTTTACCATTGGTAGAAGATGTGAAGGATTTTTGGGCGTTCAGTAAAGCAGGTAGAGAATTGGCAGAACTTCACCTCAACTACGAAACTGTGCCACCGTATGAGGGTGTTAATGTGATTGGTGAAGAATCCAATTTTTTCAAGGTAGAGAAAATGCGTTTCCCCAAGAAAGACCAAAAAGACACCATACATTACAACAGTTCCATTACCATCTCCAGCATTCCGTTAGAAGCCTACGATTATGTGGTAAATGGAAAATCTGCCATTGAATGGATCATGGAACGCTACCAAATCACCACCCACAAAGAAAGTCAAATTACCAACGATCCAAACGATTGGGCTGATGAAGTTGGCAACCCAAGATACATCCTTGATTTACTATTGAGTATTATAAATGTGAGTGTGCAGACAAGAGAGATTGTAAGTAAATTGCCGAAAATTGAATTTGAATGAAGACATATACCATAGATCAGCAAAAAACAAAATTGGAAAAAGCCATAAAAGATGCCTTAATTATAGCAAATAATGAATTGTTTGTTTTAAAGGATTATTACATGGAGGAAAACTTAAGATATGTCGTTATGACTGAAATT
>CAMAPI010000089.1 GCA_945860065.1 Chryseobacterium gleum | reverse complement strand
ATTCAGAAAGAACTGAATCCAAAGTCCATTCATCCGAATTTAAGTTTGGAGCTTATCGATAATCTCCCATCGAAAACAGGTGTTTACTTGCTCTACAATGAATTCAATCAATTGATTTACATTGGCAAGAGTATCAATATTAAAAAACGGATTGAGCAACATTTACGGAATACGAAAACCGCGAAAGGACTCAAAATGATTCAGGATATTTGTCGAGTTGAACACGAATTAACTGGCAGTGAACTCATTGCCATGTTGCTAGAGTCAGAGCTAAACAAACAACATCAGCCGATTTACAACCGTAAGTTGAGAAAAAGTTTCTTTCCTTTCGGGATTTTTGATGAGGTAGATGAACATGGATACGTTCAACTTCACGTAAACTCCTTGGCAAAGAAAGAAGATCAAGCGATTATTCAGTTCAGTACAAAAAAAGAGGGCAGCGATTATTTAAGTCATGTCGTTCAGAAATTTGAACTCTGTCAAAAGTTATGTCACCTCTACCCAACTAAATCTGCTTGTTTCCATTACACCATCAAAGAGTGCAAGGGCGCTTGTGTTCAAGAGGAAAGTCCGGATGAGTACAATCAACGCATCAACAACTTTTTAGAACACATTAACTTCAAAGGAACTTCCTTTTTCATCATTGATAAAGGACGAAACAAAGGGGAGAAAAGCCTCATTTGGATTGATCGTGGTACTTACAAAGGATATGGATTTGCTCCTTTCCATTTTCACGGAAAAGAACCCATGCATTGGATGAGGTATATTGAATTGGCTTCAGAAAATCGTGACAATAAGTCCATAATTAATTTGTTCTTGCGCAAAGACAAACAGCACCGCATCGTCAGTTTATAGTATTTTAGTACCATGACAGGAACCGTTCGTATTTTAGGCTCAGGAACTTCGCAGGGAATCCCCATGATTGCATGCGCTTGCGCTGTTTGTCATTCGTCAGATCCACGAGATAAACGACTTCGCGCTTCGATTTTAATCGAAATGAAAGGCGCAAATTATTGTGTGGATGCCGGGCCAGATTTTCGCTACCAACTACTACGTGAAGGAGTCACTCATTTAGAAGGAATTCTATTTACACATGAACACAAAGATCATATCGCTGGATTAGATGATGTGCGGGCTTTTAATTACTTTACTAAAAAACCAATGAATGTATATTGTTCACATCGCGTGGACAACGCACTTAGGAGAGAGTTCCATTATATTTTCGATGAAAAAGATTATCCCGGTATTCCAAAACTAAACTTAATTTCCATCGATAAGAATCCATTTGAACTAGATGGTATTCCTGTGACTCCCATAGAGGTTATGCATTACAAATTACCCGTTTTAGGATTCCGTATCGGAAACTTTGCCTATATCACTGATGCAAAAACAGTATCCGAAGAGGAACGAGCAAAAATTAAACATGTGGATATCCTCATTGTGAATGCCCTGCACAAATATCCGCATGTTTCACATTTTAACTTAGAAGAGGCCCTTGCGTTTATTGCTGATATCCAGCCTAAACAGGCATTTCTCACTCATATTTCACACCTTTTCGGGAAGCATGAAGATATTTTAACCGAACTTCCAAGCAATGTTTCCTTGTTGTACGACGGAATGAATTTTGAATTTGAGTTCTAACAAGCCGAATGTGAATAAATCATGAGGAATCAACCCCTTTAGAAACTTGAAAAATCGTACTTTCGAATCGTGCAAGCACCAAAAGCAATTGACATTAAAGAATTAATCCGAAGTAAAAATCCAAAATTATTGCGTTTTTTACCGGGTTTCGTTATTCGATATTTGCGAAAAACCTTGCGTGAGAAAGAATTAAACGCTTTTATTCAAGCGCATGGAGAACTCTCAGGACTCGAATTTTGTGAAGCAGCAACAAACTACTTTCATTTCAAATTTGAGATCAAGGACATTGATCGCATTCCAAAAACAGGTCCCATTATTATCGCCATGAATCACCCATTAGGTGGTGTAGATGCTGTCGCATTTATTGTGGCCCTGAAAAATCACCGTCAGGATATAAAATTCATCGTCAATGATATTCTAATGAACATCGAAAACTTGAATACGTATTTTGTTGGAATTAACAAACATGGTTCGAATGGCATGTCCACAAGAGAACGAATCAAACAAGCGTTTTACGAAGATCATGCCTTGTGTATTTTTCCATCGGGAATAGTTAGTCGGGTACATGAAGGAATCATTCAGGATTTTGAATGGAAAAAAACGTTTGTTACGTACGGGAGAGAATTGAACCGGCCAATTGTACCCATCCACATCAGTGGACAACTCTCACCTTTCTTCTATCGCTTTTATAAACTTCGTGTGTTTTTAGGAATCAAAGCAAATATCGAGATGTTTTACTTGGCTGACGAAATGCTGAATCAGAAAAACAAAATCATAACTTATACTGTTGGAGAACCAATAATGGGTGCGGAAATTGATCCAAAAATGAACGATTTCGCAGCAGCAAATTGGTTTAAATCGCTTGTTTATCAATTAAAAAGTACAAAATGAAACCAATCAGAGAAGCTGTTCAAACAGAATTACTGAAAGCTGAATTAACCGCAGAGCGCTTTCTTCGAGTTACACGCAAGGGTGAAAATGAAATTTATGTGGTCAATTGCCACAATTCACCAAATATTTTGGAAGAAATTGGACGTTTGCGCGAAGTGACCTTTCGTGCCGCAGGCGGAGGAACTGGAGAATCCATCGATTTAGATGAATACGATTTAGGAGAATATGCCTACGAACAACTCATCGTATGGTCCGTCGAAGATGAAGCAATTATTGGTGGCTATCGTTTTAAAAAATGCATCGAAGCAATTGATGAGCAGCAAAACATTCATTTGTCTACTATACATTACTTTGATTTTGATATTTCATTTATACGTAATTACCTACCGTATACAATCGAACTAGGGAGAAGTTGGGTTCAACCTGATTTTCAACCTAGTAACAATCCAAGAAAAGGATTATTTGCACTTGATAATATTTGGGATGGACTGGGGGCCTTGATTCGTTTTAATCCGGAAATTGAGTATTTCTTTGGGAAAGTAACGATGTATGCAAACTACAATGTATCCTGCCGTGATTTCTTATTATTCTTTTTACAGCGCTTTTTCCCAGATAAAATAGGACTCATGAAAGCCTTTCACCCACTTCAAATTGAAAGTGACCCGGCAATTTTCGAGGAATTAATCATGGGATTAGACTACAAGGAAGCATTCAAAATACTCAATACTTATACGAGAGAACACGGAGAATTCATACCACCATTGATGAATATCTACATGAATCTATCACCAAGCATGATGACCTTTGATACTGCAATTAATACGGAGTTTGGAAATGTAGAGGAAACAGGTATTCTTGTTAAAATAGCAGATATTTATCCAGATAAAAAGGAACGTCACATCGACTTCTAAGATTTGCTATTGAGCCACTCATCTAGGTTCACATTTCCGGTTTGACGACGTACCTTTTCTTTGATTCGCGCAATGTACACATCAACGTGTTTGATGCCCATTTTTTCAGAAATGTATTTCGATGGCTTATCGTAACAGTATTTCATTTTTAAGACTAAGGCATCACGCTTGTTAACAGAACCAAGAACTGCCTCAAACAACTGAGAAATCAACTCCTCCTGGTCATACACTGGATTTTCCTGAATGAATATCTTTTCCGAAGTTGTGTTTACCCAAACTTGATTCTTTTTCGCTTGTCTTTTTCGGATTTCAGAAATACAAAAGTGATGCGTTATCGTTTTTAACCAACCATATGAAGCGAATAATTCTGGCTGAACGTCATAGCGATCGACAATAAGTTGAAAAAAATGAATAGAAAACTCTTGGAAAGTATCGGGGATCTCCTGATACGGAATACTTTGACGCATGACATGCTTAAAGAACGTTCCATGCTGCTGCATCAACTCATTATAAACGATGGTATGTCTAGTTCTTTCCATTGCCTTTCCTCAAAACAAAAATCAGTCCAAAATTCATTGAAAAGGTGAAATCAGATAGGATTTTAACTTAGAAATAGATTTTATACCTTAATTTCACAATTAAATTTGATTTTTCTCGTTGTAAAACCATGTTGAAATTAGTTGTACTCACATTTTTCATTCCATTCTTTTGTTTTAGTCAATATGACCTAGGGAATACAACTTTTCAATTCCTCAATGTCGCTAGTTCCGCAAGAAATGCAGGTGCAGGTAATGGATTGATTAGTTTTTATGACCATGACCTCGGACTAGCATTAGATAATCCCGCATTGTTGAGTGAGAAAATGAATGGGAAGACACAATATTCTTACGGCAACTACCCTGCTGGAGTTAATTTCGGAAATGTGAGTTATGCCTTCCATACCAAACTAGGTACTTTTGCTCCAAGTTTACGTTATTTTAGTTTCGGTCAATTTGAGGAAACGGATGAGGTGGGAAACGTGATCGGAAGTTTTAATGGTGGTGAATATGCCGTAGGAACAAGCTACAGTCGAAAAATAAACGAAGTGTTAAGCATTGGCGCAAGCGTTTCCTTTCTAGGTTCGCACCTCTACCGATACAGTGCATTTGGTTTAACAGGTTGTTTTAGTGGACTTATTGTACATCCAAATCAACTATTTTGTGCCACGTTTCTGGTGAAGAACATTGGTGTGTTATTGAAAGATTTCTCCGAAAATAGTCAATCTAATCTCCCCTTAGAAGTTCAACTTGGACTTAGTTACAAATTGAAACACGCACCATTTCGCTTTGGAATTCAAGGACATCAATTAAATCAATTTAATACTATTTACTTGGATCCACTAGCCCAACCAACATATGACCCATTGACAGGAGATACCATTCCGATTTATACTCCTAACATCGGGAGTAAAATCGCAAATCACGTCAATTTTCAAGTGGAATTATATGCTTCTAAATCCTTTCATTTGCGAGGTGGATTCAATTACATGCGCCGTGAACAATTGAAATTAATCGATCACCCTGGACTAGCGGGATTTTCTATGGGGATGTCCTTGAAACTAAAAAAGTTTAATTTAGACTACGGCGTGCAGTTTTATTCAAAAGCGGGATCCATTCATTCCCTCGGATTCAGTACATCTGTTAGTAATTGGAAGAAGCACTAATGTTTTTCTGATAAATCTATCGCATGGTATTGCTTGGTCAAGGCAATGTATTCAGGAGTATATCCACCAACAGTTAATCGAATCGTAAACTCCGATTGAATAATTGGCTCCTTCCTTTTGGAAAATACCAGTATGACTCGTGTATTCAACTTTTCTTTGGTGGAATGAATCGTTATTTTCTCAAGTAGATGAAGCCGATTTTCTATCGCTATTTTACACAAATAATCTAATTGAGACCAAGGAACAATGATGTAAAACCGTCCATCATCACTCAATAATTCAGATGTTTTATGAATAAATTGCTCATACACATCTCTGCTTATGTGCTTCGCTCGATCCATACTCTTATCGCCCGATTTTAGTCCGTCTAAATAGAAAGGTGGATTGCTGAAAATCAAATCATATTGCTTCGATGGGTGGAAATCTAAGAAATCTAGTGCGTGTACAGTAGCGGCATTCCCCCATGGACTATTTACGAAATTTAAGGAACATTCTTCCGCAGCTTCGGAGTGAATTTCCACAGCGTCTAATTGAATC
>CAMAPI010000088.1 GCA_945860065.1 Chryseobacterium gleum | reverse complement strand
TACGGAGATTGGAAAGGTGATTATTTATTCCAACAAAACATGGGTGCTTTATAATCCATTTAAATTTGATGGAATTATGAATGCCCGCATTCATAAAATAATGACGGAGGAACAGGATGCACCTTTTACGCTTACCTGGACTAATGAGGTTTGTTTTACAAGTCGAAACGATTTATCTAAGTTAAAAGACACCATTTGGTTGTGTGTGAACGATGAACAAAATGATGGTTTCTCCATGCCTACAAAGGGAATTGTGACTTCTCGTTATGGCTACAGAAGTGGTAGGTATCACAATGGAATTGATGTCGGATTGAATGTCGGGGATACGGTTTATGCAACGTGGTCTGGAAAGGTTCGGTACGCCAAGTACAACGATGGTGGATTTGGGAATCTAGTTATTCTAAGACATAGCAATGGATTAGAAACATTTCATGCCCATTTGAGTAAGTTTCTTGTGTTTTCAGATCAAGAGGTGAAGGCTGGAGATCCCATTGGACTCGGTGGAAATACAGGTCGTTCGTTTGGACCACATTTGCACTTTGAAATACGTTTTTATGACGCGCCAATGAATCCGGAAGAAATTATTGATTTCGATAAACGTCTTTTGAAGAATGAAAACTTATTTGTTCATAAAGGTCTATTTCGTCCCGGTGCCAAACCAACAGATTATTACGAGGAACATCCCGTGGAAACGCCAAACGCAGAAACACCTCCACCAGTAGTTGTGCGCGCACCGCAAGTAAAATATTACCAAGTCCGTTCAGGAGATACCTTGACGGAAATTGCCGATAGAAATCGAACTACTGTTTCTAAAATTTGTTCGTTAAACGGCATTAAACCAACAACCGTTCTTCAAGTAGGAAGAAGTTTAAGAGTAAAATAAATGAAAAACTATTTCTTCATCTTAAGTTTTGGCTTGCTGTTTTTAACAGCTTGTTCCAATTATAATGCTGTTGTGAAAGCAGATGATTTTGCTGCAAAATACAATATGGCCAACGAATTGTATGATGGAAAATTATACGAGAAAGCCATTGTGTTGTATGAACAGATTTACCAACACTCACCAAAAAGTGCGGAAGGTGAATTGTCCTATTACCGTTTGGCGAAAAGTTATTTTCAAATCGAAGATTACTACATGGCGCAATATTATTACAGTGCCTATATGCAACGCTTTCCCTACAGTATAAAAAATGAGGAAGTGCTCTTTATGGTGGCGCTTTGCAGTGTGAAAAATTCCCCCGAACATTCCTTAGATCAAACGGAAACGGAATTAGCGATCAATAATGTTCAACAGTTTATCGACCGTTACCCGCAATCTTATTTGATTGACTCTTGTAATACCATTATCGATCAATTGCAATTTAAATTGGAGACGAAACAATATGATCAAGTCAAGCTGTACGATAAAACGCAAAATTATAAGGCAGCAGTTACCTCTGGAGAGTTGTTTTTAGAGGCTCATGGACAATCTAGTTTTTCCGAAGAAATAAACTATGTAGTCGTTAAAAATTCATACTTTTTAACATTCAATAGCATTGATAGTAAAAAATCAGAACGAATTGAAGAAACTAACGAAAGATTCCGTAACTTTGCGATTCGCCATCCACAGTCAAAATACACGCAAGAACTGAGTGATTACGTTGATAGGCTAAGCGGAAAAACAACTGAAAAGTGAATTATGAGTATAAAAAACACACCAGCAGAAAAGTCAACCATTACGCGTGATACCATCCGTATGGAAGAAAAAACAGGGAATATCTACCAATCGTTAGTGGCTATTTCAAAACGTGCGAATCAAATTTCTTCTGAAGTGAAAGAAGAATTGACGCAAAAATTGCAAGAATTTGCTTCTACAACAGATAACCTAGAGGAGATTTTTGAAAATCGCGAGCAAATTGAAATTTCTAAGCATTACGAGAAAATGCCAAAACCAACAGCTATTGCAACGCAAGAGTTATTGGATGACAAAATCTACATGCGTCAACCAGAAGAAAAAGAGTAATGCAAGGAAAGCGCATCCTTCTTGGAATAACAGGAGGTATTGCAGCTTACAAAATTGCTTACCTCATACGAATATTTAAAAAACAAGGGGCAGAAGTCAGAGCAATCATGACTCCTGCCTCTTCTGATTTTATTAGTCCTCTCGTTGTCTCTACCTTGTCAGAAAATCCAGTTCACATAGAATTTTGGAATAAGAAATCGGGAGAATGGGCCAATCACGTTGAATTAGCACTTTGGGCAGATATCCTCGTTATTGCTCCTTGTACAGCAAACTCCATGGCGAAAATGGCCAGTGGGATTTGTGATAATTTGCTTCTGGCTACGTATTTCTCGATGAAAGGAAAAACAATCATCGCTCCAGCAATGGATTTGGACATGTACCAGCATCCAACCGTTAAACGCAACATGGAAACTTTGCTTTCTGATGGTGTTTCGATTATTCCTGCGACTGAAGGAGCTTTGGCTAGCGGACTCGAAGGACAGGGACGCATGGAAGAGCCTGAGAATATTGCGGCTTACCTGCAGGATTTCTTTAACATGAATAAATCGAATGCATCAAAACACATGTTGATCACTGCTGGTCCAACCTACGAAGCTATTGATCCTGTTCGTTTTATCGGGAATCATTCAAGTGGAAAAATGGGATACGAACTTGCGCAAGCGTGTTTAGCAATGGGACATCAGGTAACCTTAATTAGTGGGCCTACATCTTTGGAATTGATACATCCAAACCTTCAAGTAATAAAAATTCAAACCGCACAAGAAATGATGGAAGCGGTTCAAGGAAATTGGGAATCTTGTTCATTCGGAATCTTCAGTGCTGCTGTAGCAGATTATCGTCCAGAAAATAAGGAGTCTCAAAAAATCAAGAAACAAGCAGACGAAATCTCCTTGAGATTAGTGAAAAATCCAGATATTTTAACTTGGGCATCCCAAAATCGGAATAATCAACAAAAAGTAGTTGGATTTGCTTTGGAAACAAATAATGCGAAAGAATATGCGTTAGATAAGTTGACGCGTAAAAATCTAGACTTCATCATCCTAAATGAATTCGTAAAAGATGTAAGTGGTTTTCAAGCGGAAACAAATAAAATTACTATTTTCGATAAGGATAAAAATGAGTTCGAGTTTCCACTGAAATCTAAAAAAGAGGTGGCAAAAGATATCTTATCTGTCGTTTTAAAAGATTAAAAATGAAAGGATTAATTATAGTATTGTTGACTTTTGCTGGGATTTCAATTTCCTATGGACAAGAATTGAATTGCCAAGTTTCTGTATTAGTTGATGCAAAAGTGGAAATTTCATCCACCGAAAAGGAAGTCATCAAACAAATGGAGCAAAGTATTTTCGATTTGATGAATAACACGCAATGGACCAAAGACAAATTCAAGACGGAAGAGCGCATCAAGTGTAATATTCAGATTCAAATACGTGAAATTCCATCCACAGGAACATACAGAGGATACATTCAAGTTCAGTCTACACGTCCCTCGTTTAATTCCAGTTACAACACCCTTTTATTGAATTTCGAAGATGAAAATTTTGCGATTAGCTTCTCTAGAAATGCGGTGCTCGTATACGCGCAAAACCAATACCGAGATAACTTAACATCAATCTTGGCATTCTATGCCTATTACATGATTGGCTTGGACTACGATTCTTTCTCCTTAAAAGGCGGAACACCCTATTATATTGAAGCACAGGCGATTGTAACCAATGCTCAAGTGGGTGGTGCACCTGGATGGAAATCCTCTGAATCCGGAAAGCGTAATCGTTTTTATTTGGTGGATAACATCTTACAACCTGTTTTTGATCCAATGCGCGAATGCTTGTACATGTATCATCGAAAAGGAATCGATAAATTATACGAGGATAAAGTCGCTGGTAAGAAGGCCATTTACGATGCGTTAAACAAATTATCTCCACTCGCAGCTACACGTCCGAATGCAGTGAACTTACTTAGTTTCCTTTTTTGTAAAATCCCTGAGTTTAAAAATGTGTTTTCAGATTCAGAATTGAAAGAGAAACAAGATTTGGTTACTTTATTAAAAAGATTAGATTCCGCTAATTCTGCTCGTTACCAAGAAATTCTCGATTAATGTTGTCATCGCTTCGCATTTCAAATTTTGCCTTGATTGACGAAGTTGAATTGAACTTTCAATCAGGTTATACCGTTTTAACCGGTGAAACAGGATCTGGAAAATCCATTCTATTACATGCCTTGCAGTTAATTTTAGGTGAGCGCGCTGAACTTTCTGTTATTGGACCCGATGCTCCTAAATCAGTTGTGGAAGCAAATTTTCAATTGAATGACAGTTACCTTTCGTTTTTTAAAGAACATGACCTGGATTATGATCCAAACACCATCATTCGCCGAGAAATTGCCAAAGAAGGGAAATCCCGTGCTTTCATAAATGACGTACCTGTTTCCTTGCAAACCTTAAAATTATTGACGTCTCGCTTGGTTCAAATCCACTCGCAATACAATACACTAGAACTTCGGTCAAAGTCTTTTCAATTGGAATTGATTGATGTTCTGACTGGACTTATTCCTGATCGTAAATCATTTATTAAAAAATACGCTTCGTTTGAATTCGTTTCGAAAGAATTGAAGTCCTTGGACGAACTTTATCATGCAGCAGTTCAAGCAGAGGATTACGATCGTTTTATTCTAGATGAATTGCAGGAATTATCCTTAGGAACGACAGATTTTTCGCAATTGGAAATTGATATTACACGCATGGAGAATGCGTCGCAAATTCTTCAGGTTTTTGAGGAAATTAGTCATTTGACGGCAGAGAATGGAACCTACGAGCAACTATATCGCTTAAAAGCAAGTGTGGATAAGCAATCCAATTACGATCCATTACTTCAATCTATGAAGGAACGTTTGGATTCGATTTTACTCGAATTAAAGGAACTTGCGTTGGAGGCAGATGACGCAATAGATCAATTGGATGTTAATGAGTCCGATAAAGCGGTCTTTTTAGAAAAATGGAATGCGTTCAATAAAATTCTCAATAAGCATCGCTTGAGTTCAGCAGATGATTTGAAAGCGATGTACGACCAATTGACGAGTAAATTGAATTCCCTAGATGAGCTATTGAAGGCTTGTTCCAAAAAACGTGCGGAATTCGATCAATTGAAAAAAGAACTTTGGAAGGATGCGCAATTTTTACATGAGCAACGTGAACAACGTATTCCTTCGATTTTAGCGGTTCTTCAGGATCGATTGAAAGAACTAAAACTACCACATACCTCACTCAAGTTTGACTTAACTCAACAAATGGAATTGAATCGAACAGGTTGTACAGTAGTGGATTTTCTATTTTCTGCAAACTTTGGCATCGAAGCAGTACCCATTGAAAAAGCAGCGAGTGGGGGAGAACTCTCTCGTTTGATGTTGGCTTTGCAACAGTTGATTTCTGAAAAACAGTCCTTACCGACCATTTTCTTCGACGAAATTGATACAGGGGTTTCAGGTGAAGTTGCCTTGAAGATGGGACAGTTACTGTCGAAAATGGGGAAAACCGTTCAGTTGATGGCGATATCGCATTTACCACAAGTAGCTGCTAAAGCCGCACATCACATGCTTGTTTCGAAAGAATTACGTAACGAACGCATGCAAACATCCGTGCGTAGGTTAGAGTCAAGTGAACGTCCAAAAGAAATCGCACGCTTGATGAGTGGAGAAGTCATCACCGAAGCAGCACTTCAAAATGCCCTTAACTTGTTGAGCGAA
>CAMAPI010000087.1 GCA_945860065.1 Chryseobacterium gleum | reverse complement strand
ATGAATCAATACAATTATGGAAATCCTGATGTCGATAAACGGGTGAATTATCCAATTTTAACTTGCGGATATATTCGTGACGCGACACGTTTTACCGTTTCCTATGGTCGTCAACGCGCTGGATTATTTTGTGTAGGTGGCGTATGTCGATTCGTTCCAGCATCTAATGGTTTAACACTTAGCTTTACTCAAAGTTTTTAGTATGAAAAAGTTTTCTCTATTGTTTCTCGTTGCATGGTCCATGTACCTATATACATCTTGTGATCACATTACGAACCCATATCCCCCACAAGTAATTTTAGATCTTGACACCACTTTGTATCCAGGTAATTGGGATGATTACGTTGCCAATGAATGGCCAACGTTTACCGCAAACACGAACATTGACCGAAATATTTTGATTGAAGATTATACAGGACACAAATGTATTTTTTGTCCAGCAGCTGCAGATTTGGCGCACCAATTGGAATTATCCCATGAGGGAAGGGTATTCGTTTCTTCGATGCACGTTGGTCCACTCGGTATTGGAGATTTCCAAACAGTTAGTGCACCAGAATACCCTGTCGATTTCACCAATCCACAAGGCGTTGAAATTGGAATCTATTTTGGAACGAATGACGGTGGATTCAGTGGGAATCCACGTGGAACAATCAATCGTTTTCTATCCGGAGGAAACATTTTCCAAAGTCCAAATGCATGGACTAGCATGTTGAATACGATGCTTGCTGAAAACACGTTAAAGGTAAATATGCAATCTGCATTGAACTATTACCCTCAAACGCATGGTGCATTTTTGCACGTAGAAGTAGATAAAATCGATGAAGAACTAACCAATGAATTAGGAATCGTTGTGTATGTATTAGAGGACTCTTTAGTTGGTGATCAAAAGATGAGCGATAACTCACATAATACTAGTTATATTCATAGAGATATTCACCGAGGAAATTTGAACGGACAAGCTTTTGGGAGAGTTCTAGAAGCTGCGGATATGCAAAACGGAAAATACTATGTGAACTATAGTTTTGTTGTTCCTGACCAATTAGACAACGCCTATAATGCGGATAACATGCATGTATTAATTTACGTTTACGACCGCATTACTTGGGAGATTTACCAAGTCATTCGTCAGAATATCATCCCTTAATTCGTATTTTTCGAAATTCTAATGGCGCTAAGACAACACCTTGCACAAAAACTGGAACAGCGGCTTTCTCCTCAACAAATCCAGTTGATGAAATTGCTTCAGGTTCCAACGATGGAATTAGACCAGCGCATCAAACAGGAATTGGAAGAAAATCCAGCATTGGAAGAAGGTGCTGATGACTTTGAGGATGAGTTTGAACAAGAGGAAGAATTTGATGATGCAGATAGCGAGGAAGAATTCGACCTGTCTGATTATTTAGATGACGATATAGCGGACTATAAAACACAAGCCAACAATCATTCCAAGGACGACGAGGAACGCGTGATTCCATTATCTGGGGAACAGTCTTTTCAAGAAAAATTGACGGAACAATTACATTTATTGTACTTGGAGGATACCCAATTTACCATAGCAGATGTTATCGTAGGAAACTTAGATGAATCGGGGTACTTGAATCGAAGCATCGAGGCAATCGTTGATGACTTAGCATTTTCCATGAATTTGGACGTTACAGAAAAAGAGGTGCTTCATATCCTACAATTGGTTCAAGATTTGGATCCTGCAGGAGTAGGAGCAAGAAATCTTCAGGAGTGTTTGCTCTTGCAAATCAAACGAAAACAAGACGGGGATATTACGCGTTACACCGCCAAAAAAATTCTGGAAAATCACTTTGAAGAATTCACCAAAAAACATTACGAAAAAATCGCTAAGAAACTTGAAATAGATGATTACGACTTAAAAGATGCAATAGACGAAATTTTAAAATTAAATCCTAAACCAGGGGGCTCCATGCGGGAATCCGCAAAAAATTACCAGCAGATTATCCCGGATTTCACCTTATTCGAAAGTGAAGGACGCCTGGAATTAGGTTTAAATGGGCGAAATGCTCCGGAATTAAAAGTGAGTCGTGAATACGAATCCATGCTGCGTTCTTATGCAGAAGGCGCAAAATCTTCAAAATCAGATAAGGATGCGCTGTCCTTCGTTCGTCAAAAGTTAGATGGCGCAAAGTGGTTTATCGATGCCATTAAACAGCGCCAACAAACACTTCTTTTGACAATGGGAGCGATGATGGATTATCAAGAAGCATATTTCCTAAGCGGAGATGAAACCAAATTGCGCCCAATGATTTTAAAAGACATTGCGGATGTCATTGGCTTAGATATTTCGACGATATCACGGGTGGCGAACTCAAAATTTGTGCAAACAAATTACGGGATATTTCCGTTGAAATATTTTTTCTCTGAATCCTTGTCGACAGATAGCGGAGAGGAAGTTTCTACGCGAGAAGTGAAAAAGATTTTAGCGGATGCTATTGAAGCTGAAGACAAACACAATCCGTTAACGGATGAAAAACTGATGGATCTGTTAAATGAGAAAGGGTATAATATTGCCCGGCGAACAGTAGCGAAATATAGAGAGCAATTGAATATACCAGTTGCTAGAATGAGAAAAGAACTATAGAAATGAAAAGCATATCCTCACACATACTCTCTTGGGTGTTTTTGCCCCTATTCATGCCCACATATGGAATCTTATTGGCCATGTATATTCCTTCTACGCCGAAGGATCTTACTCATGTGTCTATGTACTTTTTGGCTCCAGAAATGAAAACAAGGCTCGTTCTCCTATTTTTCCTTTTTAGCGCGGTCGCTCCTGGACTTTCTTTTGTGGCGCTGCATAAAAAAAAGGTGATTAGTACCATAGACATTGAAAATCAACGTGAACGGAGAATTCCATTGCTTGTGATGATGGCATATTCATTGGTGTTATTTTTATTGTTCTTTGTGAAAGCGCCAGATGCAGCATTGCCAATTGCTTTCTACGCATTGCCATTATCCGGTTTTATTGTGACAGCCGTTTTCATGGGGATAAATAGGTGGATAAAAATATCACTCCACGCTGGGGGAGCAGGGATTTTGGTAGGATTTCTCTTTGCGTTTTATCTAGAGCAACAAACATTTGCTCTTTGGATTTTACCTGTAGCCATCCTTGCATCAGGCTTAACTATTTCAGCGCGGTTATTTTTAAATAAACATCGCCCGATCGAAGTTTATACAGGCTGGACATTCGCCGTGTTTATTACCTTTATCACCCATTTTATTTACCTACAATGTTCATGAAATATTCTTATTCACTTATAGCATCATGTTGTCTCCTTTTATTTTCCTGTGCGGATTTGAAAAAGGATGAACAATTGAAACGAACCTCCAAACTGGAGAAAACGCTGGATACGATTAATCAGGATCGCATGAAAAACGAGATCGATACATTAACAGCGCTAAAAACATCGACAAATGCTGTTGAAATACGCATTAAGACTTATTTGGTTTTAGACACCATTAATTTAGCCCTAGGTAAAAAAATGGATGCTTACAAAATCATGAGGAGAAACCTTAAGCCGCTTGGGAAACAGAATAGTCAGCTTAAAACGGTTATCCTTGGAGAACGGGAGACCTTAAAAAATTTAAGAGCTGACATCGAAAATGGTTCCGGCAGCAGAGATAAATACGAATCCTATATTTTGTTCGAAAAAAACAAGATCAAACAAATACAAATCTTGTTTGAAGAGTACCTAAGGCTAAAAAAGGAAACATTGAACACCTATCGTGAATTACATGATGAATTGAATCAGTTGTCTTTAGCATTATTAAGGAAACACAATTTAAATCATTAATGAAAACCCTTCTCCTCTTATTCGTTCTTTTCTTGGCTAGTAATTCTTTTAGTCAAACGGAAACGGATATTCAATTAGCTCAGTATTATTATACCAACGGCGAATTTGAGAAGGCAAGCACCTATTACGAAAAGATTTATGCGAATGACCCTTCAAAAGTAGTTTTCACGCGTTACTATGAATGTTTATTGGAGATAAAAGATGTCAAAACGGCTGAGAAAATCATCAAAAAACAAGTAAACCAGAATCCAGGCGACCTGGAACTTCGGGTCACCTTTGCCCAATTTTATGAAGACCTGAACGAAGGCGTAAAAGCACGTAAAATTTATGAAGGTATCATTGAAGAAGTCAATGGAAATCCGGGTTTAACCATTCAAATTTACCAGGCCTTTATTGCTAGGGGGAAATTTGATTTTGCGAAATCCTGCCTAGATAAAGGAAGAAAACTTGCGCCGAGCTACCCATTTAACTTTCAATACGCTGACTATTACTCATTGATGGGCAATAAGTCTGAGATGATGCGAGAGTACATCGAATACCTTGAGTTGCAACCGAACATGAAAGAGTCAATTCAGTTGGCCATTAATAGTCGAGTTGATTTAACGAAAAGTGACGCGCCTGATTTCTTGGCCTTGAAAGAACTATTAATTACAAAGACACAAAAAGCAAATGCGCCATTGATCTATGCAGAGATGTTGATTTGGTTGTTTGTGCAAAACCAGAACTTTAATGGCGCCTTTATCCAAGCGCAAGCATTGGATAATAGGGTGCAAGGTGATGGATCTCGAGTGATGGAACTGGGGTTGGTGTGTGTCGAAAACAAATCGTATGAAATCGCCCGTAAATGCTTTGATTATGTCATTTCGCTCGGGCCCAATCAAGCGCTGTATTTTGAGGCACAAAAATCCTTGTTAAATACGCGTTTTATAGAAATCACCACCAATCGCGCTTATTCATCCATCGAAATTCAAGCTACTATCCAGGATTACACGGATGCATTAGCGCGACTTGGAAAATCTAGGCTCACTTTTCAGATTATCTTGGAATTGGCGCATATCAAAGCGTTTTATGGGGAACAAGTGATGGAATCCATCGAGCTTCTCAATATGTTGTTAGGGACCCCAGGCTTGACCGACATGCAACGCGCACAAGTCAAAATGAAGTTAGCAGATGTCCATGTCCTTGGAGGAGACATTTGGGAAGCGTCCCTTTTGTACATGCAAGTAGATACTGATTTTAAGTTTGAACAAATTGGCAACGAAGCAAAATATAAAAATGCCCGCGTATTCTATTTCGATGGCGAATTTGATTTTGCCCAAGGCCAATTGAATGTATTGAAAGAATCCACATCAAAAATGATTGCCAATGATGCGCTGCAATTATCAGTGATGATTACCGATAATTATGGCTTGGATAGTAATTACCAAGTGATGTTGTGGTTTGCTACAGCGGAAAGACTCATTGAACAACATCGCTACGACTCTGCATTTGTATTGTTTGATAGTATTCAAGTGAACTTCCCCATGCATTCGTTGGCGGATGAAATTTTATTTCGAAAAGGGAAAGCCATGGAACAACAAGGAAAATGGACAGAAGCAATGGATTACTATACGGATTTACTGAAATTTTATGCAGATGATATCCTTGGTGATGACGCGCTTTTTCGCTTAGCTGACCTGACGGAGAACCAACTACAGGACAAAGAAAAAGCGCTTGAGTATTACAAGCGCTTAATGATTGATTTCAAAGGGAGTTTATTCTCAACCGAAGCAAGAAGTCGCATCCGTTTTTTAAGGGGAGATGCAAACATCGACGTCGATTCAGACGAACTGTAAATTAATTTAAATCAGGCATTTCACGTGTGAAGGCTGGAATTCCAGTTACGTCCATTCCGGTAATCAATAAATGAATGTCATGCGTGCCTTCGTAGGTAACAAC
>CAMAPI010000086.1 GCA_945860065.1 Chryseobacterium gleum | reverse complement strand
GAAATGACGTAAAACGCGAAAAAGAAGCCTTTATTTTCGATGTGCAGCATTCCAGATATGTCAGGTGTCAAAACAAAAATGATTCCCGAACAAATAGAAGTCAAGTACATGACAAATGCAGCTGGAAGGACATTTGGCTCGAATACATCTTTCCAAGTGATGCGTAAATGCTTCACGTTTATTTTCTCGCGCTTTGACAATGTTTCAGTCGCAATAGACACCATGATGAAGGAGATGCAGGTAATGAATGCTGCGGACATGAATAAGGTGTCAAATCCAAAAGCTTGATAAATCCATGATCCGAGTGATTGACCGACTCCAATTCCGAGTGAAATGAATGTTCCCCAAATTCCCATCGCGTTTCCACGTGATTTCTCAGGAATAACGTCGGTTAACAAGGCTGTTGCTCCGGTAGGCGCAAATCCAGCACTGAATCCATGTAAAAAACGCAGCGTAAGAAAGAAGGCGATCGATCCAACAAAAGAATAACAAAGACAGATGATGAATGAACAAATAACTCCAGCGTACATCACCCATTTGCGTCCGACGATGTCTGCGATTTTACCAGAAAATGGACGAGAAATGGCTGCTGAAACAGAAAACAACAGAATGATTAATCCTTTTTTATTTTCTCCGCCAAGGTTGGTAATGAAATTATTTAATTCCGGCATGATTAAATTAAAACCGGTCATGAAAAAGAACATCGCAAAACAAACAATCCAAAAATTACGACTATACCTTGATTTCATGGCGCAAAAGTACGATTTTATCTAGCTTTGAACTTTTTTCTATGCACTTTGTTTATGAATTATGAGAATAACATTGCTTTTCGTTTTGAGTTTTTTGATCAATGCTTGTGCACAAACACCTGACAAAAAAGACTTACCTTCTACCAAGAATTCATTTGTAAACTGGAATGGCAAAGCCCTTCCTGAAAATGTATGTGCGGTCATTCGCGATGGAGCAACGGAAGCACCGTTCACCGGCGAATTTTGGGATCACCATGAGAAAGGAACGTATACCTGTGTTGGATGTGGAACGGCTTTGTTTTCAAGTACAAAAAAGTACGAGTCGGGTAGTGGTTGGCCAAGTTTTTACGATGTACTGACCAAAGGAAAAGTGAAACAAGTCCGCGATTTAAGCGATGGTATGGATCGCATCGAAATTCGTTGCGAAAAGTGTGATGCCCATCTCGGACATTTATTTGATGATGGTCCAGAACCCACAGGAAAGAGGTATTGCCTGAATTCCCTTGCGATGGACTTCGAACCGATTGCTTATATTTACACAAACAAACAAGGAATGAAAAAAGCGACATTTGGTGCTGGATGCTTTTGGTGCATCGAAGCATGTTTCAAAGATGTGAAAGGAATTATTTCTGTTGTCCCAGGATATGCGGGAGGAAAAACCTTGAATCCAACATACGAGCAGATATGTACAGGATCTACCGGACACGCTGAAGTGGCTCAAGTCGAATACGATCCAACGGTCATTTCTTTTGAAGAACTTTTAGAGATATTCTGGTTTGTTCACGATCCAACCCAATTAAACCGTCAAGGAAACGACACAGGAACGCAATACCGTTCAGTGATTTTCTACCACGATTTGGAGCAAAAAGAATTGGCAACTGACTACATGGATAAATTGACCAAAGAAAAAGTGTGGGACAATCCGATTGTGACGGAGATTGTTGCGCTTAATAATTACTCCGAAGCTGAAGCCTACCACCATGACTACTTCGAAAACAATCCGCAGAACATGTATTGTCAAGCGGTTGTTCGTCCGAAAGTAGAGAAGTTCAGAAAAGTATTTAAGGAGAAACTAAACCATTAAGGTTTTACGCTTCCGGAGCTAAACGAAGAACAATCCCATTGATGTCACCGTTGAGTTGAATTTGGCATCCAAGTCGACTGTTATTTTTAACATAAAACGCTTGATCTAACATGTCCAACTCTGCATCACTTTGTTCAGGAAGTGCTGTTTCTGATTCTAAGTAACATTGACAAGTGGCACACATGGCCATTCCACCACATTCGCCTAGAACAGGCAATTCATATGCTTTGCACAATTCCATGATGTTCATACTCATGTCTGTTGGTCCAACCAACTTATGTGCTTCACCTTCGCGATCAATGATCGTTACTGTAATTTCATTCATAACTTTAATTGTAAATTCTAACTAAATTACTTCCGTTAAATTGAACGGCGTATTGACGGAGTCCAAACGAACTATTGCTAACGGGAGAACCATCATACAATGAAAAGCTGGCGTCATTGCAGGTGTCTTTCAATAATAGAAAATTTTGTGAGTCTGGAAACAAAGGCAAGAAACACGTCCCATCAGGATCTACTGGCGAATGTCGATCGAATGCTACAAATTCGTCAATTCCTCTGCGGTAAACAATAATTCCACGAGAACCTCCAACTACGTAATTCCATCCACCTACACCTTGTAATTGATTGTAACTGGGAAGTTGGATATCTATGGTAATATCAAACGGAATATATGGAATGGGATTCTGTTTTCCTTTGTCACATTTGCTGGAGGACAAAAGAATCAAACAAGAAAGAAAAAGTAGCGCTCTCATAAAACAAATATACTGAAAATATAAGCTTACAATTCACTCATTTTGACTTCCCAGTCAGCCATTAATACGGCTAATTTTTGTTTGAAGGAATCATATTCACCAAGAACTTCTGTGTGCGTATTGTTTTCATCAAAAACCAATGTGGAAATATTCGCTTCCATTTCAGCTATTCGTTTTTCTGATTCATCTATTTTGCGTTCAATTTGCTGAACTTCCTTTTCTACTTTGACGTTGCTTGGTTTCTTTTCTTGAACGGACTTCTCTGCCTTGACAATCTTTTCCTTGATGAGCTCTGTCACTTTTCCAGTGGGAAGATCCTTCTTAGACATTTTATACTGCAAGTATTCATTCAAGGTAAAGTGATGTATTTTTAGGTTGCGATTTTCAATGTCCCAAATTCGATTACAAAGTCCATCAATGAATTCACGATCATGCGAAACAACGATAAATGTCCCTTCATAGGATTGCAAGGCCCTTTTAAGGACGTCCTTACTTTGTAAGTCTAAGTGATTGGTTGGCTCATCTAAAATTAAGAAATTCGATGGGCTTAAAAGTAAAACACAAAGTGCTAAGCGCGTTCGTTCTCCGCCCGATAAAACACTTACCTTTTTCTCAACGACCTCCCCTGTAAAAAGAAAGGTTCCAAGAATCGACCGTAAATCCTTGCGTATCTCACCAACAGCAACATCATCAACCGTTTCATAAATGGTCTTACTTGGATCTAATTTCTCTGCCTGATCTTGGGCAAAGTATGCCACATTGACATTGTGTCCGTATAAAACTTCTCCTTCATATGTTATATCCTTAGTGATGGATTTCAACAAGGTTGATTTACCGACACCATTTGGACCAAGTAGCGCAATTTTTTCTCCTCGTCCAACAGTAATGTTTACGTGTTCAAATAAGTTTCGGTCAGCATATGATTTACCTAAGTTATTTAACTCAAGCACCCATTTTCCAGGATGAACACTTAAGGGGAAGGTTAACTTTATTTTTGAAACGGTGTCCTTTTCCACCTCTATTCGTTCCGTTTTTTCTAATTTTTTAATAAGTGACTGAGCAAAGGTTGCTTTGCTACTTTTTGCACGAAACTTTTCAATTAATAGTTCCGTTTGTTTGATTTGTTTGTCCTGTTGTTTTTTCGATTGCTCCATGCGCTCCATTTCTTCAGCACGCATGAGTTTGTATTTGGAATACGCAAAAGGAAAATCTAAAACGCGTCCTTGACTAATTTCTAAGGTTCGTTTGGTCACATTATCCAAGAACAAACGGTCGTGAGAGATTAAGATGACAGCACCGTCAAATCGTTGTAAGTAATTTTCCAGCCAACTGATGGAAATGATGTCCAAGTGATTCGTCGGCTCATCGAGTAATAAGATGTCCGGATTATTGACAAGGATACGTGCTAACTCTGCCCGCATCTTCCATCCACCGGAACAAGCTTGAATAAGTTTTTGTTGATCTAAGTCAGTGAAACCGAGTCCATCTAACGTTGCTTTAATCTTCTCTTCCCATTGGAATCCTTCGAGAACCTGAAACTCATGATTTAGTTCACTGAGTTCATCTAAAATCCCTAAGTAATACTCTGATTCATAGTCCGTGCGATTTACCAATTCATGGTTGATAAAATCGAGACGTTCCCGAATTCTGTTTAATTCATGATTCGATAAAAATAGGTAGTTGTAAACTGTTTCTTTTGATTTTATGACAATATCCTGTGTCAAATAACCGTATTTCAATCCTTTTGGTTGGTGAATAGCACCTTCACTTGGAGTGATGTGTCCAGACAGCAACTTTAGCATGGTAGACTTCCCAGCTCCATTTTTTCCGACAAGTCCAATCTTGTCTCCACGGTTTACTTGTAAGCTTACTTGTTCAAATAAATAGCCTTGCGGCAAGAAATATCCTAGTTTTTCGAGTTGAATCATGGCGCAAAGTTACTCTAAAGCTTTTGTTCTAGTGTGAATAAGGCATGGTTTTTGACAGAAAATTAATAGAAACACAACATTATTCCAAAAATGTTGTTATATTTATTAAGAATTAACACGAAGAGATAATGGGAAGACCGCCAACAAAACCAGCGCGATTGAGAAATGGATTTTACATAGAAGTTAAATCTCAAGGTTCAAGTGCAATTTTAATCCGAAGAGACACAAAAGAACAAATGCTCATAGCTGCAGAAGATTATAAAAGGACAAAAGACGTCAATATCAAAGGCGAAATGTTGAACGACAAGTGGATTGTAGAAAAATAGTTTTGGCCAATACGCTTATGAATCAAAATAAAAACCGTGTGAATTATCGTTTTCCATTGTGGTTAACGGTAATTTTTTTGCTGTTAATTTTGATTCCATTTGCCATATTGTCGAATCAAATGATTCTCGCGAAAATTTCAGGATTACTTTGTCTATTAGTTGTCATTATTGCCATGCGTTTTTGGTTTCATGCGGCTAAACAAAATTCAGGTGTCAAAGACCGTGTCATCATAAATAATAATGATTGGTTTGATTTAGGGCGTTTATATCCTTCTTTATATAAATGGAATAAAAACGATTCGTTGGCTTTAAGGGATCGTATTGGCATTTTATTAGCGAATGTTGAGTTTCGCAAAAGCAGCTCTGAACTTTGCAATCGTACCGAAGCTATTGAAGTTGCTTTTCAGTTGAGTGTGTATTTTTGGGAAGAAGATTTCTTCACCAAAGATTACTCATATGTTTACATGGTGACCGATTCCGGTATTCGCTTGATTGACCTCATTTCAAATCAAGAGTTGGAAAGCTTATCACTTGGGTTTTCATATCCAAGCGATTCCGTCGCGGCCTTAAAGTCGCGCTATCGATCATTGAATCAAGTGTCCATATAAGAAAGATTGTTTAATAATCAGGTAAAGAGCCAATTATCAAGCGGTTATATTTAGGGGTAAAAAAAAATCAAAAAAAAACTTTCAAAAGTGTTGCACTTCCAAAAAGAGTACATACCTTTGCACCCCACATCGAAGTAAACAACGGTTTATTTAGAGGGAAAAAGTCTTAAAAGTTAACTATAGCGTGAGTTCTATTAATGTCTAAAGAAGTTCTTTGAAGTATTGAGAAATAAGGAAACAGCGATTTTAAGAAAAGAACATAATAAACATACTCGAGCTCCATTCAAAATTCAAAGTTATTATACAACGGAGAGTTTGATCCTGGCTCAGG
>CAMAPI010000085.1 GCA_945860065.1 Chryseobacterium gleum | reverse complement strand
CTGGAATTACAGTGAGTGGCTCAATCCAAGAACTAGTAGATTCTAAAGCAATTGTTAACGATTCAACCTTGGGTTCACAAAGCAATCCAGATATAATTTATGCCAATGGGAAAATACATTGTGTTTTTCAAGATGCAATTTCTGGTAAGTTAATTTACAAAAGAGGAATATTAAGTATGAATTCCATCAGTCAAATTTCTGATCAAGATATAATCGTTTTTCCAAATCCCTTATCTACATCACTCACGATTAAATCGAATCTACTAACTAGTTCTTATAAGATTTACAATGTCTTGGGAGAAATCGTACAAACGGGTGTTTTAACTTCGTTGCAAACAGAAGTTAATTTATCTGCCTTGCCGAATGGGACTTACCAATTAACAATCGGCAAGGATCAACTTAAGTCTTTTCAAATTATTAAGAACAACTAAACGATTACGGGGTTATAGCTATATCTTCTTCCATTTAGCTTAAACATAAATTATTATAGGATTTAATTATAAAAGGGTGTCTAAAGGCACTCTTTTTTGTGATCACAATTGTCGGAAAATCTAACTTTTATAAGGATTTAAACAAACTGATTTATTGGGAATTTGCCGCTAATAAGTTCCCCATTCAATAACTCATAATAAATAAATGTATATTTGAAGTACGTGCTAAGCACGAACAATTTTATTGAAAATTCGCCGCAGCGGCAAGCCCAAAACTCTTTGACAATCAACTAAATCAATAACAAATACCTCATGAAAAAACCTTCATATTTTATCCTGCTCATCATTCTTCTTTTTCTTTTTCAAAGTCAAGGGATAAGTCAAAGTTCTGAATGTGCTACTGAATACATTCATAACAAGCTCATGGAAACCGATTCTGCTTATCGGAAGCAAATACATCTCCTTGAATCGCAAGTTGAAGTGAGTATTCAAAATCACGTAAATAGCACATCAAAATCCACCATTTATACCATCCCTGTTGTTGTTCATGTTATTCATACAGGTGAGGTGATTGGAACAGGTTCCAATATTTCGGACATTCAAATTCAACAAGCCATAGCAGGACTCAATTCTCGCTTTAGAAATACAAACGGTTTAGGGGCTGATGTTGAAATGGAATTTTGCCTTGCGAGTAAAGATCCAAACGGTAATACAACGAGTGGTATTAACAGGGTGAATGGTTCAAGTATTTTAAATTATTCAACAAATGGAATTACGCCTACTGGCAATCCCTGTAGTGGAGCAGTTGAAACTGCCATTAAAGACTTAAGCAGATGGCCGGTTTCTGACTATTATAATATTTGGGTAGTTAGCGAAATATGTAATGGCGCATATGTTGGTTATGCAACGTATCCCGTTGGTGGACTCTATGATGGATTAGTTATTGTATCCACTTCAATGACAGGTAACAGCGGGACATTACCTCATGAAGTTGGACATGGTTTTTTTCTATATCATACCTTCAACGGTGATGGTGGTAATGTTTCATGTCCCGTAGATATAAATTGCCTTGTCGATGGAGATCAGATATGCGATACGCCACCACATAATTCAGGCGATTGCGGTACAACTAATCCATGTACCTCAGCAGGAGTTTGGGATAATAGCCGTTACAATTATATGGCATATTGTCCTTTAGTTAATCGATTTACCCAAGGACAGAAAGATCGACTTAGAGCAACAGCCATAATTGCACCAAGAGCAAGTTTACTCACCTCCACAGGATGCGGTACTGTGGGAATCAATGAAATAAGTAGTAATGATGATTTATTTTCTATTTTTCCGAATCCTACTCAAAGTGTCATCAATTTAAGAGCAGACATAACGCTTTTGGATTCAGATTATGTAGTCTATGACATAACGGGGAAAATAATGGTAAAAGGCAAAATAACTTCTGAGATGACCACTATAGAATTAGGGAATTTATCGGGAGGACTTTATTTGTTTAGTGTGGGAGAAAATTTGAAACAATCTTATATCGTGTTAAACAAATAAAACGAGTCTTTTACCCCTTCAAGAAAAAAATTGAACCATCCTTTATCGGTGTTTACGTAACGAAGATTTGATTCATCAATACCTCTAAAAAATTGTGGAAAAGTCCTTTTTTTTCCTTGGTTTGAAATCCGTAAATTAGCCCTTCAAAAAACTATACAAATGAATACACGTTTAAAAAGTACTTTTTTAGCCATCGCTTTGTTCGTTGGCTTTTTCGTTCGTGCGGACGAAGGAATGTGGTTCTTGATGTTCATTGAACGTCTGAATCACAGAGATATGGAGAAGTTGGGATTGCAGTTGACGACGGAAGAAATCTACAGCATCAACCATTCTTCGATTAAAGATGCCGTTGTGCAATTCAATGGTGGATGTACCGCTGAAATCATTTCCAAAGATGGATTGATTTTAACAAATCACCACTGTGGATTCGATGCAATTGCTGAATTATCAACACCTGAGAAAGATTATTTGACAAATGGATACTGGGCAGCAACGCGCCAAGAAGAGTTAAAACCTAAATCACTTTATGTGCGCTTTTTCGTTCGTATGGACGATGTCAGCAAACGAATTCTAGGTAAAGTTATTGATCAAATGACGGAAGCTGAGCGTGAGAAAGTCATCAAAGACGAAATTGCCTTGATTGAAAAAGAAAACAACGAAGGAGGAAAATACACCGTAAGCGTGCGTTCATTCTTCCAAGGAAATGAATTCTACTACTTCGTTTACCAAGATTTTAAAGATGTTCGTTTGGTTGGTACGCCTCCAAATAACATTGGTAAATTCGGTGGGGACACGGACAACTGGGAATGGCCACGTCATACGGGAGACTTCTCTATGTTCCGCGTATACGCAGACGCAAGCGGGAATCCAGCTGACTATTCAACAGCAAACGTACCATTGCATCCTAAACACCACTTACCGGTGAACATCAAAGGAATTCAAGATGGTGATTTCGCGATGATTTTAGGTTACCCAGGAAGAACCAACCGTTGGTTACCTGCAGGTGGAATTGACCAAAACGTAAAATTCGCTTATCCAGCTTGGGTAGAAGCTTCTAAATCAAGCATGGATGCCATGAAAAAATACATGGACAAAGACGACAATGTTCGTTTGAACTATGCTTCGAAATATGCACGTATCGCGAATTACTGGAAAAACCGCCAAGGAATGATTGATGCCTTAACGAAATTCCAAACGGCTGCTGATAAAGCGAAAAACGAAGCGAAATTCAATGCATGGGCAAACAAGCCAGCGAACAAAGAGAAATACGGAACAGTTGTCGAAACAATCAACAAGTTTTACGCTGCAACAAACGAGAAAGCTCGTCACGATAACTATTTACAAATCGTTTTCCGTTTCTCTGATTACGCAGGAATTAGTCGTTCATTAGGTGGACAACTTCAAGCATACGCGAAAGCAGATGCAGCAAAACGTACAGAGATGAAAGCTGGATTAACTGCAGCGATCAATGAATTCTTCGAATTGACGTACATTCCGGCTGAAATTGACATCTTAATCGACGGTTTAAACTTGTACGCTCAAAAAGCAGGATACAAATTGGTTCCAGCAGTTGAGGACATGTACAAAGACGGAAACGTATCCAATGAAATCAAAGCAGCATTCGCGATGTCAATCTTAGCTTCGAAAGAACGCATGTTGGCATTCTTGGAGTTACCAAGTGAAGCAGCATTGACGAACGATCCATTGATGAAATTATCAGCGGACATTACCACTCACTTGATGTTCCGTTCAGAAGAGTTGATCAAAATGACCGATGATTATTCGAAATCATTCCGTTTATTGGTTGCTGGACTTCGTGAGTCAGGAATGAGTCCTATTCAGTACCCAGATGCAAATAGTACCTTACGTTTGACTTATGGCAACGTGAGCGCATTGCCTGCGGACAAACGCAACGATGCGAAGTACAACTATTACACAACCCTTCAAGGGGCGATCAACAAATACAAACCAAATGACGAAGAGTTTGACTTACCAAAACGTTTGATCGAATTGAACGACAAGAAAGATTTCGGCGAATACGCGGATAAAGCGGGATACATGCCGGTTTGTTTCTTGACAGACAACGACATCACAGGTGGAAACTCAGGTTCTCCAGTATTAAATGGAAAAGGTGAATTAATTGGTTTGGCATTCGACGGAAACATCGAAGCGATGGCTGGAGATGTGATTTTCGATACGAAATTGCAAAAAACAATCAACGTGGATATCCGTTACGTATTGTTCATCATCGACAAATACGCAGGCGCGAAACACATCGTGGATGAAATGACGATTATTCGTTAATTCATTCGAAATAGATTCAACTGAAAAGCCTCTGACGATTTTGTCAGGGGCTTTTTTTTAATTAGATTGTGAACTGTGAAGCAATGTCAAATGAAACAGGGACTCCCCTATTTCCTCTTCGTTCAGCGCTTGATCATAGACACAAGTTCCAACGCCTTCCAATAAGCAAGAGCGAATTTCACCAGCGACATTCTTTTTATCTTGATACATCAAGGAAATCACCACCGAAACGTCATCCGCATTCAAGCTAATCATTGGGAATGATCGTATGATCGTTTCTTCAATGTCCTTGTACACTTCTTTGCTCAACATCCCACGTTTCATGGACAAAAACGATTCAGCAATCATACCTAATGCGACCGCGTGTCCGTGCGAGATTGAGGTCGACTGCAGAAAGTACGATTCCAAAGCGTGTCCGACTGTATGTCCAAAGTTCAATTTCTTACGCAAACCACCCTCTAATGGATCTAACTCAATGATTTCCGTTTTGACGCGAATGGATTTCACGACAACGTCCTCTTGAATTAACTGATCCTCGCTTTGAATGTGTCGAATTTGCTCCCATAAATCCACATCGCCGATTAACGCATGCTTGAGCATTTCAGCGTAACCGTTAAAAATCTCTTCCGCTGGTAGTGTGGACAAAAATCCAGTGTCGATAAACACACGCTTTGGTTGGGTAATTGTTCCCAATTGATTTTTATAGCCGTTTAAATCGATGCCATTTTTTCCGCCGATGGCTGCATCCACCATTCCTAATAAAGAAGTGGGTACATGAATGAAAGTCAAGCCACGTTTGTAAATGGACGCAATGAATCCACCCATATCCGTTACGACGCCACCACCGAGATTGATCACGAGGTCTTGACGTCCAACTCCGTATTCCGTAAATGCTTGCCACACTTGAAAGCACACTTCCATCACTTTATTTTCTTCGCCGCAAGGCAAGAGCATAATTTCGGCGCGTTCCAATTCCGGAAAACTAGTAATCAGGTATTCGAGGCAATAATCGTGCGTGTTTTCGTCCACCAAAATGAGAATCTGCTGATTTTCAAACCCTTTCAAAAAATCTTGGAATCCACCGTTTACGATCGACCCGATTTCCAACTGACAATATGTTCCTTCGATTTTCATACTTTTTATTCGTGGGATAAAATTAAACTTTCGAGATGACTTCTATTCTAAAAAACGATGTAAATTTGGGTTATGATATCATTTGACAACACCGAAGTTGCCTTCTCGAGCAAATCTAAGAGCGACCTCAGAAGAGCTTATTGGCTTTTTCGTATCATCGCTTCCCCTTCCATCGTAAAATTTGGAAAAGCAGCGACCAATTTCGCACTAAACTTACGCCTTCCTATTTCGGCACCAATTAAAGCGACTATTTTTCGTCAATTTTGTGGCGGAGAGACCATTGCGGAATGCGACCGCACCATTGCAGATTTAGGGAAATTCGGAATTGGGACTATTCTTGATTATTCTGTTGAAGGAAAAACGAGC
>CAMAPI010000084.1 GCA_945860065.1 Chryseobacterium gleum | reverse complement strand
CAATGTCAATCTAATTATTTAATGTGTTTTCTTTTTTCAGACAACCACTTTGGAACCTTTTCATCTTTTGGGGTTTCACCAAGTAATTTCTCGATTAAATCCGGACGATTTGCTTTCTCCAATCGTTGTTTGATATATTCTTTATTCTCGCGTTTATACCAAAAGAAAAAGCGGTTTTGATTCAATTTCTCTTCCCTTGTTTTTACCGTTTTAATTGGCTTCAAGGTGTAAGGATGTAATCCGGTATAATAAATGACTTCCGCAACGGTCATTGGAGTTGGCGTAAAATCCTGCACTTGTTCCAATTGGAATCCCATGTCCTTCGTTTCTGCTGCAAGATTTGCCATATCTTCTTCCTCGCAACCTGGATGAGAAGAAATAAAGTAAGGAATCAATTGTTGTTTCAATCCATGTTTTTCCGAGAGTTTATCGTATTTCTCCTTGAATTTATGGAAATATTTAAAGGATGGTTTTCGCATCACACGAAGCGTTGCATCCGATGTGTGTTCCGGAGCGACTTTTAATCTACCACTGACGTGGCGGGTAATTACTTGTTCAATGTATCTGTCATGGTTTCCGTCCTCGTTGTTTTTATTGAAGTCATCCACGAGTAAATCGTAACGAATTCCAGATCCAACAAAGGCCTTTTTCACTTTCGGATGGCTGTCGATTTTCTGATACAACTTTGTCATCTGTTCATGCGACGTATCTAGGTTATTGCAAATCACGGGGTGGATACAACTGGGTGAGACACATTTAGCACAGATCGCTTCATCTTTCCCTTTCATTTTATACATGTTGGCAGAAGGTCCGCCGATGTCAGAAATGTATCCACGGAAATCTGGATGATTGACTAATTGTTCCAATTCTCCTAAGATGGACTTTTCACTTCTTGATGCAATGAATTTTCCTTGGTGCGCAGAAATGGTACAAAAACTACATCCTCCGAAGCAACCGCGGTGCATATTGATGGAAAACTTAATCATATCGAAGGCTGGAATTGCTCCTCGTTTTTTGTATTTTGGATGTGGCATTCGTGTATACGGCAAATCGAAGCTTTGATCGATTTCATTTTCCGTCATCGTTTTAAACGGTGGATTGATCACAAGCGTTTGATCGCCGACATGTTGAATAATGCGATTGGCCTCCCATTTATTGGATTCCACTTCTACCACTTTAAAATTTGTAGCGTACTGCACTTTATCCACCAAACAGGTTTCATGACTTGCCAATTCTACTGTTTCCCAGTTTTTATTTCTTGGTAATTCTTCCGATTTCGGATTCAAAAAGGCAACTTGATTAATGGTTTTCGCTTGGTGAAATGGAACGCCTCTTTTCATAAGTTTCAGCAGTGTTCGCAACGGCTGGTCTCCCATTCCGTATACCAATAAATCAGCGCCTGAATCTACTAATATGGAAGGCATCAACTCATCTTTCCAGTAATCATAGTGAGTTACACGTCTCAAGGACGCTTCGATTCCACCAAGTACCACTGGAACATCGGGATAAATTGATTTTAAGATTTGACTGTAAACAGTAGACGTATAGTCTGGACGAAATCCGGATTGTCCGCCAGGTGTGTATGCATCTGTCGAGCGCAAACGCTTGTTCGCGGTGTAATGGTTCACCATAGAATCCATGCATCCCGCAGTGACGCCAAAAAATAAACGAGGCTTGCCTAATTTTTTAAAATCACGCAAATCATCTTTCCAATTGGGTTGCGCAACGATTCCAATGCGTAATCCTTCATCCTCAATAATACGAGAAATCACTGCCGTTCCAAAACTTGGATGGTCGACATAGGCGTCTCCGGATATTAAAATAATATCAAATTCATCCCAACCACGTTTGTCAGCTTCTTTGTGGGACATTGGAATCCAATCAGAAATTGGTCTTTCTATACTCATGGTTCAAAATTACGCATTAAACGCATGATAGTTTCATAAATGAAATCTATTCAGTTATCTAGAACTTTTAAACACACTGACTTGTTTATTGTTTAATTTTGTAAAAATAATTAAACTTCAAAATATAAAAATATGTCATTTGAATTAGCACAATTACCGTATGCATACGATGCATTGGAGCCGCACATCGACGCACGCACGATGGAAATTCACCACTCGAAGCACCACAAGACCTATACTACCAACCTAAATAACGCGATTGCAGGAACAGATATGGAGGGAAAATCCATTGAAGACATCCTAAAAGTATGCAAGGACATTCCTGCGGTTAGAAACAACGGTGGTGGATTCTGGAACCATAACTTATTTTGGGAATGTCTGTCTCCAAACGGTGGTGGACTTCCAACAGGAGAATTAGCAAGTGCTATCAACGAAGCATTTGGATCATTTGAAAACTTCCAAGCGGAATTCGCTAAAGCAGCAACAACACGTTTTGGTTCAGGATGGGCATGGTTGTGTGTGACGAACGGAAAATTAGAAATTTGTTCAACAGCGAACCAAGACAATCCATTGATGGGTGAAGGATGTCAAGGGACTCCGATTCTTGCATTAGATGTTTGGGAGCACGCATACTATTTAAATTACCAAAACAGAAGACCAGATTACATTCAGTCATTTTTCCATGTGGTAAACTGGGAATTTGTAGCAGGTAAATTTGCAACTGCGAAATAATAGAAAAATAAGGATAAAAAAGGGGAGCGTGCTCCCCTTTTTTTATTTCTTAAAAATTGACTTGTGCCTGTATGCGCAGTAAGTTTCCTCTTTGATAATTATTTTGTTTTGCATAATCCTCAAAACGACGCGAGGACATTGTATACATGATTACTAATTCGAAGTTTTTATTCCCTTGCCATTCAGCACCAATTTCTAATTCCTCTACTTCATAACTTCTTGCATCTAATTCATGCTTTTTACCTCCATCATATTTTTGATAACGTACGAACGGAATCAATGTTTGACCATTAAAGTCCATTTTATAGGATGCTGTTATAAAACCTCCATGAAGTCGCTGTGTAGTTATTGAATCTGCCCATTTGTCAAATTCGGGACCATTTCCAACATTATATTCTGCTAGAATACCGAATGGTTTTGGATATAATACGAAAGTTCCCCCAATTCGCTCGTCAGCATATGTTTTTGTTAAGTTTGTTTTTACACCTGAAGACAAACTTGAAAGTGTGTATTGACCTTTATAAGCTTGAATACCTGGTTCAATCACTTGTTTTTTAATATCAAATGGATAGCTCATTCGTGCAACTACGTGGCGATTAAAATTTAATTCAGGTTTGTTAGCTGTTTGACCATTATAAACTCCTAGTCCAAAAACACCATAATCTCCGGATCCTTTAAATCCATCATTGACTAAAGAAGAAAATTGTTTGCGGATTTTAGCAGGTGCCCAATAAAAAAAAACACCCAAATCGCGTTCATTACTAACAGCTGAATTCATTGCATCAGCTCGATCAAGAGGCAAACGATTTTGTGATGATTGCATGTTTTCAAAACCGTAAGGAACTTTACTTTGTCCAATTCTTAATCGAAATTCATTTTCTTTATCAATTCCTAAGTCAAAGTATACATCTCTTAATTGCGCAAAATTTTGAGTCGTTGATGAAGGGGCACTTGCGAAATCAGGTTGGATGTAAAAATAAACTCTAGGATTAATTTGCCCATAAAAAATCACCCTCAGCCGACGCATAAAAAAGCCATTCTCGCCACCCCAGCTTTTGTCACATTGCTCGCATTCTAAATCCTCATTCGTTTGAAGAAGACCATTGTAACGTACTTGAGCATAACCTCTAATGTTAATTGACTCAAACCATTTTTTTGACGCGATTGCAGATTTCTTAACGGTGTCTTTTGAAACTTGACTAAATGACACTCCTGTATTTAACAATATGATTGCCAATACAATAACAAATAAATTATTTCTTTTCATGTTTATCAATTTGACCGCAAAACTATGTTATTAATATTGCCTTAACATTGTGTTCATATCAATTTAACTTTTATATAATTTTCTTAACTTTTTGTTAACATTGGAGGGGTTTTTACACAATAATCCCATTTCAAAAATTTCATTTTCCTTTTCAATAATTGGATATTCCACAAGAATGAAGTCACTGCATTTAGCAGCAATGTTATGTTTACGTTATCAAACTCTGAGAATCTTTGTCTGCCCGAGACAAGGACCTACATTTGTTAAAAAAATTAATGTTATGGCTGGAATTTTAAGTTACTTTTTACCTAAAGACAAAGTGTTTTATTCTTTATTCGAGGAAGCAAGCGATAATCTAGAGGCTATCGCCAAAAAATTGTTGCAGGTAGTACAAGAACCTGATTTCGGCAAGCGCGCAGTGCACATTTCTGAGATGAAAGATATTGAGCATCAAAATGATAATGTTACACACCAAATATTCATTGAATTAGGTAAAAACTTTATTACTCCATTTGACCGCGAAGACATTCACAGTTTAGCTTCGGCATTGGATGATATTGCAGATTACATTTATGCTTCTGGCAAGAAAATTAACTTCTATCAAATTGATCCTATTTCGGATCAGGGGATTCAAAAAACAGCTGAAGCAATTTTGGAGGCGGTCACAGCCGTGAAGGAAGCAGTGATGGAATTGCGTAACTTGAAAAACACCCAAAAAATTATTGAGTGCGTCATCAAAATAAATAGCATCGAAAACAACGCTGACAACATATTTGACATGAGCATTGAAAGGTTATTTAATTCTGATGTAGACGCAAAAGAATTGATCAAACGCCGCGAATTGTATCAAGTAATGGAAACGGCAACAGACAAATGTGAAGATGCTGGAAACGTGATTGAATCTATCGTAGTAAAATACGCTTAATTATAACTAACTAGAACATACGTATGTTTACTCTATTAATTGTGGTGATTGCGATCGCCCTATTGTTCGACTTAGTAAATGGATTTCACGATGCCGCTAATTCCATTGCTACAGTAGTTTCAACGAAAGTATTAACTCCATTTCAAGCAGTAGTTTGGGCAGCAGCGTTTAACATTATTGCGTTTTGGGTATTTGATATGAGTGTTGGAAATACGGTCGCAAAAACCGTAGACAGCAATGCCATCGACCTTTGGGTGATTTTGGCTGGACTTCTTGCTGCGACATTTTGGACTTTATTGACCTGGTGGTTGGGTATTCCATCCTCTTCCTCTCACACCTTAATTGGTGGATTCGCTGGTGCAGCTGTGGCTCATGCAGGATTTAATGTCATTGATTCAACAGAAATCCTGAAAGTCGTGCTATTCATTTTCCTCGCGCCGATTATTGGTGGATTTATAGCCTATTTGATCGCTGTAGTCACCATCAGTCGCTCCTTCTGGAAAAAAATGTTGGTGATACTTGCCTTGTCAGGAGTAACTATTATGGTGATGGAATACATGATTGAATACATCGACATGAAACCTATCATGCTATACATTGTGATTGGAATGATCAGTATTTTCATCCTTGTATACATTTGGTTTGAACTGGTTCACGGTAAAAAGCCATCCGCAATGAAAGAGGCCAATATGCACAAGAAACTACAATTGCTTTCTTCTGCCGCTTTCTCTTTAGGTCACGGTGGTGCAGATTCTCAAAAGGTAATGGGTATTATTTGTGCAGCGTTACTTGTTTATGGCAACATGGGACGTGAAGGTAAATTAGATAGCTCAGTACCAAAAGATCTTCAGATTACAGAATTAATGCAAATTGAATTTCATAACTCAGAAGATAAACTCGAGAAATTTAAACCAGAAGTAGCCACCTTTGACAGTACCGTTTACTTCTTGGAGAACAAACAAATCATCGACGCATCGACAGGTGGTGTCGTTTATGACGCGAAAGGGAA
>CAMAPI010000083.1 GCA_945860065.1 Chryseobacterium gleum | reverse complement strand
GAAAGTTTAGCTGGATTGCGTCCCGCGTTTAAAAAAGACGGAACGGTTACTGCTGGAAATGCTTCCGGATTAAACGATGGAGCAGCAGCCTTATTGATGGCAAGCGAAGATGGATTGAAAAACCACGGATTAACACCAATGGCACGTATGGTTTCTGCTGCCGTGGCTGGAGTGGAACCGCGCATCATGGGAATTGGTCCCGTGGAAGCTTCGCAAAAGGCCTTAAGTCGTGCTGGATTAAGTTTGGATCAAATGGATATCATCGAGGTCAATGAAGCATTTGCAGCGCAAGTTTTAGCGTGCACACGTAGCCTTGGATTGGATGACCGCGATTCACGCATCAACCCGATGGGTGGAGCGATTTCACTCGGACACCCACTTGGAATGTCAGGTGCGCGCTTACTTTTGACGGCAGCAAGGCAATTAAAAGCAACAAACAAACGTTATGCATTGGTGACGATGTGTATCGGAGTTGGACAAGGATATGCGGCGGTAATTGAACGAGTATAAGATGAGAAAACTACTTTTATTTTTTGTGATCATTGGATTGCTTTCTTGTGAAAAGGAGGGCACTTCTTGGAATGTGGACCTAGAAGCTCCATTAGTTCACGATACCCTTTCCTTGAAAAATTGGGTAAATGATTCCACGTTAACGGAAACAGCCAACGGTGAAATAGAAGTAGATTTAACTCGTACCTTGTTGGATATCGGTCTTTCCGATCTGATTAAAATTCCAGACACTTCTGTTACACAGTTATTTTCACCAATTCTTACTTTGAATAACATTCCTCCGGGAACGACCTTCGTAAATGCGATTGAAGAACACTCTTTTGACTTAGAGGATATCCTTTTGAAAAATATCCGCGTATTTAATGGAAGAGTTAAAGTAAAAGTATATAACCCACTTGGAACCAAAGTTTTATTTAAAGTTCAAATGCCAGGAGTGACCCAAAATGGTGTGATGTTTGAAAAAAATTACAGCGTTGAAGCTGGAACTGTAGCGAATCCAACAGTAAAAGAAGAATGGCTGGAATTAAGCAACTATCAAATCGACTTGCGTGGAGTAAGTGGATTGGAATACAACATCCTTCAAACGAAATTGACCTTAACTACCGATCCCAATGGTGTCCCTGTTTCCATCAGTTCTGCGTACGATTTTAAATTTGAAGCAAGCTTAGAAAACATCAAGGTAGATTATGCAAAAGGCTATTTTGGATCGAAAGTGTTTTCAGATATCGCAGACTTTAATATTGATTTCTTGAGTAAAATTACGGAAGGAACCTTTGATTTAACTGGGACTTCTCTTCAAATTACTGTCGAAAATGGCATAAAAGTTCCACTACGCGGACAATTGCATTACCTGAATAATACCAATCAGCTTGGGAATACGATATCATTGACTTCACCGGAAATCGGTCCTAGTTTTTACATTTCACCGGCTGTTGGATCTTGGACATCCCTTCAGTCAAATTCACAGGGGCTTTCCTTTGACCCGACGAATTCTAATTTAGAATCCTTTCTAGAAAATCTTGGCGCGACAAATGAAGCGTCCTACGAAGTACAACTGAATCCATGGGGAAATACTTCCGCAGGGAACGATGAAGCTTTTCCAAACAGTCGAATCAAAGTAAAAGCAAGTGCACAACTACCATTGAAACTTGGATTAGACGGACTAACCTTGCGCGATACCTTTGATATTAACTTTAAACAAAATGACGCGAAGACCCACGTGGAATCTGGATTGATTTATTTGGATGTCAGCAACGCTTTTCCGTTTAGCTGTGATCCAGTCTTGTACTTAATGACGGAAGATGGGCAGATTTTACATACGCTGATTGGAAGTAGCCAAATCTCTTCCTGCGAGATGGCGGCGATTGATCCCCTCGATGGATTGAAAAAACAGCCTTCGCACATCGAGTTTATTTTGGGGAAAGAGCAACTTGCGGATTTAGCAGTATTAAAGAAAATCATTGTGGAGGCGCGATTTGATTCACCGAATGCGTCCACAGGTCTCAGTGAGCCAAAACAAGTGCAGGCAAAAGCATTTTTGTCCTTCAAACTTCGAATGAAATTGAATACAAAAGTAATTCTATGAGAAATTTAATCAGTTTGTTCCTTTTGATGTGTTGCGCGAACGTCTTTGGACAAAATATGCTTCCGCTTGTTCAAGATACGACGGGTAAGTACAAAGGATCGATCGCATTGACATCAAACGGTGATTACGCCTCCAATGCTATTGGTAAGGACATCGTTCAGTCCTTTTTCTATGGTGGATTTATCGATCAAGACATGAAAAATTCAACTATTGAGCGTTTGCAGAGCATCAATCAGTTTGGTTTGGACATGAACGCGGAGTTGTCCTTCCGTTCCAAAGGGGATTTAACAAAAAAAGAAAGTAGTCCATTTTACAATCATGGATATATCGTTCAAGCAGGATACCATCAATTTTCATCGCTCGTTTTTTCCAGAGATGCTTTTCGCTATGCGTTTGAAGGAAATAGTTTGTTTTTAGGTGATACCGCGGACTTCTCCGGTACCCGATTTAATTCCATGGGCTATTCGAAAATTGGATTCGGCATTTTTAATCGTTCCACCAATAATGCCATTACGCTAAACGTAATTTCATTAAATCAATTTGCGTCTGGAAACATGGAAACGGCAAGCATTATTCAGGATAGTCAAAATGACACGATTCAAATGGATTACACGGGTGTATTTTCGTTTGCTAAGAATGGAGGATTTTCTAAAGGATTCGGACTTTCATTTGATGTCGATTACCGAATTCAAACCAATGAAAATGACCATGCGATGACTTTTCAGTTATTAGCAAAAAATATTGGGTTTATCCTTCCAACACAAACGACACGTTATGCTGCTGATTCCTCGTTTCAATACACTGGGTTTAATTTGAACCAATTAGTACAACAAAACATCTTGAGTACGATGAATCTTGCAGATACGCTCGGAATTGAAAAAGGCACAGAGAAAAGAGCCTTGTTGTTGCCGGGATTCATTCAGTTTTCCAAATTAGTGGACATGCAGGCGACTCAACGCATTCAAAGTTTTTATGGTGCGCGTATGTTTCTCTCACAAAACTACATTCCTTATTTCTTTGCTGGTGTCCATGGAAGAGTGACTAAACATTGGTCAACCGGTTTCAGTGCCTCCTACGGTGGCTTCTCTCAATTGAAATGGGGTATGTATTCAAGCTTTCAATTTTCTAATTGGAACATCGGTGTAGCAAGTGAAAATTTATTGAGTAAAACAGGTGAATCCATAATTCTACAAGTAAAATGCGCATTTTAATCTCCATACTTAGTTTGTTTTTCTTTGTTTCCGGTGCTTGGTCACAACAATCATTTTATAAATTGTATGCTGGAAATGGTTTCGATAAAGGGGAGGATATCCTTGAATTATTGGATACTTCGTACTTCGTTACAGGAAGTTCAGGTAGTTGGGGTGAAAATGGTCAAGCGTTCTTGATGAAAATAGACTCATTAGGGAATTATGTTTGGAGTCATTCATATGGTGGTAATGAATCCGAAGAATCCGTAAGCGTGATGCATCGACCTGGAAGTGGATTTTACCTCGCTGGAATGTCCAATTCAAGCAACCTCGGTAATTTCGATGCGATGCTCGTGAAAACGGACGATAACGGAAATCAAGAATGGTTGAAAACGTATCCAACAGCTGCTTGGGAACGCATCAACGATGCCGTCATGACAAAAGATACTGGATTTGTATTGGTTGGCCAACGACAAGCGTTGTTGGGAGCAAATTCGGACATTCTTCTCATGCGCATGGACAAAAATGGAGATACACTTTGGACAAAATCCTTCGGTTCGGTTGGGAATGATCAAGCGAATGCAGTAACGCGTTTTCAAGATTCATTGTATGTAATTGTTGGACAGGCTTTTGTGCCGGATTCAAACTTGGTAAAAGGATTCATGATCACGATGAATGATCAAGGTACCATTCTTTCGCAAATTGACATCGGAACAAAGTCAGGAACGTATCATTTGACAGATGTCGAACCAGGTGAAAATAAATACTATTTGGTTGGATACCGCGAAGTAAACGAGACCAATCACGATAATTACATCCGCATTTTGGATGAAAACGGAATTCTTCAAGATGAATTCACGGAATTAGATAACCTTCCGGCTGTAGATGATCGTCAATTTAATCAAGTCGTTTTCCTTCCGAATCCGCAATATAAAATTTCCATGGCGATGCAATACCGAAATTCAACGAACCCTTCCTTTAGCTACGATTTGAATAATGGCTTTTACGATGCGGCAAATGGATATTGGCTGGGACAATCAACAACGATGATTATCAACGATGGAATTGATCAATGTACTCAAATGTTGCCGACACACGATGGGGGATATATTTCTGTTGGATTCAACACTGTTGTTGGTGACGGACAAAACGCCCTGAATGGTGGAAGTAATGTGTATGTATTAAAAATCAATCCGAGTCAAACAACTGCTGTGGTAACCGATACGGTATTTACCTTAAATCAACTCGTGGAAACCATTGAGTTGAATCAGATGATGATTGAGTTAATTTTATATCCGAATCCTACATCGAATGACTTACATGTCAGTTTAAGCGAGCAGGTTAGTGGAGATTACTTCGTAAGCGATTTAATGGGTAAACGCATGTTAACTGGAGAACTGGAGTCCAATTTTACGATTGAATCAAGTACTTGGAATCAAGGAGTATACTTCCTGAACATCGGACAGCATTCCTTCAAGTTTATCAAGCAGTAAGGGTTATTTACGGGCTCTTCGATTCAATTCTTTCATGATGAGCGAAAGTTCGCGTCCGGTTTGACCAGCAACGGAAGTATTTTCATCGGCGCGACGCAATAAATACGGCAACACTTCTTTTACAGGACCAAAAGGAACGTACTTCGCTACATGGTAGTTTGCATGTGCTACGTTGAACGAAATGTGGTCACTCATTCCCAACAATTGTGCAAAGTAAAATTGCTCGCTTTGTGGATCAATATTCGCTTCTTGCATGAATTCCATCAACAATGAAGAACTTTCCTCGTTGTGCGTACCCGCGCAAAGGGAGAAAAGCGAACGATTTTCTACGATCACTTTTAACGCTGTATTGAAGTCTTTGTCTGTATCTGCCTTTGTTGCTTGAATCGGAGATGGATATCCTTTCTCAATGGCACGCGCACGTTCTTTTTCCATGTAGGCGCCACGGACTAATTTGATTCCGTATTTCACATGATGTTCCTTCGCTAATGAAATGCAGTCATTCAAGAAAGCAAGGCGATCGTGACGGTACATTTGTAGTGTGTTGAATACGATGCACTTTTCTTTGTTGTATTTCAACATCATGTCGAAAGTCCATTGATCAATCGCATCTTGAATCCACGATTCCTCCGCGTCGATGAATACGGATGTTCCCGCTTCGTGTGCTGCTTGACAAATCAGATCGATACGTGAAACGATTACGTCAATTTCTGCTTTTTCTTCCGGCGTTGGCGTGTATCCTGGAGTCGAAGCTTTCTCGATTAAATCGTGTCGTCCAATTCCCGTTACTTTAAATACAGCAAACGGAATATGTGGATCATTCGCTGCGCGATGTATCGTTTGAATGATGATATCCACCGTTTGATCGAAGTCTTCGTCGCTCGTTTTTCCTTCAACAGAATAATCAAGAATAGTCCCAATTCCGAATTTCCCTAAATCTGCAATGGTGCGGTCGCATTCCGCAATGGTCTCTCCGCCACAAAATTGACGAAAAATAGTCGCTTTAATCGGTGCGGAAATGGGAAGGTGTAAGTTTAGCGCCAAATTGGTCGCTGCTTTTCCAAATTTCACGATGGAAGGGGAAGCGATGATACGAAATAGCCAATAAGCTCTTCTTAGGTCGTTCTTAGATTTGCTTGAGAAGGCAACTTCAGTGTTGTCAAATGATATCATAACCCAAATTTACATCGTTTTTTAGAATAGAAGTCATCTCGAAAGTTTAATTTTATCGCACGAATGAAAACCATGAAAATCGAAGGGAACTA
>CAMAPI010000082.1 GCA_945860065.1 Chryseobacterium gleum | reverse complement strand
GTTCAAATTCTTCGATGATTTCTTCATACGCATGTTTTGAACGCGTTGTATCCAAGTCGAGTCGTTTGACTACTTTATTTGGAAACATGATTGACAGTTCGTCTTCGATTTTTTCTGTTCCAAATCCAAGCATTTGTAGGCGATTACTTCCACATGCGGTGCAACTTCCAACTGGAGCAGTGGTGAAGCTACAGTAATGACATTTTAATAAATTGCTGTGTTTATGGTATGTTAATGAAACGTCACAATTTGTGCATTTTGGTGTCCAATTACATACTTCACACGACCAAAGCGGCGTGTAACCACGTCGGTTTTGGAAGAGCATAACTTGTTCTCCTTTGTTCAGTGCGGATTGCATTTCTTCCAAAATCATGGGTGTAAAATGCGATTGCATGTTTTTTAATTTGCGCTCGCGTTTTAAATCTGCACACCAAATCTCCGGTAATTTGAGTCCTTTGTAGCGTTCGTTCAATTCTACCAAGCCAAATTTACCTTGTTTCGCGTTGTAATACGTTTCCAAGGCTGGAGTGGCGGTCCCAAGTAATACTTTTGCCTCATGCAAAGAACCGAGAACAATCGCCGCATCTCTTGCGTGATAGCGAGGAGATGGGTCGTATTGTTTAAAGGAACTTTCGTGTTCTTCATCGACAATGATGAATCCCAAGTCTTGAAATGGCAGAAAAACGGCGCTACGTGCACCGAGAATGATGCGGTATTTGTTCGGATCGTTATGCAGGACATGGTTCCAAATTTCTACCCGTTCATTCTGATTGAATTTCGAATGGTAAACGCCCACTTGTTCTCCAAAATAAGCGGAAAGACGCTGAATCAATTGTGTTGTTAAAGCAATTTCAGGAAGTAAAAACAAAACTTGTTTTCCAAGGTCCAAATACGACTGAATCAGTTGGACATATATTTCTGTTTTTCCTGATCCGGTTACCCCGTGTAGTAGGGTTACTTGTTTTTCTTCAAAGCTAGCTTCGATTTCTGTCAATGCGATTTGTTGCGCCTCAGTAAGTGGTTTGAATCCATTCAATTCGCGACTTAGTCCACTTAGTCGGTCTATTTGAAAACGCTCAAGGACAAAGAACCCGCGTTTCTCAAGCGTACTGATTGCCGAGGCACTCACTTGATTTTCTAAGAGTGTTTTTTTTGAGATAGGAAGGTGAATGCCACCTTGATCCATTCCGATTTTTATAAATTGGAGTACGGTATCTACTTGTTTTTGAGCGCGAGTACTAACTTCTAATTCTTGAATAAATTCATTGAGAATGGTTTCATTTAAGTATGCTTCGTTCAAGGAAACACACAAAATTGTTTTTGGTGCGTAACGATCGTTTATTTCTTCGCTGGAGGATACGATGCGACGCTCAATCATTACTTTGATCAAGGGCTGTATGGTCTTGATGCCTAAAATATCCGAGAGTTCTTTCAAACTCAATTGATCTTTCATTTCTAAGGCTTCAACCACTGTTTTTTCACGATCTTGAAGTAAATCAACAGCCGTGTCAAATTCTGGATGAAGTTTAATTTTTGTTTCGCTTGCTAGTTTGAAATTGGCAGGAAGCGCTGCATTCATCACGTCGCCGATTGGTGCCATGTAGTAAGACGAAATCCAATCCCAAAATTGCAATTGTTTCGGTGTAATGATTGGCTGTTCATCTAGGAGATGAAGGATGTATTTTGCTTGGTAAACGGAAGGTACTTTTTCGTGAATTCTTGTGACGATGCCCGTAAGTAATTTGTTTTTTCCAAAAGGAACAATGACGCGAAGTCCTGCTTGGACATGCTCATTTAATTCAAAGGGAATGCGATAGGTGAAAACCTGATGTATGGGAACAGGCAGTAGGACATCCGCAAAATAAGTTAGTCTTTCACTCACAGGGGTAAAGATACGAACTCCTACAAGTTTACCCTAGGAAATTATTGACAAGCGTAGGATTCTTCTTGATTCACGACGTTATCTCCAGGATGATTTGAACAGAACAAATACGTTCCCGTGATTGGCCCTTGGCATAATTCCCGTGTGCTTTTCTTGTCGATTGCACGGATATACGCCTGTTGTGGGGATGTGTAGAATGGTTTGAAAATTTTCACTGTTTGACGAGAAGAAAAGATGCCAACCACACGTTTTCCATTCGTCACCGAAAGATTGGTATAGCTCGGTTTACTTTGAGCAAGGCTAGAACTTGGTTTATTTACAGAAATATAATTAAACAACTCTTCCGAACCACCAGTAATGGTGATGTAAATTCCTTTTAAAGTTCTTTTCTCTAATTGAGCATTATCAGTTAAATGAAGTTTCATTAAATCATAAAACGATCGTCCACTAACAGAAAACGTACAGGAACTGTTCGGGGAGACTTCTTTTTCACCAATTTTCCAATTATAAGATTTAGTATAAGGAACCCCTGCAAAGTACTCATTGTAAGCTACGTCTAGCTGACCATTAACAATATACGAATTACCTGTGTTCGAAACCGCTAATCCAGAAGAAAGGTATTCACCAGGATTATTTGCGAATTTGAAGGTGTAGTTTTGAGAACTAGAAACCGTCGTTATTCCGCGAACTAAATTTGTTTCACCGCTTACCGCGAATTCCCCATCATTGATGATTGCATTAAATCGATATGTTGCGGTTGGTTTTAATGACGTTTTCATTGGATCCGTTGACGTTTGAATCACTTCGTTCGCTCCTGTAGGAAGTGTTTTGAAGTAATACACTTTTTGCTCAGGACCATAAAAATAACCGTTGGTATCCTTGTCTTGAACAAGTGTATCTTTTAGTACCCAAGTTCTTGTAATCGAACCGTTCACGACTTCACTAATCGTTGCATCTACTTGGTCAAAGTAACTAGAATCTGCAATCTGGGCAATTTCCAATGCATTTCCAGGGCCAATAAAAGCACGTGTTATTTTCACATAGTGCAGGGAGTCGGCTTGATCTAACAAACCATAAACAACCGCCGTTTCTTTAAAGTCACCTGCTAATTTCACATCCTCAGAACAGCTTTGCAGGAAAATTGTGGCTAAAAAAAGAAGGGAGAGAAAACGTTTGATCATTTGAGTGAGTTTGAATCAAAAATACAATTAATTAGCGAATCCCTTGTGGAATCATGCTCATGTCAGGTGCTGCACCTTTTTCAAAACTGATTAATTCGACTTCGAAAATCAACGGAGAATAAGGTTTGATAATCGTATTTGGTGGTGGATTTCCACCATATGCCAATTCTTGAGGGATGAAAAATTTGAATTTAGATCCAGCATTCATCAATTGAATGCCTTCTGTCCATCCTGGAATCACTTGATTTAAAATGAAGTCAACAGGTTCTCTTCCGATGGAACTATCGAATATCCCGCCTTCTGGAATCGTTCCTTGGTAGTGAACTTTTACATTGGATGTGGCACTTGGTTTTGGACCTTTACCCATTTGAATTACTTGGTATTGAAGTCCACTTGCCGTTGTGATGATTCCTGGCTTTGCTTTATTCATCGCTAAAAAACCTTCACCAGCCGCTTTGAACTGCTCTGTAATTTTTACATATTTTTTATTCATCTCCACTTCAAAAGCGGCCATGATTTTCTTGCGGTCCTCGCTTTTTAAGACTTCGATGTCTAACTTGTTTAGTCCGTCTGAGAAACCTCTTTCGACCATTTTAATGTCAATCAATGGTAAGGCATCTAAGTCCTTAAAGTATCCTTCAAAACGTTGACGGTTGATTTTTCCGACAGCCAATGATCCTTCTGCATTAAATTTTTCGTTAAACTCTTTCCCTGTTTGACCGATGCATTTTGTTACGGTTTTAGAAAGTCCTTCAAATTCTGAATCAGCCACTTTACATTTAAATCCTTCAACTAATTTTTCTTTGTCCATTTTGTTAAACGGACTTTCTGTAATAAATGGTTTAGCAATTTCACATCCTAATACATAAGAGTATTTCTCTTGGATGGTTTTCAATTCAACTTTCTCCTCTCCACCACATGCTTGTAGTACGAGAATTAAGGCGATAAATAAGGAATAACGGATCATTAGTTTATATTTAATAGTTCAACTTCAAAAATAAGGGCACTGAAAGGTTGGATAGGCCCACCTGGTTGTGGATTTGCTCCGTAAGACAATTCTTGTGGAATGTACAAGCGGAATTTAGAACCAAGGGACATCAATTGCAGCGCTTCGGTCCATCCTGGAATCACTTGGTGCACTCCAAAAGTAGCAGGTGTTCCACGTAGTACAGAACTATCGAAAACGGTTCCATCAACTAAGGTTCCATGGTAGTGAACGGTTACTGTGTCACTTGCACCTGGTTTCGTGTCTTCGCTAGCCGTTAGAATTTCATATTGCAATCCAGAGAACGTTTGGTGAACACCGTCCTTTTTGCTGTTTTCAACTAGGAAAGCTTCTCCTTGTGCTTTGTTTTCACTGAAGGCAGCATTTTTCTTTTCATCCAAATATTGTTGGATGAAAATATTAGCTTCGTCTGGGGATAGGGCTGTCGTTTCGTTGTTAAACACAGCTTGTATGGCTTGCATCATCAAGTTGACGTTGATGTGTTCCATTTGTTGGTTTTTCAAACTTTCACCGATGCTCATTCCCACACCGTAGCTCGCTTTTTCTTCTAAAGATTGCATTAAATTGATTTTAAGGATACGAAGTTAAGTAAAATGCGGTGGAGATCTTTGAAAAAAACGACAGAATCAAGGAATAATTGAAACATCCTTTGAAAATACACGTTCAAGGTCTTATGCAAAAATCCTTTCACTTTGATTACGAGCTTCATTCCACTTGGGAAAACTTAGCTGAATCGGACCTTCACTTGGTTGAATTAGCCTATGAGGCGATGGGTTTAGCGTATGCTCCGTACAGTCAATTCAAGGTCGGAGCAGCGGTTCGTTTGTCTAATGGACTCACATTGAAAGGGAATAATCAAGAGAACATTGCGTATCCATCCGGACTCTGTGCAGAGCGCGTAGTACTCTTTTATGCCGGAGCAAATTATCCAACCGAATCCATCGAAACGATTTGCGTGGTGGCACGTGGAGATTTAATGCCGAGTGAGTTTTTGTTATCTCCGTGTGGATCTTGTCGTCAAGTCATGTTGGAAACCGAAAACCGTCAAGCGAAAAAGATTCGTGTGATTTTGGTAAACCAGGACAAGCGCACCATCGTACTTCATTCCGTTAAAGACTTGCTTCCTTTTGGATTTGGGAAGTAACAAGCGATTACAACTTATTGCAGTCCTTATTTATGTCTAAACCAGCAATCGAGACGGTCGTTTTCGTAGCCTTTAAAAACTGTATTCACAGGTGTTCCGTGCTTGATTTGCTCGTTGAATTTCGTTCGAACCAAATAATTAAATGCGCCCATGTCTCCGGTAAAAGCCGTTTTATTATCGCGGTTCCCTCGTTCATGTATGCCGCACAACTGTTGAATGAATTCAAAGAATAAGGGGGCATTGGCGCCAATGATTCCGCAATTTAGCAGGGTTTCATCGCCGAAGGACTTCTCATAGTCAGCATAGTCGGGAAGGTTGTTGCGCAGGTGAGTGGAATGCTCGTTCATCCATTCGTTATTCAGTATTTTGGGCTCGTCCCCGCAAAAGATGGACTGTGGATTTTCAGTAAAAAATGCTTCGGTAAATGGATTTTGAAGGAGCGTAACATCAGAGATGTCTGTCACGAAAATAGTGTCAAACCGATGAACATTTTTCTCTAGAAAATCACGGTAAACAAAATACCGAAAAACGTTCGGGTTGAATCCTGGATTGTAGCTGACGTGGATAAAAGAAATAAATTCATTTTCATATTTCCTGCAGGTTTCCGCGCTGAAATTGTTGTGAAAGATGATTCCGTGTAGTTTTTTGTCGGCAATCGATTCCGCCCATTCACGCACCAATTCATAGGAGTCATCGTGCAACGTTTCATTCCGGTTTACATCATAGACGCCGGTAATGTGACAGGCCATGATGAGGTTGCGCTTTATTGGGGTATTGTGAATATCTAAAAAAGACATCAATCAAGAATTTAGTACGTTCGCTTTCTTGATCGTAGAACAAATACTATCGGGCATGTTTCGGTGATAAATATAGGTTCTCAAGTCTACTTTCTTGACACGAAATCGAGCTCCAGCCTTTTCGTAAAAATCGGCGTCTGCGGCGAATCCATTTCTGAAATCGAT
>CAMAPI010000081.1 GCA_945860065.1 Chryseobacterium gleum | reverse complement strand
ATTCATGTTTTCAATACCAACCAATTCGTGAGTTAATCCATTTTTTACAAAGTTCATTTCTGGAATGATGCCATTTGACTTCGATTTGGAAACTAATTCCTCGGCAGTCAATTCGGTTTTTCCAGTCTGCATATTGAAAGAAAATCCTGCTTTCCCATTGTAGAATGATTTTTGGAAAACCATTCCTTGTCCTTCTAGTTTTTGTCCCTCTGTTGACGGTGCAACAAAAATCTCAGTTGATTTCAAGGCAAATGGAATTTGGTCTCCTTTTAATTCGTACACACGCTCGAAATTTTTAATGGATTTTAATTTTTTCGCCGCATCTTTTTTTGTTGTCGTTCCTGTGAGGGCAAAAACATAATTGTCGATTAACTGCTCGGAGGAAATATCTGCAGGTTTTGTGTCCTTCATGATATTTCCAAATGGATCGAGCACTTCAATTTTACCATCTGCATCAAAGCGCTTTAATTTTTCGAATACCTCTTCGTTTCCAACAACAATAATGTTGCAGTTTTTAGAGGTAAAATATTGCTGAGCCATTTGCAAAACATCTTCTTTAGAAACGCCTTCTAAACGTTGCAAGTATGTTTGGTAATAGTCATTTGGCAACTTGTTTTTGATAATATTCAATGCAAAACGAGCAATGGTTTGTGGACGCTCCAATGAACGTGCAAATCCACCTGCCATATTTGTTTTCGTTAAATTTAACTCTTCGTCTTTCACATATTCATTGGTGATTTTTTGGAACTCCAACAAGATTTGTTCGATGGCAGAGTCAGTCACTGCATTTTGGAAATTCCCACCTGCAGACATCCACGAACCATCTTCCGTAATGTTTAAACTAGAGTAACAACCATAGGTGTACGCTTTATCCTCACGTAGGTTTTGCATTAAACGCGTTCCAAATCCACCGCCACCAAGAATTCCGTTTAGTACGGTTAATGGCAATTGGTTTTTGTCTCCCGTTTTCATATCGATTGGGAAGGTAATGTAAACCACCGATTGAACAGCACCTGGTTTTTTCACAAAAACAACGCGATTTCCTTTGGTATAACTTCCTGCATTTGGTTGCTCTGTAAATACAGGTCCACCTGTCCATTTACCAAAGTAAGCGTTCACCATTGCTTCTGTTTGTTGACGAGTAATGTCACCAACGACAACCAAGTAACTTCCAGTCGGGGTAAAGTTTGCTTTGTAGAAAGAAACTACATCCTCTCTCGAGATATTGTTCAAGGTTTCCTCCGACATCACATCGCTAAATGGATGATTTGGGAAGTTGATTTTAACCGTAGCGTTTTGAGCCATGGTACCTGCATCAGATTTTGCAGACATTAAACTCGAAACGTTCTGTTTTTTGATGCGATCGAATTCCGATTGTGGGAAATTCGCGTTGAACAGTACATCGGACATTAAGCTCAATCCTTTGTCCATGTGTTTCGTTAAGCAGGACATTGAAATAGATGATTTGTCAGCTCCCAATGAGGCACCGATAAAATCGATTTCTTGGTCTAATTGATCCTTCGTTCTATTCGTTGTTCCAGACATAATCATAGAACCAGCCATATCAGCTAATCCTGCTTTTGTCCCTTCTAAACGTGGATCTGAACCCATGTTTAAATCAAATGAAACGCGTGGAAGTTTGTGGTTCTCAGATAGAATGACTGTAATTCCATTCGCTGTAGTGAAAACTTCAGAGTCTTTAATGTTGATCTTTTTTGCTTGCGTTGGAGCAGGCATAACCGAGCGGTCTACTTGAGCCATTGTGCAAGTACTTAACGCTAGAAAGCAAAGTGTGAATATCTTTTTCATGTTTCAGTCGATTATTTTTCTTTTGGTAAATAGTGTAAGATGACACGTGCATCTTGCGTTAAGTATTTCAAAGCAACGCGTTGTATGTCCTCGCGGCTTACTTTTAGGTAATTGTCTAACAAGGAATTAATTCGGTTGGCATCCCCGAAATACACGAAATTATCAGCCAAATTTTCCACAATGCCTTCGATGGTTGAATTTCCTGTAATGATGTCGTTTTCAAATTTGTTGCGCACTTTTTGAAATTCTTCTTCAGAAATTAATTCTGTTTGAATCAATCGAATTTGTTCATCAAATTCTGTTTGAATATCATCCAATTTTATATCTTTATTAGCGATGGCAGCAAATATTCCGATTCCCGCATCTTCTAATCCATAGTTAAACGAGAAGGCAAATTGTGCCATTTCTTTTTTCTCTACTATTAATTTATTGATGCGTGAGGAACTTCCTCCTGATAAAACTTCGTTCATCATTTCCAATGCGTACGAGTCAGGATTGGTTTGTTCTGGGAATTTATAGCCCATAAAAATCGCGGGAAGTTGAATGTTGTCGTAAATGACTTCTTTCGTCACTCCCGTCAAAATTGTTTTGTCTTTGCTTGTTCGATTAATGACAATTGGTTTTGCTAAGTAACTCGTTATTAATTTTTTCGCCTCTGGACTTGTCGAAGTCATGAAGTTTTTTGCATCGAATTTACTTTTTGAGACACCATATCGTTTTTCAAAATCCACATCACTTTGATTGATGAAATCACGGTACAAGTTAATGGCTTGTCCTTTCGGAATGGAAGCAAAGTATTTGTCGACCCACAATTTCGTTTGAGCGACATCTAAATCACCTGCAATGGACAAGGTTGCGTTTGAAGGGACATAGTAATTTTTATAAAAATTCACATAATCTTCTTCCTGAGCAGCATCTAGGTGTTCCATGCTACCAATTGGCGCCCAATTATATGGATGCGTCGTAAAAACTCGTTTGAACATCTCCGTAAAGAAAGATCCGTAAGGTTGATTGTCCACACGTTGTCTCTTTTCTTCTTTAACTACACTACGTTGTGTTTCAATTCCTTTGATGTCCACTTTTGCATGTAGCATGCGCTCACTTTCCAACCATAATCCAAGTTCTAATTGGTTCGATGGGAGGATTTCGTAATAGTAAGTTCGATCTTGAGAAGTGTTGGCGTTTAATGTCCCACCGTTTTTCTCCACCAGTTCACTGTACTCACCTCTACCAATATTGGCAGAACCTTCGAACAATAAATGCTCAAAGAAATGGGCAAATCCAGTTCGCTCAGCGATTTCGTTTTTCGACCCAACATGGTATAAAACAGCTACAGCGATGATTGGTGTCGCGTTTTCTTCATGAATGATTACATGTAATCCATTCGGTAAATCATAGGAGATGTAGTCAATTTTCTTTTGCCCAAAACTTAACAAGCTGAGCGCAGAAAAACATCCCATTAATACTATCTTTTTCATTTTCAAAATTTGGTATACGAATGTACTTCAGAAATTCGAGCTAAACTAAAATCCCAACTGATTTTTTAGCTTTTCAAAAAAGTGAACACATTGGTCCGAAAATTGGTTAAATTTGACTCATGAGTTTTTTTAAACAGCTATTATTTGTCCCGGTATTCATGCTATTTTCGCTAGCTGGATTCGCTCAAAACATCGTTCCGACTAGGGATTTCAACAATTATTTTGTGAATTTCCAAGAAGGATTTTTTCGACCAATTGAAATTCAACCAATCTTAAGCTACAAAGCAGGTGATGAGGTAGTTGCGTACATCGATACGCGTGGAAACATGCGCATTTATGATGGAATTGAGCGCAAAGATGTGACAGCGTTGAACGTCGATTATCAAGTTTCAGATCACCTTGTTGGGTATAAAATTGCAAATGGACTCAGAATGTGGGATGCAGGTAAATACACCGTTCTGACGAATTTTGGCAGAGGATTCATCGTGAAAGATAGCATTATCGTATTTGAAGACACGCGCTATCAATCCTTGAATGTCTATTGGAATAAACAAATACTCCCCTTGGTTACCATGACGAATGGACTGCTCATGCCAGCTGCTGTGGGAGAAAACATTGCAGTATACAAAGATAATAGCAATACCTATTTTTGTTTTTGGCAAGGAAAAACATTCGAAATCGAAACCTATAATGAGGAAATAGTTGACTTTAACATAGGAACAGATGTTTTTTGTTTTAAAGATCCGTACACACAGTCCTTCATGATGTTCGATAAAGGTGAATTTTTTGAAGTTGAATCATCGCCCATAAAAAAATATAAGGCGGGAAGAGGATTCATCGTATACGAAGACTTAAATGGAAACTTGTGGGTGTTTAAAAATGGGGAGAAAATCGCACTTTCTAATTTCTCAACCTCTTTTTGGGAAGTAAAGGATGACATGACTGTTTGGAGTGAGAATAGTTATCTTTTTGCGTATACCAACGACGAGAAAATACAGGTTGCTACCTATTTTCCAAAAGAATACCTACTAAAGAATAACACCTTTGTTTTCCGTAATATCTTAGGTGGTGTAAGTGCGCTTGTGAACGGAAAAATTCAAGAAATCACCAACATGCGTGATGCGGAATTTGAGATTTATGGCAATAAAGTACTCGTGAAACTGTTTAATAAAACCGCTGTGGTTTTATCGGAGGGGAAAATATACACAAACTAGAAAATGAATCGGATATTTAGTTTCCTTTTACTCTTTCTTAGTTTTCATGGTTTAGCACAGAATCCAGCGATTGATCACCTTGAAATGCTCTATGATCAAGGTTATTACAAACTTGTATATCGAAAATCATTGCGCTTATTGGATAAGCCGGAATATGATTTCTCGAAACTCCCAGCATACTATCAGGCCATTGCAGCATTGCAATTAGCGCAGGATGAACATTGGTACAAACGCCATCAAACGACAATCGAGGAGGCTAAATCGATTTTACTGGAATTGAGGAAGACGTCCAACGGACAAAAAATCATTCACGCACACATTACGGAAGTGAGTTTTTTAAAAAAGGACTTAGATTCTTGGTTGGCTTTCGGGAAACAAAGTAAGACGTTTGATAGAGCTAATTGGCAACAGTTTGTACAACAGTTTTTTGCGGATTTACCACTAATTGAAGTCGATGGAAACAAGGGAAATGTCTTGTTATCAAATCGTCCCGAGTTAAAGGAACGAAATGAGTTGATTGACATCGCCAAAAAACAATTGGGTGTTCCGTATGTTTCTGCAGGCATAGATCCAAGTGGATTTGATTGCAGTGGATTTACGAGTTTTGTGCTGCAACAGCATGGTGAGAACATTCCTAGAAGAGCGGTGGATCAATTCGATGTGTGCATCAAACTAAGCGAGGATGAAGCTCAAATTGGTGATTTGGTATTCTTTTCAAATGGGGGAGAAGTGAATCATGTGGGAATTCTCATCAATGAAAAAGGGCAGCCTAAAACCATGATTCACGCCAGTAGTTCTATAGGAATTTCTATTGTGGAAATCGAATCGTCTACCTATTGGAAGCCACGCATTGTTGGATACGGAACCTTTATTGAGCCGAAGAAATAGGTTTGCTAAAGAGTATCTGTCCAATAAACAAGAGAAACAATAGTTCCATTCCGCCGGCGCTCCATACATTTGGAGAAATGAAGAAGATTAAGGTGCTAGAAATTAATAAGTAAAATAGAATTCTGGCTCTTTTTTGGATTTGTTCACTTCGTCTCAAAATCAATTGGAATAGAGCGAAATAGATAAAATAAAGTAGGGGTAAAAAGATTAACTGAACATAGTCAATCAAAAGATTTGGCTGATTGAATAGGATCAAACAAATGAGCCATTCAAATCCCACAAACACCCAAGTGGATATCAGAAAAGGAATAGAAGCTTTGCCCGGGCGAAAATAGTTGATGAGTGCAATCAATAGGGTGAGTAAACTCAAGATAGTGATTTGTAGATACGGAAAAAATTGCCATTCCATTAATTGAATGCTGCTGTACATTCCACTAAAAATGACAACACCAATTAAGGAGATGATTCCGTACTGTTTGAATTGATCCATTATCTTTCTTGATTTCTTCTTGATTTTTCACACGCGCAGACCAATTGCCAAAGTGCTCTTGCTCCGACATTCGCATCCCAATCTCCTTCTGGACCTGGAGCCACTTCGTTTAAATCAAACCCAATAATTTTACGTCCAGATTCAACTAATGCGAACAACAAATAACTCACCTCTTGTAACTCGAACCCACCTGCAACGGGTGTTCCTGTATGTGGACATAATTCAGGTTTTAATCCGTCAATGTCAAAGGATACGTATACGTTTTTGGGAAGTTGTGCAATAATCTCATCCACTTGACTAGCCCAAGTTTTACCCGCATATTGCTCATTTTTTAAGGACCAATCGTAATAGGTTTGAACGCGGCCGGAGTCCCTACTCAAATGCACCTCACGCTCGGAAACATCGCGAATACCTACTTGTACAAGTTTGGACATATTTTTCGCATGTTTAAGCACATTGAACATGATACTGGCATGTGACTGAGCAAATCCTTCGTACGCCTCACGTAAATCCGCATGTGCATCAATTTGCAGGACACCAAAGTCCTCGTAAGTTTCGTTCAAAGCTTCAATAAGTCCGAGTGGGGCAGAGTGCTCTCCACCTAAAACAGCTGGGATTTTCCCTTGCTTCAATAAGTCTAAACAGCGTTCTTTTAAATT
>CAMAPI010000080.1 GCA_945860065.1 Chryseobacterium gleum | reverse complement strand
AATGTTTGAAATAGGTCTGTGTCGTAGTTACTTTGCTTTCCTTGGAGAGCCATTGCCAAACGCTCCAATCCCATTCCTGTGTCGACATGTGTAGAGGGAAGTGGTTCTAGACTTCCATCCGCCTTGCGGTTGAATTGCATGAATACATTGTTCCAAATTTCAATTACTTGTGGATGGTCGTTGTTGACTAATGTAATTCCATTAACTGCTTGACGATCTTCTTCATTTCTAAGGTCTACATGTATTTCTGTACAAGGCCCACACGGACCAGTTTCGCCCATTTCCCAGAAGTTATCTTTTTTAGAAGCCAAAATAATTCGGTCTTCCGAAATGAATTTTTTCCAAATATCAAAGCTTTCTGAATCTCTTGGGACGCCGTCTTTTTCGTCGCCTTCGAATACGGTTACATATAAATGATCGACAGGAATTTTATAAACGGAAGTTAACAGTTCCCAAGCCCAAGAAATGGCTTCTTCTTTAAAGTAATCTCCGAACGACCAGTTTCCAAGCATTTCGAACATCGTGTGGTGGTAAGTATCTACTCCAACTTCCTCTAAGTCATTGTGTTTACCTGAAACGCGCAAACATTTTTGAGAATTGGCCACACGTTTTTGTGTCGCTTGCTGATGTCCGAGGAAAAAATCTTTGAATTGATTCATCCCCGCATTCGTAAACATTAACGTTGGATCGTTTTTTACGACCATCGGCGCAGATGGAACTATTTGATGTCCTTTGCTTTCAAAAAAGTCAAAAAATTGTTGGCGTATCTCAGAAACCGTCATTGTAAAGTTTGTTTGCTTGCAAATTTAGGAATTTGAAGGAACTATGGACAATGAAAATAGGCATATCACGTTCTAAAAGAGAAATATTTACCCCATTTAGCTTTCCATTACCTTCGAAACACCTAAAAAAATGAATGAACTGAGTCAAATTGAGGCTAAGTTAATTCTTGTTCGCAAGCAAAAAGTACTGTTTGATCGAGATGTTGCTGCGTTATATGACATCGAAACCAAACGGGTGAACGAAGCATACCGCAATAATCCGGAGAAATTTCCGGAGGGCTATGTTTTGTTTTTGGACGAAGAAGAATCAAAATCTTTAAGGTCGAAAATTTCGTCCTTAAACAATTCATCCAGAGGGAGGCATACGAAATACCAGGCAAAAGCCTTTACGGAGAAGGGATTGTATATGTTGGCAACGATCTTAAAAAGCGAACGAGCAACCGAAACAACCATTGCGATTATTGAAACGTACGCACGTATCAAAGAATTTACAAGGCTTGTTCAGAAAAGTGTACATTCCAAAGATGAACAAATAACGGCGGAATTACTGGAAAAAGGGTCTGGAGTATTAAATGAGTTACTTGGACCGGATTTAAATACGGATGAAACGGAGACGTCCATCGAATTTAATTTCGCTGTGATGAAGCTCAAGCATACCATTAAGAGAAAGAAGTAATTTCCATTACTTTTGTAACCATAAATTGAATACATGGAATTCATTGCACAAGAATTAGATCAATATTGCTGTTCGCATACTGCTGAAGAAAACGAACTGCTGAAACGCATCAATCGTGAAACTCATCTGGAAGTATTACAGCCGCGTATGTTGAGTGGACATTTTCAAGGACGTGTGTTGAGCATGCTTTCGAAAATGATTCAACCCAAACGTATTTTGGAAATCGGAACGTATACGGGATATTCAGCCCTATGTTTAGCTGAAGGACTAACTCCGGATGGTAAACTCGTGACGATTGATGTCAACGAAGAATTGGAAATGCGCGTGCGGGGATATTTCAATTCGTCCTCTTATTCGGAACAAATTGAATACATTATTTCTCCTGCGCGAGAAGTCATCCCGAACTTAAATCACACCTGGGATTTGGTTTTCATCGACGCGGATAAACAGAATTACATAGAATACTACGATATGGTGTTGCCTTTGGTGAATACAGGTGGATACATCATTTTGGACAATGTTTTATGGTCTGGAAAAGTCGTTAACCCAGAGGAAAATGACAAGGATACCGTTTTGTTGCGAAATCTAAATACCTTGATTCATGCAGATGAACGCGTAGAGGAAGTGTTGCTGCCGATTCGCGATGGACTCATGATTGCTCGAAAAAAGTAAGATGGAAAATCCGGAAATACGTCTGACAGCCGATGGTTCAAAAACACTGTATTTACCACATTTAGACGAAACGTATCATTCTTCTCATGGCGCGATTCAAGAGGCGGTTCATGTGTTTATTGAACACGGACTGACCTATGTTTCTCAAAAAACCGAATCCATTACCGTTTTTGAAATGGGATTCGGAACGGGGTTAAACGCTTTGTTAACCGCTTTGTGGGCGCAAAAGCATCAGCGAATGATTCACTACATTGGTATAGAACATTATCCCATTGAAGAAGAAATTTGGCGTCAAATGGAATTTGTTCAAGTGGAATCAGAAATCGCTTTGTATGCCAAAATAATGTATAGCGAGTGGGGAAAGTTCCAAGAAATAAATCCCTTTTTTGAATTAAAAAAAATAGAACAAACAGTTCACAATCTCGACCTTAACGAAAAAGTCGACCTCATTTATTTCGATGCGTTCGGACCGAAGGTGCAAGCAGAAATGTGGAACTTACCCGTTTTGAAAAAAATGTATGACATGCTAATGCCTGGCGGAATTTTTGTCACCTATTGTGCGCAAGGACAAATGAAGCGAAATTTAAAGTCCTTGGGATTTACCTTGGAGGAACTTCCTGGCCCACCTGGAAAAAGAGAAATGACAAGGGCAACAAAAAGTTAATGTAAAATTTACATGAGATGATTGTCAATCTAAATAAAGCAGTTATCTTTACACAGAATTACATTTCATAGTTGTAGTTTTAGTTTTATAGTTTTAGCATGGTTTAGCATGAAGAGGAACAAACACGATTTGTTCCTCTTTTTGTTTTTTAGGAACTTTGAAGCATATATTTAATTTCCGCCAAGATAAGCGCCGTTGCTCCCCAAACGATTTTCTCATTCAATACAAAACACGGGATGTCCGTCATGCGAACTTGCTCATTCACCTGAATACTTGTTTTGGAAATCGATTCGTGAAGCAAGATGTCCATGAGCTTTACTTCATAGAATTGAGCGACTTCTCGGTCATCTTTTGTAATGTGTGGACGCTCGTCATGTAAAAACACGAATGGACTCACTTCAAAACTAGATACAGGAATCCAAACCACGGAAAGTGCTGCGATGTTTTCACCTAGATGCGATGGAATACCTAATTCCTCTTCGGATTCTCGTCGAGCCGTATGTTCCAAATGAAGATCGCTGGATTCTGGTTTTCCACCGGGAAAGGCCATTTGCGCGCTGTGTTTTCCATCGTAAGCGGAGCGTTCAATCAAAATAAACTGCCAATTTCCTTCGTGCGGATAGATGTGTACGCCTACTGCCGCTTTCTTTCGAACAGACGCTGCTTGGTTTTCAAATGCTTTTCGATATGGTGCAAAGGTGTCGTGTGCGAAGGCACCCGGCAAGGATTGCTGAAACAGAAAGGTCAATTCGCTCTTTGTCATAGAACAAAATTGCGTTTTTTCACTGAATATCCACAAATTGATACCTAAAGTTTATGAAAAAGTAATAATTAGTTAATTACCCCCTAAAAAATAGGGGGTGTTCATAAAAAATCGTAAAATATTTAAGGATATACATGAAAAAGAAATAAATTTGTCAAAAAAACACCCAAAATGGCAACGAAAAGATTAAATGCGTATCAAGATGTGTTGAATAGAGAACCGAAACACATTGAATTTGACGGTAAATTGTCCGAATTGTTTGGACAAAATGTATTTCACATAGATGTCATGCGTGAATACCTTCCATCGGAAACATACAAGTCGATGTTGGAATCCGCGCAAAACGGAACACGTTTGGATCGTAAAAATGCAGATCAAGTGGCTTCAGCGATGAAGGACTGGGCGATCTCCAAAGGAGCAACTCATTATACGCACTGGTTTCAACCATTAACGGGAACAACAGCTGAAAAACACGATGCGTTTTTTAAACCAATTGGTCCTGGAAAAGCAATCGAGCGTTTTGACGGTGATTTATTAGTTCAACAAGAACCAGATGCATCCTCTTTTCCAAATGGTGGAATTCGCAATACCTTCGAAGCACGTGGATACACCGCTTGGGATCCAAGTTCACCTGCATTCGTGATTGGAAAAACCTTGTGTATTCCTACGATTTTCATCTCGTACACGGGAGAATCATTGGATTACAAAATGCCTTTGATTAAAGCATTAACAGCAATTGATGCTGCAGCAGTGGAAGTCTGTCAATACTTCGATAAAAACGTCAACAAAGTAAACGCTACACTTGGGTGGGAGCAAGAATACTTTTTAATTGATTCGGCTTTGTTTAATGCGCGTCCGGATATTATGTTGACGGGTAGAGCTTTGTTTGGACATGCGCCAGCGAAAGGACAACAATTAGATGATCATTATTTTGGATCGATTCCAGAACGTGTGAATGCTTTTATGCGTGAATTCGAAGTGGAGTCCTTGAAATTGGGAATTCCTGTAACAACACGTCACAACGAGGTGGCACCAAATCAATTTGAGTGTGCCCCGATTTTCGAAGAGTGTAACTTGGCGAATGACCACAACTTATTGTTGATGGACATCATGGAGAAAACAGCTCGCAAGCATAATTTTCGTGTCTTATTGCACGAGAAACCATTCGCAGGAGTAAATGGATCAGGAAAACACAACAACTGGTCTTTGAGCACGAATACGGGTGTGAACTTATTAGCGCCAGGAAAAAATCCAAAGTCGAATTTACAGTTCTTGACATTCTTAGTGAATACCATTATGGCGATTCACGAGAATGCTGGATTGTTGCGTGCAGCAATCGCATCAGCAGGAAATGATCACCGCCTTGGAGCGAATGAAGCGCCACCAGCGATTATTTCCGTATTTATTGGAAGTCAACTTTCTCAATTGCTAGACGACTTAGAGAAAAACGTCAAGGCGGGCAAAATGACTCCGCAAGATAAAACGGAATTGAAAATGAACATCGGTAAGATTCCACAAATCTTGTTAGATAACACCGATCGTAATCGCACATCTCCGTTTGCTTTCACAGGTAATAAATTTGAATTCCGCGCTGTCGGATCATCCGCAAATTGTGGATCGGCAATGATTGTATTGAATACCATCATGGCGAAACAACTTCGCGTTTTCAAAATTGCTGTAGATGCGCGCATCGCAAAAGGAGAGAGCAAGGACGAAGCAATCTTGAAAGAATTGCAATCGCTGATTAAACATTCGAAGAAAATTCGCTTCGAAGGAAATGGATATGGTGAAGAGTGGGTGATCGAAGCAGAGAAACGCGGATTAGCAAATTTGAAAGACACACCACGTGCTTTGCAAATCTGGCACGATAAAAACGTTGCGAAATTATTTGATGAAATGGGCGTTCTTTCTCCACGTGAGTTGGATGCGCGTCGTGAGATTGAATTCGAAAACTACGTCTTGAAAATTCAAATCGAATCTCGCTTGATGGGTGATTTGATTCAAAACAACTTCATTCCTGCAGCAGTTGAATATCAAAACAAATTGATAACAAATGTGCAAGGATTAATGAATATTCTTGGCGATAAGGCCGGTAAAGAGGCATCAAAAGCGCAAATAGAAATCATTGAGAAAATCAGCATGCACATGAATAAGATGAAAACCGCATCGGATGCCATGTTGGAGCAACGTAAAATTGCGAACAAATTGGAGCATGCAGAGGTCAAAGCACTTGCTTATTGCGATAACGTAAAATCTCATTTTGATGAAATTCGCTACCATGCTGATAAGCTGGAATTGTTAGTCGAAGATGAGCTTTGGCCATTGCCAAAATTCAGAGAAATGTTATTTACTCGATAAAATAGAAAAGCCCCTGACGATACTGTTAGGGGCTTTTTTTTGCTTAAAAACAAACGCTAAACTTAGGCTGCAGCCTCTAGTGTTTTTGCCGCAATACTCTTTTTGAGCGCATTGATTTTTCCAGTAACCATCTCCAAGTGGATTCGGTACTCCAAACAATGCTCAGGTGTTAAATAACCTAAGTCTCGTGCAATCAGAGCATGATTTAATAACTCGATTCCTGCCGAATAAGCGTGTTGGTAAAACACGACTTGTTCCTTCCTTGGAACGGGACCGCTACCCAACGAGATGTTCGTCACGATGTTAATGCTGGATTGCTTCATCCAGTTAGAGAGTCCGAAGCGCTCTGAGGTTGGGAATTTTTTTGTCGCTGTGTACGTGAGTAGGACCAATGCATGTGCATCCTTCCATACATCCAGCTTTTCAAATGAAAAAAGGTACGTTTTCATAATTAAAGATTTAAAGTTTCATTAATTACGACGAAAGCTCTTTTTTTATTTTTGAGAAAATAGACTTAAACGATTTTAATCGTTTTGAGCTTAGCTAGGACTATTCTTGTCCGTAAACGACGAGGGTTTTGAGGAGTTCATGTAAGACCTTTTTTCCTGGCTTGAAAATGATTTGAATGCCTTTTTTCGAACTTTTTAT
>CAMAPI010000079.1 GCA_945860065.1 Chryseobacterium gleum | reverse complement strand
TTCTTGCACTTCGCTTCCAAAAATTTCTTGTTTTTTCACCAAATGATAGGGACTTTGTCCCGCGGATAAATCGAGTCCTAGTTGTTTTTGCTCGTGACCAATTTCACCGATCACATGCACCGTCAAGGGACTTCCCTCATGGAAATACCAATGTTCATCACTTTGAATACGGTGAAAATTCGAAGCGTTTTCGGAGGTGAGCAAAAATAAAATAGATGTCATCAGAGATTGTTCTCCATCCATCGTTTCCATACTTCGATACGTTTCTTTGTAGTATCCCCCTTCCGGATGCGCAAGTAATCCAAGTGATTGAATAAGTTCGTTTATACGTTCTTGTGTATTCATGTGCGTTGATTTAGCTGACATCTAAGGATTCCAAATAATTTTGTGCGTTGGTTAAATGCAACTCGCGTTTTTCCAAGGACATTTTATCAAAGGTATGGATCAACATTCCCAAACGCGGATTCGATAAAAAGAAGTTTCGCTGTTTATCCATAAAATGCCAAAAAAGTCCATCCCAAGTGGCTTGCCAAGCTCCTTTTTCGAAATTACCCATTTTCATTAAATAATTGCTGCCACTGATGTAGGGTTTGGTGGACATCAATCCTCCGTCGGCGAATTGACTCATGCCATAGATATTCGGGACCATCACCCAATCATATGCGTCAATGAAGAACACCATGAACCATTCATAAACCTCATCGGGATCAAATTCGCAGAGCAACATGAAATTTCCTAAAATCATCAAGCGTTCGATGTGGTGACAATAACCAGTTTCAAGGATTTTTCGAATCGTATCGTCAATCGGTGGAATTCCGGTTGTACCATTCCAAAATGACGCTGGAATCTTTCGTTTGAATCCCCAATAATTTCGCGTGCGTTCCTCTACTCCTTTTAGTTCATAGACCATGCGAATGAATTCTCGCCATCCCATGATTTGACGTACAAATCCCTCCAGTGAATTCATGGGAATATCATTCTTCGCTGCAAAATTCAGTGCTTCGTCTAGAACAAACTGAGGAGTCAAAAGTCCAACATTGAGCATTGGCGTCAACACACTGTGATGTAAGACTAATTCATCTTTCACAATGGCATCTTCATAGGTGCCGAAATCTGCAAATCGATCGGCAAAAAAGGCTTGTAACCAATCCTTTGCACCTTCAAATGTAGTTGGATAATGAATCCTTCCTTCGGATTTTCCTGGATTTGAAGGGAAATTTGTTTCTGTATACGAAATGGCTTCTAAGTCATGTTCGTTCCTGCTGGGAGAATTCAAATCTGGAACAATTCCTTTCTTGGGAAACTTGGAACGATTCTCTTCGTCAAAGGACCATTTTCCACCCATTGGTAACTGATTTTCTTCCACTAAAACACCGCGTTGAATGCGTTGTTGCTTATAAAAATCAGCTTGAAATAATTTCTTTTTGGTAGCGTATTTCGTAGCTAATAAATCGATGTCATTTAAGAACATCCGACTCATTAATTTCGTTGATGCGATTCCTTCGGTTTGACAAGAATGGGAGATGCGTTTTTCCAGCAAGAAATCTGTTGCATCAACGTACGAAATCTCTGAAATACCTTGGCTTTTTAGATGAGAAATCAGAAGGCGAACATCCGATATTTCTTCCGTACTTGAAATGTATGTTACGTTCTTTCCCTTCAACAACAGCCACGCTTCATACTGCTTCATGGAGCTCCGGTGGAAAGCGATTTTTCGTTTATGGAAAGGGAATTGACGAAAATACAGATGTTCCTCTACCAAATAGAATACGTCACAGTGATCCAACAAGGGATTTTCTTCAAACAGTTGATGCGGAAAAATGAGTCCTGCCTTCATGCATTATTTTTATTTGTTCGACAGCGATCGCTGCAATATTTTACTTCGTCCCAGACTTTTTCCCATTTCTTTCTCCAAGTGAAGGGACGCTGACAGGTCAGACAGATTTTCTCTGGTAAATCGCTCTTTTTTCGTTGTTTCATTTGCGCGGATTGACGTGTTTTTTCAAAATGCGTTTGGCGTCCGTTTTCACGGCTAGTTCCTTACGAAAGCCCCAAACTTCCTCGCTTGAAGCGCGCTGTGTTTCTTCTAAATTGACGATTGGCAGCGGGTAATTCACACCGATTCGAAAGGAATAAAGCGTTTGTTCCATTTCACTCAACAACCAGGGTTCATGAATGAATTCTAAGGGAATTTCAGCGAGTTCTGGCACCCATGTTCGAATAAAGACTCCATCCGCATCATGCTTCTTCGAGTTCTTGATGGGATTGTAAATCCGAATGATGTTCATTCCCGTTAATCCCGCTTGCATCTGTATTTGTGGATAGTGAATTCCCGGTTCATAGTCCAAAAACATGCGTGCAAGAAAGTGCAATTCACGCCAGTCTTGACCGAGGTTAAACACATAGAAGGAAACCAACATCGCACGCATGCGAAAGTTTACGTATCCCGTTTCCATCAAGCAACGTAAACAAGCATCTACAAGGGGAACACCCGTTTTTCCTGTGTGCCAAGCGTCCATATACGCTTCATTTCTCTGTTTTTCTTTACCAATGTACGCCCGGTTAAACGGTTCGAATTCAATCCGACATTCATCTTCAAATTTTTGAATAAAATGACAGTGCCAATGCAACCGAGAAATGAATTGGGTCAAAGCGCGTTTATGCGTCGACGTTTTATAATGCTGCATCGTATATTGATACACCATCCGCATGCTGATATTTCCATAACTCAAATAGGGTGAAATCCGACTACAACTTTTTCGACTTAAAGCCGGTTTGGAGATGTGATTGGCATAATTAACACTTCGTTTTTTGAGAAAGCTATCCAGGTATTTCCATGCAAAAGATTCCCCTCCAGGTTGAAAACTGGGATGATTGGAGGTGATTTCGATTGGTAATTCTTGGCCTTTAAGCTCGAGGTACGTTGACGAATCTAGGGTCAGTAAATTCCACTCCGTTTCTGAGACGAGAAAAGGTTGATGTGTCACAATGGACTTCCATCTTTTTTCCCAGTTCAAACGGGAGTTTCCACCACGTTGAACAGCATTGTGGGTATACTCGTTCCACGTAATCTTTTGAGCGCGGCAGAATGTTTGAACAGCTTTGTCCCGGTCGAACGTTTGCTTATTTCCAACTTCCTGATGTGAAAAAATGGTGCGTATGTTGTACTGCTTCTGTAATTCATTGAATACGGATAATGCCTCCGAATGAAATAGGTAAATCTGTGCATTCAGTTCCTGCAGTTTTTCATTCATTTCACGCAAGGACTGATGAACAAAACGCCAATGTCGAACGTCGCTATCATGGTATTGCATAACCGATGGCTCAAAGCAATACATTAAAAGAATGGGAAGTGCTTGTTTTTGTGCCTGATACAAGGCTTCGTGGTCTGTAAAACGCAAATCACGCTTGAACCAAACGACAACAATTTCCGGTTTGTCTACAATTTGCTCGGCCATTTCTCTGGTTTAGCATAAGACAAACGATGCAATAAAGTGTTTTCAAAATATGCGTCCAATCCAGCGCAAGTTAAGGTCTTTGCTTTCGTCAAATCCACGAATCCGTCAGCGGACATCCACTGCTCATCGAGTTCAATAAATTGAATGCTACCAATAACGAGGATGGTTCCGTTGATGGCAATGTCCACTTTTTCTTCGAACTTCATGCCGATTTTAACCGGACTTTCAGCAACAAATGGAACAGGGAAATCATGAACGGATAGCTCCGTTAGTCCACACGCTTCGAATTCAGAAACCTCACTTGGAAACTTTGCAGAAGTCTGGTGTGCTTTGTCTGCGTCCTCCTGATGTATGAAATTAAAGGTATAATGTCCCGTTTCAATGATATTTCGCAACGTATCGCGTTGAACGGTATCTGGTCGACAAAGGAATCCCCACAAAGGTGGATTCGCTCCAATGTGAATCAGAGAATTGAAGATTGCTAAATTGGAAAGTCCTTCCGTGGATTTCGTCCCAATCAAAAACGCTTGCTTGATACCAGCTAAAGAATTGATCAGAGTCGCTCGGTAACGACTCTCAAACTGACTTAAGTGCGTGGAATCAATGATCATGCGTGTGCTTGTTTTTGAGTGAGTTCTTTGTGCAAAGATTTCCAATAAGCAAAGAAGGAGGGGAAATATCCTATGATTTCTGTTGAAATCCAATCGCGGGGCTCTTCTATTCCCGAATATCTATCATTTAGTGGATGTTCCTTGAAGTAAAGTTCGCTTAAGGAATATTTCTCTTTTAATTCGGAAAACGAGCCTACGAAAAATTGTACATTTTCAATATTCTGTGCGAGTTCGAGCGCAAAGTTTAGGACTTTCGAACTTATCGGATGTTCCATAAAAAAGGCAGGGTCAAGCAATAAAATACGATTTCCGGCTTCCGCTCGGTGCCAAAGCGGATCGAGGTTATAATACGTGTATACAAATGTTGGTAAGGTGGAATCCACCTGAATGTTTTCCACTGTTGGAAGTTGTGTTTCAAGTGTAAGGTCAGTTGTTTCCAAAAGTTCCGTTGGAACCTTTTTTGGCGGCAAAGATTCGTATGGACGATCTAAAAATGTGCTCTGTTGTTGTGTGCCAACGAAGCGATTGATGTTCTCCTGATTCGCCACATATTTCTTGTTACTATTCGCGCCACATACCCATTGCCAACTGCAGCGATTGCTGGCAAAATCGCCATCCAATAAATGATAATACATCCATTTTGAAGGAAGAAACCAGTGTGCTTTCCCGATGTTCGTCACTACGGCTGCCGTGTACATGCGTATGTGATTGTGCATGTATCCGCTTGTGTACAATGCTTCGATGGCGGAATCCAAGGCATGAATGCCCGTTTGTGCATTTACAACAGCTGATGGAATCTCATGATGCTCCACTTCTGTTTGTGGAAATTTGATGTCCAAAGCCAAATCACGTACTTGTCCCAACCGTTGAAAGTAATCCCGCCAAGCGAGTTCTTTGACAAAACTTTCTATTTCTGCTAATGGATATCCTTTCGCAAGAACCGATTCAAGAACCATATTGGTGCTAATCACTCCTCTGGAAATGTACGGTGAAAGATACGTGATGGCGCCATCCAAATAATTGCGTGTTGCGCCATATTGAATGGGATCTATTTGCTGTATTCGAGCAAGGATTTCACCGTATTTCGTCGGGAAGTGCATTTAGCGCTTGCTGATTTTGTTCATCGAAATTCCCGTTTGACGCGAACATTTAAAACGTGTAATTTCTGGATTGCGTTTTTTGGCATGTTTTATACTCACGCCACTATTTACGCGATCGCGCCAAAGAATGAAACTACTTCGTTTCAATTCCCTGCGCATCACGGCAATCACTTGTGTTTCTGTTTGTCCAAATTGTGCAAAAATCGCTTCGAATGGCGTCCGGTCTTCCCAAGCCATTTCAATGATGCGATCGATGTCAATCGGATTTAGTTCATTTGTGTTCGACATATTCAAACCAATAACACAGAAAGACAATCAATTGTTTAGCTCTTTAATTAAATTTTTTATCTGAAAAATAGCGTATTAAGCCTTCTTTACAAACTCAGATTTCAATCCCATTGCTCCGAATCCTTCAATTTTACAATCGATGTTATGGTCACCATACGTCAATCGAATGTTCTTCACTTTGGTTCCTGATTTTATGGATTTGGGCATTCCTTTCACAGGTAAATCTTTGATGACCACAACTGAATCCCCAGTTTGTAATTGAACACCATTGGAATCCATCACAATCAGTTCATCAGAAGAAGTTGGAGTTGGCTCAATAGTCCATTCAAAAGAACATTCTGGACAAGTATATTGATTTTCTCCGGTTGCGTATCCATACGGTGATTCACATGATGGACATTCTTTTAGTTCTTCTGACATGGCGTTTGTATTTGCGGTAAAGTTAGAATTTATCTTATACCAAGGCCGGAACTAAAGCCGATACTTGAAAATTAGTTTCTCAACACTTTCTCCATGGATTTTCCATTTGCCAATTCGTCCACTAATTTATCCAAGTAACGCACTTTTTGCGTCAGTGGATTCAAGAGTTCTTCCACGCGATACCCACATATAGAACCTTTAATGAACGATGCATTTGGATGGAGTTTTGCTCGCTCAAAAAAGACTTCAAACGTAACGTTCTCTGCGATAAGTTCTTGTAGCTCTTCTTCTTTGAATCCAGTTAACCATTCGATTACTTGAAGTAATTCTGCTTTTGTTTTTCCTTTGCGTTCCACTTTGTTGATGTAATGTGGGTAGACTGAAGCGAATGAAAGTCTCGCTATTTTTTGATTGTGTTCAGGCGTGGTTTTCATAAAGAATGAATCTTATTATCGCTTGCTACAAATGATTAAACTCGCTATTACTCCAGGGATCCATCCTGCCAGCGTTAAAACGAATACAATTAAAAAGGAACCACATCCTTTATCAGCAACTGCTAAAGGTGGAAAAATGATACATAAAATCGCTCGAAACAAACCCATTTGAGATTTTTCACTAAAATACAAAGTTCATTGACACAATGTTTCAAAAAACAATGAAATAAAAAAAGGGTAAGAATGATGAACATTCTTACCCTTAATAATTTGAGTGTAGATTTGTTTAGTCTTCTTTTCTGCTTAATGCATAAATAACCAAACCGAATCCGATTTTGTTGATCGCATCTGCGATGTTGTAAACGATATCCATCGCTTTAACAGCCGCTTCTGGATCAGAAACTAATTTAATTCCAAATAATCCACCTGGA
>CAMAPI010000078.1 GCA_945860065.1 Chryseobacterium gleum | reverse complement strand
GTTGGAATAGCGCAACAAAACGGACAGCTTTCGATCAATGATTTAAGTTCAAGTTATTTGGGAACTGGATGGACCAGTTGCACTGCCGCTCAAGAAAATAACATTACGGTTCGAAACCAATTAACGATGACATCGGGGTTAGACGATGGAGTTGCAGATCCGTATTGCACCGATCCGAATTGTTTAGTTTATTCTGCGGATGCAGGTACGCGCTGGGCGTATCACAATGGTCCGTATACCTTGCTCGATGGTGTGTTGGAAGGAGAGACTGGACAGACGTTGAACGGACTTGTCTTTTCGGCCTTGAAGCAACCGACAGGAATGGACGGGTTCTTTTTCCAGAGTGGTTACAACAATGTGTATTTGAGCACTGCACGAAGCATGGCGCGCTTTGGAATCTTAATGCAGAACGGCGGTAATTGGAATGGAAATCAGTTGATGACCGACGCGAATTATTTTCAGGAGATGATTACGCCTTCTCAGAACCTGAACAACTCCTACGGGTATTTGTGGTGGTTGAATGGACAAAGCTCATATATGATTCCTCAAGCACAAATAGTAATACCGGGGATGATGTTTCCAAATGCACCTTCAGATGTATACGCCGCAATAGGCAGAGATGGGCAGTTCTTGAATGTGAGTCCGAGCGAGGGATTGGTGTTCATTCGCATGGGCAATGCGCCCGACAATTCGTTGGTTCCGTTTTTATTGAACGATCAGATTTGGGAGAAGTTGAATTACGTGATGTGCACGCCGGTTGCTGAAGAATCAGATGAAAATTTCTGGTTGAATCAGACTGCTACTTCGGTTCGAATTAACTGGCCTGGGAAGGGGTTTACTTGTGAAGTTTATGATTCGAAAGGAAATAAAATTATTAGTCACCAATCACGAGTTTCTGAGGAAATCAGCACCAATCACCTCGCCTCTGGGTTGTATGTCATTCGTTGTTTGAGTGGCGATGCTGTGGAGGTAAGGAAGTTTGTTATTAGGTAAGAAAAGTTGAGAGAGGGGAAGATTTAAAACGAAGTTCCCATTACAGCGTAGGAATTACGAAGTAGGAATAAAACTTCCAGTTTTCCAATTACGAAGCAGGAATAGCGTAGTTCCAATTACGAAGTTCCCACAAGACAAGTCTTTTGCACAAGCATTCGCAGAGGAGTTTTACCGTAGTTTTATAGCGCTAAAAAATAACTTAAACATAACCTACCAGAACGCTATTTGGAAGAATACAATCTAACTAATAATAAAAAGTAGTCTTCCTGCTAATTAATTAAACAAAAGATAGAATTATGATTTTGATTTCATCCTTAATTAGTTGCTGTAGATGCTTAAAAAGTGACAGCGTGAAAAAACACATTCAACTGAGAATACTCCTTCTTCTTTCCGCATCAATAGTGAGTGGATTTGTTACAGCACAGGAATCCACTGAGTCTTCGGAAGTGCTTTCGCAACGTTTGATTAACAACAGAAACATACAAAAGTCAGTGAAATCGACAGGTGTCGTTCGTGTTTTTGTGTTGTCCGGCCAATCCAATATGCAGGGTCATGGCAAAATCTATGATGGCGCAACCGGTGCCATTGGAGCAGTTATAACATCGTTCACGCCAATTTGTGACGGCACCGAAACCTGTGATTTCACCTTCAATATGGTAGATAATTATGGAGACGGATGGAACGGGTGGACCTATGATATTTTGCAAGCCGGAATGGTGGTGGCCACCGAAACATTGCCCGACGGTTCAGCAGGCACTGCCACCATAACGCTGCAAAGCGGTGTTCCGTGTGATGTTGTCGTCAACCAAGCCGGTTCATACGGTGGTGAAATCTCATGGACACTCACCGACTTAGGAGCTAATGTGGTGGCATTCATGAACGGGCAACAAGAGAACTACCCCTCGCCCAATACGCTGCTTGATGTGATGGAAAATGACACCGATGGCCAGTGGGCTATGTTGCAGACCGCAGGCGAATGGACTGTTTTGGACGATGTCTACCTCCATTTTGAAAACGATGAAGGTACCATCATCAAAGACAACGTAACCATTGGCCAAGGAGTGAATCCAAACTACATCGGGCCTGAGCTGATGTTCGCTCATCAAATGGACCAATATTTCGAAGATCCGGTGCTCATTATCAAAGCGGCTTGGGGAGGCGTGAGCATAGCCGAAGATTTCCGACCGCCATCGGCAGGCGGGACCACCGGTCCATACTATAACCAGATGTTGGACATTGTGGAGAGTGTCACGGAAAATCTTGCAACGGAATTCCCGGAGATAGATGCTACAGACTTCGAGATATCAGGATTTGCGTGGTTTCAGGGGTGGAATGATGCAGCATCCGAAGCTTTCCTCAATGAATATGAGAGCAACCTTTATCATTTGGTAAACGATGTGCGAACCGCCTTTAGTAATCCAGCCCTGCCGGTAGTCATTGCCAGTGCTGGACAAGGAGGATATGAACTTTCAGGGGACTGGTGGATGCAGTCCATCCAGAACATAGTGGCCGTGGCCCAAGAAAATGTGGGTTGCAATGATTCGCTATACGGCGGCACCGTTGGATTTGTCGACTCCAAAGCATTTTACATGATTGCTGCCGAATCGCCTGATGATGCTGGATACCATTACAACAACAATGCACTTACCATGCTCAATGTAGGCAGATCGATAGGTGAACAAATGGTACTTGCCATCAACGACATGGCCTATTGCGAGGGATTCATATCTGTGCCAGAAGAAAGCAGAGAATCGCTCATCACTTCCTTGTATCCCAACCCAGCAATAAATACCTTGAATGTAGAGATGTTTGCACGGGACGGTGAGACTACTACAATTAGGCTGTATGACGCAAAAGGTAGGATTGTATTCGAACGAAATCTATTGAATTCAAAGACTGTCATTGATGTTTCGGCCTTTGCTAAAGGGTTGTATGTAATCGAGTGCATAGGAGAAAAGCAGACCGTCAGACAACGAGTGGTCTTGAATTAAGTTGGTATGAGGATAAAACCTAAATGATATCCTCGCAACCTACTAATTAAATACGGAGCCCAATACCACCAAACGAACGAAAAGTCAATGCAAACAACACGACTGATAGTGGTGCATTTCGGATGCAGCTCGCAGAGCGAGCTCAGGGAAAAACAACTATCATTTTACTCTATGATTGACTACATGTAACTTTTATTGTTACTTTTAATCCCAGTTAATAATAATTTGACAAGAGATAATATTTGGAACACCACAAAAAAAGCTTTAAAGTTCTGATGTGAGTCAAAAAGAAACGAATACTCTGACAAACAATAGGTCAAACAACTAGAAAATAAAAAAATGATATTCAAAAAATTACTAACGATAACATTAGCCATCATTGGATTGACAGCGACTTCAAATGCGCAAGTACCTAATTATGTTCCGATTAATGGACTAGTTGGCTGGTGGCCGTTTAACGGAAATGCCAATGATGAAAGTGGTAATGGGAATAATGGTGTCGTTAATGGCGCATCTTTGACGACTGATCGTTTTGGAAATGTTAATACTTCTTATAGTTTTAATGGCTTAACAGATTTTATCTCTGTATTACAAAATTCTTATTTATCCCCAACCAATGCAATTACATTGGCTGCTTGGGTTAATATTGACCCAACAATTGACCTTCCTTTTGTGGGAATAATAAATAAAGAGTTAGATGTTTATCCAAGCTATGCCAGTTATCAACTAATTACTGGAAACTCTGGTTTAAATCAGACCGGGGACCCCGGAATAACTATTATAACTAGCAACTCATATGAATGGACCGGAGTAACAGGGGCTTCATTTTTAAACCAATGGGTTTATTTAGTCGGCACATATGATGGGAATGAATTGAAATGCTATCACAATGGAAATCTCGTATCAACAATATCTCAAAATGGACCTATTCAGTATTCAAATACAAATGTTGAATTTGGAAGAAGAGCCAACAACAATGCAACTGGTCTCAATAGCTATTTTAAAGGAAAAATAGACGATATTGGCATTTGGAGTCGTGCACTCGATCAGCAGGAAGTTATGGTGCTTTATAACGCTCAATCCTGCTCGAATAACTTGTCAATTTCACCTGTTATGAGTCAACTACAAACCGGTAGCACCGCTAACTTTATTGCTACTTTAACTGACCCAAACCCAAGCTTTGAATGGCAAAGTGATTTTGGGCAAGGTTATGTTCCATTGAATAATTACGGCAATTATTCAGGAGTAAATACCAATTCACTTTCAATTTCCAATGTTCAATTATCAGAACACAATCAACCGATTCGAGTTATTTCAACTTCGGGCGTATGCGTTGACACATCTAATGTCGCTACAATTAGTATCACTGACACGTGTCTCTTTACAATCAATGATACAATTACAACCTTCATTTCAGTAACTGACACACTAATAATTAACACGACAATTACAAGCTTAACACCTCCAAACAATTTTAATACAATCCAAATATTTCCTAATCCTGCGAATGATCATATAACAATTGATTACGGGAACTTTGCATTGATGAATGGATATCAATTAACAATTGATAACTCACTTGGCCAACAAGTCTTTCAAACAAACATTTCTCAACAAAGCGACTATTTAACTTTAAGTAATTGGGGCGGAAACGGTCTTTATTTCGTCCATTTAATTGACACACAAGGAAACACGATTGACATTCGAAAAATAATGCTCCAATAGCCCATCCCAAAACAGCGTGCAAGCGCCATAACCCTGCCGCAGGCTTAACACAAGGCAACATCGCCTACACGCAAAACGTTAGCCTATCAACACAATGACTCGCATCTACCTCCCCATCGCGTTTGCAACATTATTCATTCTTTGGATTCTATTCCGATTGATCGTTAAACGTGATTTGAAGAAGCAACTGAATACCGTTTATCTGGGGTTGTTTTTCGGAGTTGTGTGGGCGGTGATTTACTTTTTTGTCCTAACTCCTGCTCCTGTCGAAGCTGCGGAGAAGGTAGATCGGACAAAGGAATTGAAAAAGCAGATTGAACTAATCTTGGCCGATAAAAAAGCGGTGGTGGGAATTTCTATTTCAGGAGAAAATGGGAACGATACCCTTTCGATCAATGGGAATATGCACTGCCCTACTCAGAGCGCTTACAAAATGCACATTGGTCTGGCAATGCTTGACAAAATTGATCGCGGCGAATTTAGTCTTGAGCAGAAAATAAAAATATCCAAAGACGACTTGCCTGTTGATGCGTATTGGAATCCGCTTGGAACAGATTTTCCCAATGGAGGAGATCTCACTGTTGCGCAACTGATTCAGTATTGTATTTCGCACAGTGACAATACCGCTTGCGATACTTTAATTGGAATGGTGGGTTCTCCCAAGGATGTGGAATCTTACTTCAAAAAAAACAATATTCAAGATCTTCAATTTGCATACAACGAACGCACCATGCAGTCGAAATGGGAAAACATGTTTCAGAATTGGATTACGCCGAACTCCGCTGTTCAGACGTTGCGCTTGTTCTATGAAAATAAAAACAGTTTGCTCTCCAATTCGAGCTACAACTTCTTCTGGCAAACCATGAAAGAAACCTCCACCGGAATAAAGCGTCTGAAAGGACTCTTGCCCGAAGGAACAGTTGTGGCTCACAAAACGGGCTCTTCAGGAACGAATGACGCCGGATTAACAGCCGCCACAAACGATTGGGGAGTTGTGTTCCTTCCGAATGGACATTATTTCATCATAAGCGTTTTGGTTACCAACTCTTACGAAAGCGAAGAGACGAATGAAAGGATTATAGCGGAGGTTTGTAGGGCAGTGTTCGATTTTTTCTCAAAAAGTTAAGAGAAGGGATGAATGTCGTGATCGACGAATGTGCTTTGCACGAATGCCAAAGGCGATTGTCCGATGGACGAGGGCAACTGGCATTGCGAGGAATTAATTGGTTTGGCAATGCACAGAGTAAAGGCTTAATGCTCCTCTGTAAATATTAACTGATTGTTATTATTTGTGATATGATACGCATTTGTATTAAAAGTATTTCTTAAATTGCTGACAAACATTTATTTAAGAGCAGATTCAGAAAAATGGAATGCCCCGATACGGTTGTTCTGAAAAGTATATCTGAAAAGCCCTTTGAATAACCGAATAAATTAACATATGAAAAATAAATTATTGTTAGCCGCATTGTTTGCCTCCACAAATATATTTGGTCAACTTCCCGGAAATGGGATGACTGACTTCGATGGCAACATATACAATAGTGTTATACTCGACACCCAGGAATGGGTAAAAGAAAATTTAAATGTCGCTCACTACAACGACGGTACCGTAATTCCACAAGTAACCGATCCCACTCAATGGGCAAACTTAACCACAGGAGCATGGTGCTACTTCGACAATAATGCAGCTAACGGTGCTATCTACGGTAAGCTATACAATTGGTATGCAGTGGCGGGAATACATGACACAATCTCATCAACACCAAACAAGGTTTTAGCACCAACAGGTTTTCATGTACCCACAGACGCTGAGTGGACTACTTTAACCACTTTCCTCGGAGGATTGCAGGTGGCGGGGGGCGAAATGAAAGAGATGGGAACAACCCATTGGGAAACCCCAAATACTGGCGCTACGAACTACAGCAATTTTTCCGGTCTTGGAGATGGTTACCGCTGGTATTATGGCGGTTTTGGCGGAATGGGTTTGTATGCGAACTGGTGGAGTTCTACTGAGACCTTGCAAGTCACAGCAAACCAGTTATATCCTTGGATTCGACACCTAGATCACGACAACATTGCCGTCACACAAAGCCAATCAACGAAAACAACGG
>CAMAPI010000077.1 GCA_945860065.1 Chryseobacterium gleum | reverse complement strand
TGGACAAATCGTTAAGGACTCCGTCGTTGTTTGTGGTGTACATCCATTCGTCACAATAATCGTAATGCATTGTGTATCCGCACAGTTTCCTGATCCTAGTTGATAACACACTTGCCATGATCCTGTACCTGCTATTTGTGGATTAAATATCCCATTAGATGACAAACATGTTCCACAAGTGGATGTCCATACTCCTCCTGCGTTTAAGGCTTGAATTTGTTGCGCTGCATCTAGATTCGTAAAGGGTCCAGCTGCTGAAATTGCGGCGTTCGATCCTGCCGTTCCTGCTGTAATGGTAAATGATTCTATAGTGGAACAACCGTTCGCTCCAGTAACTGTTACCGTATACGTACCTGGACAAACGTTCGAAATGGAACTTGTCGTCGCTCCATTTGACCAACTGTACGTGTAGGGTGCGAGCCCATTTGTGACACTCGTGAGTATGGATCCATCACACGCATTCACGCATGTTTCGTTTAAAATAAATGGCGTAACCGTCATTCCTGGATTCATACTACACAGTGGATTCATGCTTCCAATCCACGCGTCATTTGCTGCATTGTTCGCCATTCCTGGTGTTTGACCTGTCGCTACGGCTGAACTTGTCCAATTGGCCACTAAATTCCAATCATTTGAAGTCGTGTTCGTAAACGAAAATACTTTTCCCGCCGCTGACCCAGCAAAATATACAATTGCATTATTGATGTTATTTCCCCAACTCACACTATGAAAAGGAACGCCAGTAGATGGGATATTCGGTACTTGAAAAGAATCGTCTGTATTGGCCATCGCTAGTGGCGACCAAGATCCACCCGCCGTCCAGTTTACATCTGGTGGATATGCTTGATTAGTGGTTGTTGGACTCACCGTTGTTTTCTCCAGTAACATAGAACTTGATGGAATGACTAAACGACAATTACCATCTGTGGTGGAGATATCGTCTGCTGGTAAACTTGTGTTCGGACTTGCATCATTGTAAATCACAATGTAAGTCCCCTGTGATATACTTTGCCAGAATGGGATATTTGCAAAGCGAACGGCTCCTCCAGCAATTCCTGTTCCGGAACCAGTAGCAAAATAACCATTGTTATCGTCGATGATGACTTTGCGTAAATCTAAAATTGGAACCGGGGTGACACATGTCGGTGTTCCGATCACTACAAATTCAACATATTCGCTTGAGCCTGTTCCCTGAGAAATTTCATTGATGATTAACTGCTGCGCATTCAATTGTTTTGAAAAGAGCAGTAACAAACTCAATACTAGAACCTTATTCATTGTCTTCGTTCGACTTTCCATTCATCATTGGTTTCGGTGCAAACCTATAGTTCACCTCAAGGATGTCAATGCGAATTTCAGAACAAATTTACATTAACTATCCGAATTAATTCGACTAAGCATATGATAAAATTGTTAAGTCATTTGGTTCATTGATTCGACTCATTGGCTGAAAAGTTGGTGGTTGAAGATTCAGAACAGAATTTGTACCTTCACCTGATGAAAAAATTGGGCTTTATCCTTTTTATTGGGCTTTTTAGCACGCATTAAGCTGTATAAAATCATAAAAGTGGAAGAAAATTACTTAGAATTAAATCGTCAGAATTGGAATAACCGTGTTGCTGGACACTTAACTTCCGACTTTTATCAAATGGACGCATTCCGAAAGGGAGAAAGTTCCTTGAAAGAAATCGAATTGGCTCTATTAGGAAATGTCGAAGGTAAAAAGATCCTACATCTGCAATGTCATTTCGGACAGGATACGCTTTCACTCGCGCGCATGGGAGCCGAGGTATCAGGTATCGATTTCTCCGATAAAGCCATTCACGAAGCTCAAAATCTCGCAAAGGAATTAGCCATCGCGGCGACATTTATCTGTAGCGATGTATACAGCACTTCGGAACATCTCTCAGAGAAATTCGACATCGTTTACACGACTTATGGAACCATTGGTTGGCTTCCCGATTTGGATAAATGGGCGAAGGTCATTGCCGAACGATTAAAGCCCGGTGGAAAACTCATTTTCGTTGACTTTCATCCAGTCGTTTGGATGTTCGATAATGATTTTAAACAGGTAGCCTATAATTATTTTCAGGAAAGTCCGATTGTAGAAGAAGTGTCCAGTTCATATGCTGACAAGGAAATTCAAATCACCGACACGACCATCACTTGGAATCATGGACTTAGTGAAGTGTACCAAGCGCTTCAAAAAGCTGGATTAACCATCAATCATTTCTCGGAATACCCCTTCTCCCCTTACGATTGTTTAAATGACTTAATTGAAGTGGAACCAAATCGTTTTCAAGTAAAACATTTAGTGAATAAAATCCCCATGGTTTATGCTTTAACAGCCCTTTCAAACACTTAAGAAAAGAGTGAATTAGGATAAAATTCGTAGTTTTGAGGTATGAAAACATTCCTTAGTTTCCTTTTTGTTGCGGCCCTCAATCTTTCCTGGTCACAAGATAGCATTTCAGTATTGTTTATTGGTAATAGCTACCTCAGTGTCAACAACCTCCCACAAATGGTTCAGGAGCTAACCAACTCTTTAGGTGACAACATCCTCATGGACAGCAAAATGAATGGTGGATTCACCCTTCAATCTCATGCCAACGATGCAACAACTTATGATAAAATTCATGCGAAACCATGGAACTTTGTTGTGCTTCAAGGTCAAAGTCAGGAACCTAGTTTTCCCTACGATCAAGTGAATTCACAAACCTTGCCTTTTGCTGAAAAATTAGCCGATAGTGTTTACGCTTCTAATGGCTGTTCGCAAGTGAATTACTACATGACTTGGGGACGTCAAGTTGGAGATCCGCAATGGGATTCCATCAATACCTTTGATAAGATGAATACCCGCTTGCGAAATGCATACTTACGCATCGCTGATTCAACGAACGCCTCCGTTTCACCTGTCGGTGTTGCGTGGAAATATGTGCGTGACAATTATCCAGCAATCAACTTATACGCCGGAGATGGCTCCCACCCTAGCCTGGAAGGATCCTATTTAGCGGCTTGTACGTTTTACAGTTCCTTGTTTCAAAAGTCGTCCGTTGGTGCGAGCTACACTGCTGGATTAAATCCACAAATCTGTGCCATTCTACAACAAGTAGCGAGCAGTGTCGTTCTAGACAGCATCCCAACGTGGAAATTGGTCCACCATGATTCTTTGTTCAATGCTTCTTTTGTCGCTGGTATCAATCAATACGATGTGCTTTTCGCTGCAACGACAAGTTCACCTGGAAACCTCGTTTGGGACTTTGGGGACGGAAGTCCTGTCGGATTTGGACAAAATCCAACACACACCTATGTTGCAGGAACATACACTGTAACGCTCTTCGCAAGTGGCGCATGTGGAATGGATACGGTTCAACAACAAATCACCGTGAATACAGTTTCCTTAGACGACATCACGACACAATGGCCATACATTTATCAAAATGAACAAGGTGATTTCGTTTGTCAAACTAGACTTTTCGAAGTAATGAACATCGAAGCCCTAAACCTAGCCGGACAACAAATTCCAGCAGTGCATAGCATCAATGCTGACGGCACGATTACCTTTGCTCAGAATCCCGATGTTTTCATGATTCGCATTGAATTTGATCATTACCTGCTCATTCAACGCCTACATTAATGGATTACGTTACCGATCAAACGTTTGAAGGAATCAGCGGTGAAGAATTAGCTCTGGCTGAGTACGAAAATTGTGTATTTAAGGGAAGTTCATTCAACAAGGCGGATTTATCCAATTTCACTTTTGTTGATTGTGAATTCATTTCCTGCGATTTAAGTTCCATTCGTAGTAAAAAAACATCTTTTCGCGATGCCTATTTTCGTGATTGCAAGATGATGGGGATTCATTTTGAGGACTGCAATCCATACGGACTGAAATGTACATTTGAGACATGTAACTTAGATTATTCATTCTTTTATAAATGTCCATTGAAAGGCTCAAAATTTTCGGACTGTCGCTTAATTGAAGTGGACTTTACCGAAAGTGGATTAGAAGCTGTTTCTTTTGATGGATGCAATTTATCAGGATCCGTTTTTCAAATGAGTAACCTGGAGAAAGCAAATTTCGTCGGAGCACAGGGATACATCATTGATCCTTCGAACAACCGCATGAAGGGCGCTAAATTTAGCCAAGATGGACTTGCAGGATTACTCACAACCTTCGGAATCGACATCGCATAAAAATCCCTACGATTCTGTCGGGATTTATGATGTCTAATGGATTAAATCCTATTTGATCACTTTCTGCGTATAAACCGTCGAACCAACTTCTAATTGGAAGAAGTACGTTCCAGCTGGTACATTCGATGTTGCGATTGTTGCCTAGTTCACAGAGATTAAATGAAAGTATTTAGTGGAGGATGTGCGCATGGGTGCATTCCAGCGAAAAATCCAATAGCACCACTTATGAATGGTACTCCTCAATGAAAAGATTCTACCGATTTGCCACGTTAATTCTTTGTAGACAATTCCGTTTTTTGTTTCTAAAACAATTTGCCGCGAATAATAGGATGGTAAACTCGATAAAACGGCATCTGGACCATCGAAAAGGAATAATACTTTCCGATGTTGGGCAATGTCATCTACCCGACGAATGATGTCCTTTTTGACGCGATGCCATTGCGACTTTTCAATGTGACGACAAAAGTGACAAGAACTTGAACATATTCCTTGTTCGGCTTCTTCCGAAGTTGTGACCCTATGAGAATCAATGGTCAATTGGACATAGTTACTATAAATTCCGTACGCATCGATCTGCATTTTTTCGGGATACAAAGAATCACCAATGGTGCGTCCATGGTCATCATAGGCTTGAAAAACATATGGCGCTAAAGATTCACCAAAGGGATTGTAATGCGCAATTACCTCATAGCTTCCATCTGGAAAATCTGGAAAAGCATAATTGGAAGAAATATACTTCCGTGCATTGCTGCTGTCGTTGACAAACAAGGGAATGCTCACAGATTCACGTGCTTTCAAGCGTTTAAAATAAACCGAACCGATGACCGATATATCCATTTCTAATTCCAAGGGATTCTCAAAAACTTTCGTGTAAAAATTGCTGGCATTATTCACTGAAAACACCTGAAGTTGAAGGATCCGTTGTCCTTTGTTTTGACTTCCCGGAATGATCATACTTAAATCGCGATCCGTTTGATTGGTGAATTTCACTTCGAACTGAATGATTTCGCGGTTTTGATGTACTGATTTCTTTAAAATCAATTGCATAGCCAATTCAGGCATGCGTAAATCCGCATAACTCATCCCGGAAAACAGGATGCTTATGAGTAAAGCGAGAAATTTAGTCCCAGCCAATTTCATGGATCATTTGATTATTGTCTTTTAATAAATCGTCGGACGAATATGCTTGATTTTCCACTTCAACTTCCCCATCGGCGTAAATCAATAGTGGAATGTTTCCTGCTGGAATGGTCATGGATACGCGCATCAAACAGGTATTTTCACGGGTGATGGAAATAGTATTTGGACGATGTGTTCGTTTCCAATCAAAATCGACTTCCCGATCACGTGGACTCTCCTTCGTATAACCGAATTCCATCCATGATTGAAGATTCGGGAAATAACTGCTAAATATTGCATAGGAATATAGTCCATCAAACATGATTTTCCCAACATATTCAAGGTTCACAACTTCCAACTTTGGAAAATTCCAGTGTAATTTTTGTAAGGCTTGGTAAAACTCCCTGTTACGTGGATTGGTCGTGTCACCTTCCATTAATCTAGGAAAAGCACCCACCGGAAAATGTATCGTCACAAATTGCTCACCGACATCCATACTTGGAAAGGTGAAGCTTGAAAAGGGCGCACAATCAAGAATGTAGGTATACCATTGCGCTAGTGAATCGATCTGTTCTATCGAGTAATGTTCCTTCCCGGATCTAAAAAACTGACGGTGTGCCAATCCATACACATTGGAACGCTCAGTTTCGCTCAATATGGAAAGTTTACGTTTGTTGTTGACATCTGTTTTGGAGGGGATCAAACAACCTTTAACGTATTCTTGAGAGAAAATCAGTTCTTGTTTGGTGTTGAATCGACGGCAAATTCCATTTCTCCATCCATTTGCATAGGAATACGCAACAAGCACATTGCCCAAACTGTCTAATTCACGGTATGGACCTTCTAGTTTTCCGTCCACGGTATGACGCGAACGGATTTTGATGCCATTCGAAGCATATAATTCTTCGTATCGATCGGTCTTTTTATGAGGAATAAGGGTTTTAAGTCCGTTTTCGCCTTTGACCTCCTCGTTTTGTTGAAATTCTTTTTGAATCACTAGACTTTTAATATTTCCATTGGAATAATATATGTTTTGCAAAAAGGAGGTCAAATAAGCTGTCTGCTCGATTTCTACCTCTTGCGCAAGAAAGCCATTTTCAAACCATTCTTTCTGAATCTTTCTCCCCGACTTGGCGGACTCTTTAAATCCCTCCTCAAAATGAATGATCGAAATCTGTCCATTCGGGAAATATGAAACATAGGTGGTGTCGGCATTCGGCAAGTGATTCAGGATGGATTTTATTTTCCCATCGGGATACCTCTCAATTTCGATGTCTTTTTTGTAATTATTCGAAGAAATCGATGTTTCGTAGAGCAGAATCCCATCGTCGTTCCATTTTTTCATGTAGCCATTACCTTCCTTGTCTAGAACTAGGTCCAAAAGAAACTTCCCCTGTTCATTCCATTCCTTTTTTGCCGGTTGAAACGGATGATTGGAGCTCACGTCGTAAAAATGTTCTGTTTGTAATTGACCATTATCGAACCAAGTACGGTAAAAACCTTGAATGATATTGTCCTTGTAAGTCAATTCCACATTTTTCATTCCCAGGTAATTGTATCCTACCCATGCTCCATCTGGATTTCCATCCTTGTAGCGGCCTTTCGTTTTCACTTTTCCATTTTCATGGTATTCCGTGAAAGGTCCATCTTTAGAGGAATCTCGTGAGAATTCGCTTAATATCAATGTATGGTTAAACCTACTAATCAGCGCTCCTTCCGTTGAATAATTCTCTTCGTCTCCGAATTGCACCAATAAGGACG
>CAMAPI010000076.1 GCA_945860065.1 Chryseobacterium gleum | reverse complement strand
CAAAGTTAATCAAACGCCGAGATGGACAAAGCAAAAAATATACATTTGAAAAATGGCACTAATGGCAGCGCATAAAATTGTATACCTTTGAGGCATGAAACAATTTGGACTCATCGGTAAGCAACTTTCGCATTCCTTTTCACCTTCCTTTTTCGCGGATTTTTTTCAAAAACAAGGAATCGATGCACACTATACAGCGTTTGAGCTCCAAGAAATTTCGGACTTTCCTGAATTGATCAAGGATCCTATTTTTGGTGGATTGAATGTCACGATTCCATACAAAACAGCGATTATTCCTTTTCTAGATGAATTGGATCCACTTGCATCTGAAATTCAAGCAGTGAATGTTATTGCGTTTGAAAACGGAAAAACAAAGGGATACAACACGGATGTTTACGGTTTCCAGCAAAGCATCAAACCCTTCTTAACGTTTCACCACGAGCGCGCTTTGATTTTTGGAACGGGTGGAGCGTCGAAAGCAGTAGCTTATGTGTTTAAGTCCCTCGGGATCGATGTGATTTTTGTATCTCAAACGGAATCAAACGAAAGCAATCACTTCACGTATGCGGATGTCAACGAGTACATGATTGCTGCGTGTAAAGTCATTATCAACTGTACACCTCTTGGAATGTCTCCCAATGTGGATGCAGCACCGGAGATGCCATACGAAGCACTCAGTGAGGAACATTTACTGATTGATTTGATCTACAATCCAGAGGAAACCTGGTTCATGAAACGAGGAAGAGCAAATGGAGCTACAGCCATGAACGGACTCAGCATGTTACAGCATCAAGCATTAAAAAGTTGGGAAATTTGGAGTACCCCGCGTTAAGCCGCAGGGTTATTTCCGTTATTTCCAATGCTGTACCAGTCAATTTTTCGAGAGAAGAACATGATCAATGCCAGGATGACGAATACACCGATACTTCCGATCAATAAAGCGAAATCTTCCAATTGAATGATCACGAAAATAAAGATGTAAAGGATACTCAATAAACCGGAAATGAATGCTGTTAATCTCGTTGATTTTAAAATCGCTTTGACATAACCTGAGATGAGGAGCAATGTTGCTAAGGCAGAGATAAAGAAGGACATGTTGAACTTCAAATATTCTGAAATGGACAATAGTAAGGTGTAGAAAATCACCAAGGCAATTCCCACTAAAATATACTGAATCGGGTGAATGAATGCCGATTGGAATACCTCAATGAAGAAGAATACCAAGAAGGTCAATCCGATAAATAGAATCGCGTATTTAATAGAGCGATGCGATTTTTGGTAGTTGTCCACCGGTAAAATTAAATCCACACCAAAAGCTGAATAGTTAATGTTGTAACGACTTCCAACCCATGTTTGCGGATAGTTTCTGTTCAAATTCAATACGTTCCAATGAGCGGTGAACCCGTCTTTTGTTACCTTATTTTCATCTGGCAAGAACGAACCATTAAAGCTAGGAGTGGTCCAAGTGGAGGAAACATTGATATCCGTTTCTTTTCCAACAGGCGTAAAATATAACTGCTGACTTCCTTTCAATTTTAATTCAAATGAGAAAGTATAAATATGGTTGTCTACCGGACTCAAGGCAATTTGCGCATTGATTCCAGAAGAAAAGTTATCCGAAGTAGAAACCCCAGGACTGAATGGAAAACTCAAGTTATTCCAATTGAGTTCAATTTGTTTTTCAATCCCACGTAGGTCATCGATTCCCACATTCAAACGAGCTTTCGAGAAATCAAAATTGCTCGCTGGAATATCTAATTCATCGAAATTTAATTTGTTGAATTCGCCACTTACTTTAATGATGGCGTTGTATACTACGATTTCATAGACACCACGGTAACGACGTTCTGGACGCATTTCAGTAACGATGTTTAATTTGCTTGGCAAGATGTGTAGTTTCTCATGAACGGTTACCAATTTCTCTTTTCCAGTTTCCTTGTCCGTTTCTTTAGCATAGCGCATGAAAGGCAAGCTCATGATTGGGCCTTTAATGGTTTGAGCATCGCCCCATTTAGAGCTGACTTCTTGAATTGCTTGTTCTTGCGTAGATTCTCTCTCGTAGATGATTCCACGGATCATTGATGTTGGAATTAATAATAGCAACGCAATGATAACAATGGTTCCGATTTTAAAGTAGAGATTCGATTTCAGCTTATTCATGGCGTGTATTTTTTAACTACAACGAAGATGCACTTTTTTTATTGTGTTTCAAAATTTCACGAATCCTTTTTGTGTCGATGTCAAAGCGCGATTTTGTCGTTTTCAAACAACTAATTATCGAAAACAAGCGACAAACAACCGAATAAAAAATGGGTGTGTAAGAAACTTTGTAGAGTCGAATTCAAACAAGGAATTGATGAGCGACAAAATATTTTTTCAACCTTTTTAAAAACAAAACAATGAATGCATTAAAAAACAACGTGAAATTGATCGGAAGACTGGGAGTTGAGCCAGAGTTAGTGAAATTTGAAACCGGTCGTACACTTGCTCGATTTACCCTGGCAACAAACGAGAGTTACAAAGACAAAAAAGGGGAGTGGCATGAGCTTACACAGTGGCATACGATCAATGCCTGGGGAAAACTAGCGGACTTGGTTCAGAAACTTTTGAAGAAGGGGCAAGAAATCATCATCGAAGGAAGACTAGTGAATCAATCGTATGATACTAAAAGCGGAGAGAAACGTTTTACAACCATCATTGAAGCAAGTGAATTTTTAGTGTTAACGCCAAAATCAGAGAAATAATGAACGATTTGAATCACGTGAATTTAATTGGGAAAATTAGTTCAACTCCAAAAATCATGGAATTAGAAAATGGGAGGCGCATTGCGAAATTCACCCTCTCTACCAAAGAACAATACCTTGACGCGAATGGTGTTACGAAAACGCGTCGTTATTGGCATGCATTAAGTGCATGGGGTCGCTGGGTGAAAGTCCTGGAGGAGCTTGGTGAAGTTGGATCAGAACTTGCGATTGAAGGAAAATTGGTCACACGATTTTATCAATCCAAGGGTCAGCGCAAAATGATTTCTGAAGTGGAAGTGAACGATATCGTAGTCATATAAATGTTAAAATCTAAAAAATGAACACTATTCGAAACTTCGTTACCTTAGTTGGTAATATGGGAAGTGATGCCAAAATCACTGAATTAGATAACGGTCAACGTGTCGCACGTTTTCAACTGTCCACACAAAAAAGTCTTCGTAAAAACGATGGCAGGTACACAGCGGCGGTGGAATATCATCGGCTTTTTGCATGGGGAAATATGGCTCAATTTATTGAGCAGTATGGAGAGAAGGGAAAAAAAGTCGCTATCCATGGTCGCTTGGTACAGCGCACGTATTTGACAAAAAATGGCGTTCAACGAGTTTTAAAAGAAGTTGAAGTGCGTCAAATTATAGGCTTGTAAGATCGACCAAACGTGCACAAGTAAAGAAGCGACTTTCGGGTCGCTTTTTTTCATGAATCGAGCTGAAAAGCATTATGAGGCGATAAACACAATAGTTGATAAAACAGTACTGTTTGTCATAATGCCTATTGAAATATATGATCGATTCATTATTTTTTTGTGAATTAAAAGAAGTAAATCATTCTTTTTTGATTTCATTGTAGTACTTTTATTCTCAAAAAAAAATGTTTAAAAAAGCAACAACTTCTGATAAATTATTCTTAGTATCGGCCATTCTTTCCCTTGTATATTCCGAAACTCTTTTCTTTTCAGGTGAAAAGCAAGAAGCGATATTCGTTGGATTATGGGTCCCAAGTATTATGGCATTTGCCATATTTTTCAAAATGATTAATCAATCGAAAAATGTCTAGTTTCCTACCATATTTTGCGGGTATCATTACATTAATTTTTGGAATCGGGTTTGGACTTATCATAATTCGGTCTAACAAGAAGGATTCGGATTCAAAAAGCGCTGCTAAAGAATAATCCTAAGAGTTATTAAAATTCAAAAATTCCTTCAGTTGAATCATTTGTGTTTTAGCTGAATGAATCGTCCTGAATCCATGTTTGTGTGAACAGAGGTCATTTTCTTATTGCCTAGAACATTTCCATTGTATAATTGTTGATTGAAAATACTTACTTTCAACTAATTAAAACATAAATAATGTTCACAGAATCATTCAAGTCCCTTGTAGAACGCGTCACCTTATATTTCGGTATAACCGCCTTCATTATACATGTGGCACTCATATTTGCTATAAAAATAGGATTGTTGAGTATACATAACTTTCCTGAAAATTTATTCGGAAATCCTTTTTCAGCGCTTTTTTCTCCGTTTAGTTCATTGCTTATCTATGAGGTTTACCTGTTGATTTATTATTTGCGCATCAGTTACACGAAAAGTGTCGCGAAGCAGCTCGAAATCATGGCACTCATTTTACTCCGAAATTGTTTTAAAGATACTGGACATCTAACAGAGGGACACACAACTCTTTTAGGTAGTGAATTAATAAAAGACCTTAGTGGATTCATCGTAATTCTTATATTGGTATGGCTTTTTTATCACTTGGATGCCAAGCGCGGGGAGGTGAAATATGAAATGAGTAATCAATTCATTAAATTAAAGGATCGCTTAGCTGTCTTCCTAATGATTGTATTTTTTGGCCTATCAATTTTTTCCTTTTCTACATGGATTAGCGACCTAGTTCAGTTCTCCGCAAATAAAATATCTTTAGGTGACCCTTCTCATATTTTTTACACAGAGTTTTTTACATTATTAACATTTGTAGATGTCTTACTACTATTAAGTAGTGCTCGTCATATGAAAAACACCATTTTGGTGATTCGGAATTCAGGGTATGTTTTGGCTACATTTTTGACGAGAATTTCATTCTCCTTAGATGGATGGGAGCGGATAATTACGGTGGTACTTGGCGCTTTGGTCGCAGTATTTATTTTGTGGATTAGTAGAAGAAGCGTCTTTATCAAGGCAATTGATTAAATTAAGGTGATATAAAACCATAGATTTCACCTTCATATACGTGCTCTAAATGCTATTTTATAAACATTTTGCTATAATAAATTGTCAGTCAATAAATTAAAACTGTCACTTGGAAAAAAACGGATATTTTGACTACATCTTTATCGGAGCAGGGGCTTCAAGCACTCTTGTGTTGCGTAGTCTGGAGTCCCGTGGCTTGTTAGCAAATAAAAAAATTGCTGTAATTGATTCCGATTCCAAAAGCACCAACGACAAAACCTATTGTTTTTGGACATCTCTTGACGATGACATAGCACAGAACTGTAATGCGCTAATTTCAGAAAATTGGTCTAAAGTTAGTGTAAATCAGCAAAATCCGGAATCTCTTGAAAACGCTAGATACGTTCATATTTCCAGTATCGCCCTTTATGAAGATTGCCGTAGAATCGTCAAAGATTATCAAATTTCCCGAATTTACTCTTCTGTTTCCAATCTTGTTAAGCTAGAGAAAGGAGTCGAGATTCAAACCCAAGATGGTGTTTTGCAAGGTAAAATAGTATTTGACAGCAGGCCACCCGTTTTTGCTGATCCGAAAAAAAATGAGGTGATATTATGGCAAACGTTTATTGGACATATTATTTCCCCTGAGTTTAATTATGACAAAGTGGACTGTGTTGATTTAATGGATTTTGACGTCCCGCAAGATGGATTTACACAATTTATGTATGTTTTACCGCTCAAGAATAATCAGATACTGGTTGAATTGACTCGTTTTGGATCGGAACCAATCACACAAAGTTTAGCGGAACCAATTTTAGCAGCATATATTGAGAAAAGATTCGGCTCTTATCAATTAATTGACACCGAACAAGGGAAAATTCCGATGTCCACTGCGAAAATTGAACGTGAACTAATGGAAGGGGTGGTGCCTATAGGTGGTCGATCAGGCGCGATTAAACCAAGTACAGGTTATGCATTTAAAAATATGTTTCAAGCGGCTGAGCACATTGCTGGACTAGTAGAGAATAAAAAGGAAATCACTCCAATGAAAATAGGTCCAAAACGATTTGACTTTTATGACCGTTTATTACTATTGATACTATTTTATCAGCCCATGCTCGGTAAGCCAATATTCAGTGCGCTGTTTAAAAAGAACCGCGTTGTATCGGTATTTCAATTTTTAGAAGGACGAACCAACATCGCTCAGGACATTCGGATTTTACTTACACTTCCGATTCGTCCATTTCTTCGAGTGCTCGGAATCGAGTTACAAGTGATGTGTAAGGGACTGATTTTCACTCTTCTGACCTTTTGTCTTGCCCTGTTCTTACTTGCTATTCAAGTTTTTGCAACATCTTATTCAGTAAGCGTTCAAGTGATTGTTTTTTCCATCGGATTTTTAGCCGTTGGATTACCGCACGGAGCGGTAGATTTTCTTTTGGAAAATGGCATGCACGGAAAAGGTGTGACTTTCAGTTTTGTAATGAGGTATATCAGTTTATCGCTTGCATTTCTGGGTATTTGGGCACTATCATCAAATTTGGCACTCCTGTTATTTATAGCTTATTCCATCTGGCATTTTGGTCAGTGTGATTTCCGCGTTTGGAATCCTGACCGATCAAATGCTTTTAAGAATATCCTTTGGGGTTTTTTGTTATTTGGAATTCTATTAATAGGACATCAATCAGAAACAAACGAGGTTCTATCTAGTCTTCACGCCTTTCAATTTCCCTTCTCGGTAGAACACTCGTCTTATCTCGTTGTAGCGTTTCTTTCATTTGCATTTGCATGGAGTATTTATGAACGCAAAGCACCCTTTTTCATAACGGTTTCTATGTTGTCCATAGGTTTATTTCTTCCATTATTGACCGCTTTCAGTTTATACTTTATCGGTCAACATAGTATAAATGGTTGGAGACACTTAAAAACCGGACTTCAAACAAATAACAGAGAATTGTACATAAAATCCTTGCCATTTAACACGGGTGCAATTGGATTATTAGTCATTTTTTGTTGGTTGACAGAAAAATATTTTCCATTTCAAGGTAATTTAAACGCGGTGTCCATTTTTTTTGTTTTCCTTTCCTGCATTAGTTTTCCACACATTATTTGGATGCATAAATTTTATATTAAAAAATAATGTTTAACAAAAAAGCATAAAAGTTAAACAAAAAATTATTATATTCGTAACATCAAAAATTAAAAAAACGAATAACTTAATTTTAAAATTGATATTCAATTTGATGGAGTTCCAACCAAGAATTGATTTATGGAGTATCCGAAAATCCTTAAGAGTAGGGCTAACTTAAACTATTTACTATGGAACATTTAAAGATTGCGAGTGATAATTACGTAGCGTTTACGTTTTTTATCGGAACAATGGCCATGATGGCCGCATCAGTATTCTTCTTTTTTGAGTTAAACAAC
>CAMAPI010000075.1 GCA_945860065.1 Chryseobacterium gleum | reverse complement strand
TTGATGAGTCTTCCAAACAAATTTATTTTAGTTCTGCTGAAAAAGGTGCCATTCACAAATCCATTTATTCGGTGGAAACAAGTGGCGCAAATAAACGTGACTTGACTCCAAAAATTGGATACAATGAAGCGGAATTCCTAAATGGAATGCATTATTTTATTCACACCTATTCAAATGCCAATCAAGCTCCGGTTTATCAGCTTTGTAAAAGTGATGGATCCGTCGTTCGTTTATTAGAGTCCAACCAAGCATTCATGGATAAATTAAAAAAAGAACGTTTATCCACTAAACAGTTTATCGAAGTCAATGCGAATGGCGTGAAGTTAAATGCTTCGGTAATTTTGCCTATTGGATTTGATCCTTCCAAGAAATATCCAATGTATGTCAATGTATACGGAGGTCCAGGTCACAACGAAGTGTTAGATGCGTGGGATGGAAATGATTATTTCTTTCATCAATTGTTAGCCCAAAAAGGATACATTATTTTCCAAGTGGATCCGAGAGGAACGATGTATCAAGGAGTGGAATTTAAGAAAAGCACCTATTTGCAATTGGGAAAATTGGAAATCGAGGACGTGATGAATGCCGTAAAAGAATACGCGAAAAATTCGTTCGTAGATGCAAGTCGCGTTGGAATCATGGGTTGGAGTTACGGTGGATTCATGGCTTCCTTAGGAATCACGAAAGGAGCGGATGTCTTTAAAATGGCGATTGCGGTTGCTCCCGTGACAAATTGGAGGTATTATGACAATATATACACAGAGCGTTTCATGCGTACTCCTCAGGAAAACGCAGATGGCTACGACCGTAATTCCCCAATAAACTTTGTGGATAACGTGAAAGGTAAATACTTGTTAATTCATGGATCAGCAGATGACAATGTTCATTTTCAAAACACCATGGATATGACCACTGCTTTGGTCAAAGCGAACAAGCAATTTGAATTATTTGTGTATCCGGACAAAAATCATGGAATATATGGTGGGAATACACGCAATCATTTATTTCAGTTAATGTTGACGTTTATTGAGTCAAACTTATAAAAACGGAGTGATTTCAATAACAAATTGTTATTATTTTATTACAGACAAACGCAATTAGGCCTTTCTTTTGTAACTTAGAGCAAAACTTATAAACCAAATAAATATTTCGTAAGAAAAATGAGTGAAATAGCTAAATTAGAACTTGACGGTAAAGTATACGAACTTCCAGTCATTACAGGTACTGAAAACGAAAAAGCGATTGATATTTCCAAGTTAAGAGACTTGACAGGATACGTCACCTTGGATACAGGATACAAAAACACCGGAGCAACAAAAAGTGCCATTACTTTCTTAGATGGCGAAGAGGGAATTCTACATTACAGAGGATATTCAATTGAACAATTAGCGGAGAAAGCTTCGTTCATTGAAGTTGCATATCTTCTCATTTATGGAGATTTACCTACTCAGAAAGAATTTGATGATTTTGAAGGAGGTATTAAAAAACATACCTTGGTCCATGAGGACATGAAACGATTTTTTGAAGCATATCCATCGAAAGCGCATCCAATGGGTGTCCTTTCTTCGATGATTGCTTCATTGGCAACCTTCTATCCAGAATCGTTGGATCCAAACAGAAGCAAAGAAGCGAAAGATTTAACGATTCACCGCTTGATCGCTAAATTGCCAACATTAGCAGCTTGGGCATATAAGAATTCCATTCGTCATCCGTTCATGTACCCGAAAAATAAATTCGACTATTGCGAGAATTTCATGTACATGATGTTTTCGATGCCAACGGAGGAATACAAAATTGACCCCGTTGTTGTTAATGCTGTAAATACCTTATTTATTCTTCATGCTGATCACGAACAAAACTGTTCAACATCGACGGTACGTATCGTAGGTTCCTCGCAAGCGAATTTATACTCAACAGTTTCCGCAGGAATCTCTGCTCTTTGGGGTCCACTACATGGTGGAGCGAACCAAGAAGTAATTGAAATGTTACAGCAAATCCACAACGATGGTGGAAACGTAGACAAATGGGTACTAAAAGCGAAGGACAAAGAAGATCCATTCCGTTTGATGGGCTTCGGTCACCGAGTTTACAAAAACTTCGATCCACGTGCCAACATCATCAAAAAAGCATGTGACGAGGTCTTAACAAAATTGGGTATTAACGATCCATTGTTAGACATTGCGAAAAAATTAGAAAAAGTTGCCTTGGAGGACGAATACTTCAAAGCAAGAAACTTATATCCAAATGTAGATTTCTATTCTGGAATCATATACAAAGCATTAGGAATTCCTTCAGAAATGTTTACTGTAATGTTTGCCTTAGGTAGACTTCCAGGATGGGTTGCTCATTGGAAAGAAATGACAGAGAACAAAGAACCAATCGGTCGTCCACGTCAGATTTACATCGGCGAAACGGACCGAGAGTATGTAGAAATCTCGAAACGATAACACTTAAAAAAAGCCCCTGACGATTCTGTCAGGGGCTTTTTTTATGGGATTAATTTTCTGTTTCTTCTTGTGTTTCCTCTTGCTCATCAAACGGAAAATGTGTGCGTTTCGATCCAGCATACGTTTCAAACATGCGGAAACTACATTCCAAGTCCCCGTTGAATACTTTGTGTTTGACACTTGGACGCAGTCCAATGGATTTTAAACCTTCTTCACTCGACGTAATCACCCACGCTTGAGAATTCGTCATGGTGTGCTTCAGCCAGTTCCCTATGTTTTCGTATAGTTCGTGCGTGTTTGCCGCTAAACGTTCACCGTAAGGTGGATTGGTTAATATGAAAATCGCTTCGTCCTCTTCTTTTGTGATTTCATCGAATGAACACACTTTCGTTTCAATGAAGCGCCCAAAACTCATCGCACGCAAATTGCGGCGTGTTTTCAAAATCATTTCATCAGATAAATCCGACCCCATGATTCGACAGGGAAGTGAGCGGACATTTCTTAGCGCATTGTCGTAGATGTCGTTCCAAACGGACTCGTCGTAATTTTTTAAATTCTTAAACGCATAATGTTGACGCTCGATGTTCGAAGGAATTCCGGATGCTAGCAAAGCTGCTTCCATTAAAATTGTCCCAGAACCACAAAATGGATCGAGGAAGGTCGTTTTACGGTCCCATTTCGATAAGCGAATCAAACTTGCCGCAACAACTTCATTGATTGGCGCATCTCCGACCGCTTCGCGGTATCCGCGTTGGAAAAGAGGAATTCCACTTGTGTTCAATGAGATTGTTACTTCGTTTTCTTTGATGTATAAGTCAAATAAAACCTGTGGGCGTTTTAATTCAACATCTGGACGATCATCGAATTCGTTGCGGAATGAGTCCACAATGGCATCTTTCACCACTAAATACGGGTACTGTGTATTGTTAAATAGCGTAGAGAAAACGGCGCCCTTTACCGCAAATGTTTTTGATCCGTCGAAAATCTCTGTCCACTTAATTTTCATGGCTTTACGGTACAAGTCTTCTTCTGATTTGATATAGAACTTATCGAGCTCGACTAGAATCGATATAGCGCAACGTGCATATAGATTTAAATAGTACACATCTCTCCATGAACCTTTGATGCGGACAGCGCGATTCAGTTGCTCCGCTTTTGGATAACCAAGTTCTTCTAATTCCTCTACTAATGTTTGCTCAAATCCAAATAAACATTTTAATGTAATTGTTAACTCTTCATTATTTCCCGTGCTCTTCTTTTCCATTTTCTCGTGATAAGGTCTAACTTTGTACAAAAGAACGAATTTTGCGAAGTTTCTTAACTCTTATTTTATTACTTTTTTTCATTCTGCCCTTAGAATGTTTCGCGCAGCAGAAAATAGGACTGGTTCTTAGTGGAGGTGGAGCGACTGGTATTGCCCATGTGGGTGTCTTAAAAGCATTAGAGGAAAGACACATCCCCATTGACTTTATCGTTGGAACTTCAGCAGGAGCCTTGGTAGCAAGTATGTACGCATGTGGCTACTCACCGAAAGAAATTGAAGCATATGTCTTAAGTGAACCATTTCAGTTAATGGTCCGAGGAGAATTAGAATCGGACAAGAAATTCTTCTTCTTCGATGACTCCAATACAAGTAGCATGTTTAATATTCCTTTTTCCAAGGATAGTATTCTTCAAAAGTCCATTCCCATGTCGTTTGTTGATCCACGTTACGTTGATGCGGAAATGCTGAGAATTTTGGGGCGAACTAGCGCATCTGTTGGAAACGATTTCGATCAACTTTTCATTCCATTTCGTTGTGTGGCGTCAGATGTGGTCAAGAAAGAAAGTGTCGTATTCTCTAAGGGAAATCTCAATGAATCCGTTCGTGCATCCATGACCTTCCCTTTGTATTTAAATCCAATCAGAATTAATGGAGTGCTTTATTTTGATGGCGGACTTTATGACAATTTTCCATTGAATGTCATGTACGAGCAATTTCAAGCAGACTTTATTATTGGTAGCAATGTGACCAAGAATGAGATCAAAGCAAATGAAAATGATTTCTTTGGGATGATTTCCAGCATGATGACAACCCCAACAAACTATGACCTTCCCTGTCAAGACGGCATCATCATTGAGCCTAAAACAAAAGTTGGTACTTTTGACTTTGAAGATGTACAACAAGCCATTGACGATGGTTATCGAGCTACTCTTTTGAAACTAGATTCATTAGAACGATTTATATCTGTCCGCGAAAATCCGGATTCATTGTCCATAAAAAGAGCTGCCTTCCGTGGTCAAATTCAGCCTATTCGTGTTTCATCGGTTATAACAGAGCCCATTAATAAGAATGAATTCAAGTATGCAAATAAATTTATTTTACCGACAAGGAGTCATCGAATTTTAGATGAATCGGAATTAATGAAACGCTATTTTCGTTTAGCTTCGACTCCACAAATTGATTTTCTCTATCCGAATTTCGAATTGAAACCGAACGGAACATTTCAATTAAAGTTAAAAGTGAAAAAGTCGAAAGAATTTCGAGCCGATTTTGGCGGACTGATTTCATCCCGGGCGGTAAATACCGGATACTTCAATTTGAGTTATCGAAGCATCGGTCGTGTAGCTCATAAAATAGATGCGGAGTCGTATTTCGGTAAGTTTTATGGCTCGCTGCGTGCCAACTATGAAATGGTCTTACCTTCAACATTCCCCATTTCCATTAATGGTTATTTTACCTTAAATCGCTGGGATTATTTTCGCAGTTTCGCAACGTTTTTTGAGGATGTGAAACCTTCCTTTCTTGTTCAAAACGAAGTGTATGGAGGAATAAAAATGAAATTACCTTTGGGGAATAATGCACGGTGGACCGTGGACGCGCGTTATTTTAGTTTGGAGGATGACTATTACCAATCGGATCAATTTACCAACAAAGACACCGCAGATTTCACACGTTTTTATGGAACATCCCTGTCTTTGGAATACACAAAAAATAGTTTAAATAAAAAACAGTTCGCCACAGAAGGACATTTTTTTCAAGTAAAGGCGCGTTATGTGAATGGCTACGAGCGAACAGTTCCTGGAACAACATCCATCTTAAAGGATACGATTGAAAGAACACATCAATGGTTGAGTTTGCAGGCAGAGTTTCAATCCTATTTCCTGAAGAATGGGCCATTTCATATCGGTTTTCACGGAAAGACTGTCATAAACAGTCAATCTTTATTCGCGAATTATACGGCAAGTTTACTTTCCATGCCTGCCTTTAATTTAATTCCGGATATGCAAACTTTCTTTTTGCCCGAATACCGTGCAACGCAATATGTTGGACTTGGAACCAATATCATATTTGAAATCATGAATAAACTCGAGTATCGCCTTGATGTTTATTATTTTCAGCCAATTGTGCAATTACAACAAAATCCGGATGGTACCATACAATATGGAAAACCTCTTCAAGCGCATTCCATGGTAGCTTCTAGTTCACTGCTCTACGACACGCCGATTGGACCTGTTAGAGCCACCTTGAATTACTTTTCCAAACAGGAAAACCCATTGTTCTTTCAATTAAGTTTCGGATACGTGTTATTTAACGAACGGGCCGTTCGTTAAGTGAGGAGCTTGTTTTTATATGAGTCCGCGTGTTCGCAGGAATTCATCCAAACTTTCAATGTCCCCATACAGCACTTCTCTCGCTTTACTTCCTTGGAACGAACCGATGATGCCCATTCCTTCTAGTTGATCAACGATGCGTCCAGCTCGATTGTAACCAAGTTTCAATTTACGTTGCAATAAACTAGCAGAACCTTGTTGACTGATGACGACGATGCGCGCTGAGTCAACAAACATTGGGTCGATTTCATTCATGTCGATGTCTCCACCTAAATCACTGCCCTCTGGTGTGTATTCAGGAAGTATCAGTGCTTCTGGATATGCACGTTGGTCTCCTATAAAGCTGCAAATTTCTTCCACTTCTGGCGTATCCACAAATCCACACTGAAGACGTTTGATGTCTGATCCCGTTGAAATCAACATATCTCCACGTCCAATTAATTGATCTGCACCTGATGCATCAAGAATCGTTCGAGAATCAATCTTAGAAAGTACACGGAATGCGATACGCGCAGGGAAATTTGCTTTGATCATACCAGTAATGACATTTACCGAAGGACGTTGAGTTGCGACGATGAGGTGAATTCCAATCGCACGGGCAAGCTGTGCAATACGTGCAATCGGATGCTCCACTTCTTTTCCTGCGGTCATGATGAGGTCGGCGAACTCATCAATTAACACAACAATATAAGGCAAATAACGGTGGCCTTTCTCTGGATTTAATCGTCTAGCTACGAATTTTGCATTGTATTCTTTGATGGTGCGTACACCAGCTTCTTTCAATAACTCATAGCGGCCGTCCATTTCAATACACAATGAATTCAATGTATTGACCACTTTTGATGTATCCGTGATAATGGCGTCTTCTTCACCAGGTAATTTCGCTAAGAAGTGTCGTTCTATTTTATTGTACAGGGTTAACTCCACTTTTTTAGGATCCACCAAGACAAATTTTACTTGTGCAGGATGCTTTTTGTATAAGATGGAGATAAGAATGGCATTTAATCCGACTGATTTTCCTTGTCCAGTAGCCCCCGCAACTAAAAGGTGAGGCATTTTAGTTAAGTCAAAAACGAAGGTTTCATTCGTAATGGTTTTCCCCATGACAATTGGCAATTCTCCGTCAAAATTTTGGAATTTGTCTGAGGCAATTAAAGAACGCATGCTCACCATCTCTGGATTCGAATTCGGTACTTCGATACCAATCGTTCCTTTTCCAGGTATTGGCGCAATAATACGAATCCCTAAGGCTGATAAACTCAAAGCGATATCATCCTCTAGGTTTTTTATTTTAGAAATACGAACACCAGGCGCTGGCACAATTTCATACAAGGTTACCGTTGGTCCAACAGTAGCTTTGATTTTTGCAATTTCAATTTTGTAGTGCTGAAGGGTTTGAACAATTTTATCTTTATTCGTTTCCAATTCTTCTTTACTAACAGATGCTCCGCTCGTTCCGTAGTCCTTCATGAGGTCCAATGGCGGAAGTACGTATCCATCTAGATCTTTCGTTGGATCGTATTCGCCGTATTCG
>CAMAPI010000074.1 GCA_945860065.1 Chryseobacterium gleum | reverse complement strand
CGTTTTTTAATATTGATACTCTTGCCAATGTAAATCAATTGATTGAATTCATTGTAGAGCAAGTAAACACCTGTTTTCGATGGGAGATTATCGATAAGCTCCAAACTTAAATTCGGATGAATGGACTTTGGATTCAGTTCTTTCTGAATGAAGGTGCTCAGTTGGTTTGGATCCTTGTGGTAAATCAAATGAAACAACTCGGTTGTCGCTTTGGCATCACCATCTGCACGATGTCGCGCGTTATTTTCAATTCCGATTTCCCGACACAATTTCCCTAAACTATAGCTTGCACAACCTGGTATGACGTAACGCGAAGCACGAACCGTACACATGTGTGGAAGACGAAAATCGAATCCAAGTCGTCGAAATTCACTGCGGAACATGCCGTAATCGAAAGCGACATTGTGTGCAACAAATACGCAATCATTGGTGAATTCAATGATTTCCTTTGCGATTTCATAAAATTTAGGTGCGTCCGCAACCATGGAATCAGTAATACCTGTTAAGCGAACGATAAATTCAGGTATTGCTTGTTCCGGATTGACAAGTGAAATGTAAGAATCGATGACTTTTTCACCATCGTATTTGTACATCGCTAGCTCAGTGATTTTGGAGTCTTTGGTATTTCCTCCGGTTGTTTCTACATCGACAATGACAAAATTCATGTTCGCGAAGTTAGGAAAAGGATTGATATGGGATTTTAACAGCATATCAAATTTGTGTATTTTTGATAAAAAAGAAGGATTATGAAATTAATATTAAGCGTTTTCATTACGTTAGTGAGTTTTTTTTCGATTGCTCAAAGTAACTTGACCATATTCAATAATGGTGGACAACAGTTCTATGCGATTTTGAATGGCATCAAACAAAATTCTCAGCCACAAACGAATGTGTATATCTCTGGAATTAAAAACGGAGGATACTCCTTGAAAATTATTTTTTCTGATGGAAAAACGCCTGACGTGGATAAAAATATCTTCATTGAAGAGGCAAGCGACATCACTACGCGTATTACATTCAAAAAAGGGAAAGGTAAATTACAATTAGTAAGCTTAGTTGCCACCGAAGGAGTTGTAACACCAGGAGCAGTTATTTATCGTCCGTCTGATTCAGCCGTTTATTCGGATGCTGTAGTGATAACGACAACGGTTCAAACAACGACTAACGGATCGACCAATACAAACGTTCAAACTCCTTCCAATGGTTCGGTATCCATGAATGTGAACGCCAATGGCATGAATCAAACACAGTCCACACAAAACGGAAACGCAAATTTGAACATGAATGTTTCTGGAAATGGAATGGATCCGAATATGCAAAATGGAAATGTTGGAATTAGCATCAACGTTTCCGGAATAGATCCGAATATGCAGAATGGGAATATGGGAGTGAATATGAATGTGAATGCAACCGGAATGGAGCAACAACAAGTGAATCCAAACGCCAATGTAAACATGAACGTGAATACCAGTGGAATTAATACGCAACAAACCAATGGACAAACGACCATTACTACCACAACGACTACCACAACATCCAATACTGGCGGGAATGTAAATTACACTGCCAATAATCAACAAAACCAAATCAATACGCAGGCAAATGTGAACACTTCAGGAGCATTAATCGCTTGTAATCGAACACTAAACATTTTGCCTACATTTTTGGAAGAACTGAAAGATCAAAGTTTTGAAGATGATCGTGTAGAAGCGGTGAAACTTGCATTGAAAAACACGTGTTTAACAACCGAACAAGCAGGGAAAATCATTGAGTTATATACCTTCGATGAAAACAAACTAGAGGTAGCGAAGTTTTTGTCAGATCGCTTAATTGACCGCGAAAACGCAACGTCACTCGCGAAATTTATGTCCTTTGATTCCAGTAAAATGGAATATAGAAAGTACGTGGCTAGTCATTAATTTAGTAATTCAACGATATAATAAAAAAGTCCCTGACAGATTCTGTCAGGGACTTTTTTCGTTTATATATTAATCTCTTTATCCTTTGAATGGCGGATCTTGTAGTCGAAATCGATGACTTTGTTTTCCTTCGGTTTCAGGTTGAAACTCCATTCAATCACGCCGGTTCGTTCGTTCAAGCGTCCTTTTGCTAAGTTGGCATACTCAATCGTGATGTCGGTGTTTTGTGTGATTGGAATTTGATCTTGAATCACGATGTCAATCGAACTCGATTTGCTATTGCGAACTTCAATGGAGTAAGCAAAAGTACGTTCGCGTTTGTCCTGAATCACTTTGTCCTTGCATTCTTTCTTCAACAGGGTTCTTTTCACCACAATGTTTGGGTCTTTTCCTAACGACAAGTTCAAGGTGTCTTCCATGCGCGTTGGATCAATATACGTTTCTCCAATGTATGAGCCATCAAAGAAGATATTTGCTTTTGCTGGAATCAATTGAAGTTCATCCAATTTGGTCATTTGAGCGACAAGATAAACCCCTGGATCCAATTTCGGAACCGCGTAATACTTGAAGGTAGTCGCTAAGTCTGTTTGTTTGATAAGTACCATGTGTTGATCGTTGTTTGATGGAATCGAGTAGGGAAGGTCGATTTTAAATTCGGCTGCGATGAGCATTTGGACAACTGTCGTGAAATTTGCGGCGCTAAGGGCATCATCCATGTTTGACTCTTTTTGAGTAAAAGAGTATCCCATATTCATCGCTTGTGTATTGATTAGTCCAGCATTTGTTCCCGAACACACTGTTGTTTCTTGTAATTTTCTTCCATAAGCCGCTTGATAATCGATGTACCAAGGATTCAATTCCGGTTTCGTTTTATTCGCATATGGATTATTCGTTGAAATGTTTAAGCGAATATCGTTCCAGTCCAAACCAGAATTTTGGTGAACTTGCGCCTTGTACGTTAAGTTGATTTTTCCAGTGGAAGAATCACTGCGCAAATCGTAGAGAGGTGTCCAGCCGGCTTGTGAAACCACATAGGAGAAATTCAATTTTCCACTGACTATTTCATTGGACGATAGCGTAATCACAATGCGCGGAATAGCTTTGTTTTCTTGTGGTTTCAAACCGTTGCTATTTTGGTAATTTCGGAGTTCTTCCAACCGCGTTTCCATTTCTTGTTTGGTGTCCACTTTTAGCGCTTTTTTGCGGTGTAAACCCAATAATTTCTTATTGATTTCATTCATCTTCAATGCGTAATAGTCCACCGCGGACTTCAATAAAAGAATGGAATCATTGACTTTTCCTGTTCCTTTCATCGAACCATTGTTGCTGATGATGTATTTAGTGGCATTCAGGACGCCGATTTCATCATCGATTTCTTGTATGTCGAAACCCCAAGAACGCAAGGAATCCTCCAGTAAGGAAATACTGCGTTTGATTTTTAAGGGAATTCCATTTTCCGTTATTTGTGTCGGTTGCGGATAATACAAAACATATTTTGAATCCAAAATCACGACATTACCTGTCGCTTTCACTTGAATGCTTTTCGGATCAATGTGTGGACTAATTCCTTCAATACTGACTTCTGTTATGCCAACTTTTACTGTGTAATTTGCCTTATGGTGCAATTGAGCTCCCTGCGAATACACGGTTACTTCGGTTAAACTTGCCTTGATGAGGTCTTTTTCGGTGGCTTGCGCTTTCCAACTAAAAGTCGCTAATGCCGTTAATAAGAAGATTCTTTTCAGGTTTGTCTATTTTTCCTTGCTTACATCCGTTGTTGTAAAAGGTTCATTTCCGAAACCAATTGACTTAGTGATGGCGTTTTCCAACATAAACATGCTTACCTTTGTGACATGAAATTCAAGGACTATTCCCTTATAGATGAAATAAAAGACCAACTCGATATCCTCGGATTCAAGCGTCCAACAGATATTCAACACCGCGCCATAAAACATATTTTAGATGGTGAGGATGTCATGGCGGTAGCGCAAACAGGCACGGGTAAAACGGCGGCATTTGTTATTCCGATGATTCATAAGTTCGCGACAAAAAAACGAGGTTCATACAAAGGAATACGTGGTTTAGTACTAGTTCCGACAAGAGAATTAGCGAAGCAAATTTCGGATGTTGTTGTGCAAATTGCCGCAAAAACTCCGGTTAGTGTCCTAGGACTATATGGAGGCGTTGAACAGGAAAAACAAATTGATCGTTTAAAAGGTAGTTTGGATGTTTTGGTATCAACACCGGGACGCATGTTCGATTTAATTGCACAGGGATTCATTGATATTTCCAAATTGGAAATTCTTGTTTTAGATGAGGCAGATTTGATGTTGGACCTTGGGTTCACGAAGGACATCCATGATGTGTTAAAGAAAATCCCTAAAAATCGTCAAACCTTATTTTTTACGGCAACGATATCTAAGAAAATTAAATCCTTAGCCTATGATGTGGTGAAAGATGCTATTCGCATTCAAGTTTCTCCAAAGAATCCCGTTTCGAAGAATGTCACACATGCGGTTGCATTTATTGAAATGGACGACAAACGATTCTTCCTTGAAAACATGATCAAAGAATACCCTGATTTTAAATTCTTGGTGTTTGTCCGCACCAAAGTCCGTGCAGAGCGTGTCGTTTCAGCGATGGAACGGGTAGGAGTGAAGGCTGAAGCCTTGCATGGAGGCAAAGAACAAGAAGATCGTTTTGCGATTTTAGATCGATTTCGTTCGACAGAGAATCAAGTCTTAATCACGACGGATGTCGCTTGTCGAGGCATTGATATTCCGAATATGGATTACGTCATTAACTACGATTTACCTGATTCCCCGGAGAATTATGTTCACCGATGTGGTCGAACTGGACGTGGACAACAGACCGGACAAGCCTTGTCCTTTTGTAGTGAGGAAGAAGTGAAGTTTTTAGATGCGATCGAGGCGTACACTGGAGAAGAGATTTTAAGATACGATATCGACAACAAAGATTACATGTCTATTATTGAGGATACCGAGGATTTAAATTACAATTGGAAGAAACTAATTGAAGAAAATTCGGATCCAAATGAGTGGTCAGATTAATATAACTTTGGAAATTAACTTTTCTATCCTTATTTTTGAGTGAACCAAAATCGAAATTATGAAAAATGTATTATTCTTTCTTTTCTTATTTATAGGATTAGAATCTTTTGCTCAAACAAAAACAATTAATGGGGTGAAGTTCCCCTTGACTGAAAAAATCGGAAAAAACGAACTAGTTTTAAACGGTGGTGGACTTCGTGAAAAATATTGGATGGACTTGTATGTTGCCGCACTTTATTTAGAAACGAAAACATCGGATGCAAGCAAGGTGATCTATGGAACGGAAGAAATGGCGATTCACATCAAAATTATCTCCAGCAGTGTGACACGAGATCGTTTTCTTGAATCGGTAAACGAAGGATTTGCAAATGCTACTTCCAAAGCTTCTGCAGAGGATAAAAAGAAATTCATCAGTTTCTTTTCAGACGAATTTAAAATCGGAGATATCATTCATTTCGATTACACATCAGATAAAGGATTAAAAGTGACGAAAAATGGCGTGGTAAAAGGGACGATTCCCGGATACGATTTCAAGAAGGCTTTATTTTCCATTTGGCTAGGATCTAAACCAGCGGATGAGAATTTGAAAAAAGGCATGTTGGGCAAAGGATAGTCCGCTGATAAATGGTATTTAAAAAGACATCTTCGGATGTCTTTTTTTGTTTTAGGGATGATTGCGACTTTTATTTGTGACGTTAATCACGTTTTGAATCAAATAGGTACTTTATCTTTGTACTGTTATTAAAATGAATCAGATGAAAATCGAACAAATTTACACCGGATGTTTAGCGCAAGGCGCTTATTATATTGTCAGTGGAAACGAAGCAGTAATTATCGATCCATTGCGTGAAGTTGAACCATATATGGCTCGATTAAAAGAAGATGGAGTAAGCTTGAAGTATATTTTTGAGACACATTTTCATGCTGATTTTGTTTCTGGACATTTAGATTTAAGTAAAAAAACCGGTGCAGCAATTGTTTATGGTCCAACAGCTAATCCTGCTTTTGATTCCATTGTGGCAACAGATGAACAGGTGTTTGAAGTTGGTTCAATCAAAATAAAAGTCTTGCACACACCGGGACATACCATGGAAAGTACATGTTATCTGTTGCAAGATAAAAATGGGAAAGATCATTCCTTATTCTCAGGCGATACCTTGTTCCTTGGGGATGTTGGCCGTCCAGATTTGGCACAAAAAGCTGCTGATATGACTCAAGAACAATTAGCAGGACTTTTATACGAGAGTTTAACCAATAAAATCATGCCGCTGGCGGATGATATTACCGTTTATCCAGCGCATGGAGCCGGATCAGCATGTGGTAAAAACATGATGAAAGAAACGGTTGATACCTTAGGGAATCAGAAAAAAATGAACTACGCCTTGAATCAACCGAATAAAGAGGCGTTTATAGAAGCAGTAACGGATGGACTTTTGCCTCCTCCGGCTTATTTTGGATTCAATGTAGCGATGAATAAAGGTGGTTATGACAGTTTTGATATGGTAAAGAATCGATCCATGAATCCACTCACATCGGATGCATTTGAGTTAGTGGCGGAATCCACTGGTGCCTTGATTTTAGATACACGTCCAGCAGGAGAATTCACCAAAGGATTTGTGCCTAATTCCATTAACATTGGAATAAAAGGTGATTTTGCCCCATGGGTTGGCGCCTTGATTGGGGATGTAAAACAAGAGATATTATTGGTGACAGATCCAGGAATGGAAGAGGAAGTGATCACGCGATTAAGTCGTGTTGGATTTGACCACGTTGTTGGTTATCTTGAAGGTGGATTCGAAGCTTGGAAGTCATCCGGAAAAGAAATAGATCAGGTGACGCGCATTACTCCAGAGACTTTTGCAGAACAGTTTGAGTTGAACAAATCACTCGTGATTGATGTGCGCAAAGAAGGAGAGTACGCCGCTGAACATGTGTCAGAAGCATATAGCAAGCCGCTTGCATACATTAACGAGTGGACAAAAGACATCAACCCAAACGAACATTTCTTTTTACATTGTCAAGGTGGATACCGTAGCATGATTGCTGCAAGTATTTTACAAGCACGTGGATTTAGAAACTTCTCAGAGGTAGATGGTGGATTTGCTGCCATTTCTAAAACAATCGTTCCAACGACAGATTTTATCTGTCAGAGTAAAGTCCTAAAATAAGTGGAGCTTATTGGATATGTAGCAGCGGTTTTAATTGGACTTATTCTAGGCCTAATAGGCGGAGGAGGTTCCATTCTAACTGTTCCAGTTCTTGTTTACCTGTTTCACATTCAACCAGAACTAGGAACGGCGTATTCGCTTTTTATCGTTGGAACAACGAGTTTCATAGGTTTCCTGCCTAAATGGCAACAGAAGGAAGTTGATTTACGAACAGCTTTGCTTTTTGGAATTCCTTCCATGCTGACTGTATTCAGTACGCGTAAGTGGATTTTGCCAACAATTCCTGATTTGATTTTTTCATCAGAACACCTTGTTTTGACAAAATCGAATGCGATGTTGGTGTTGTTTTCGGTACTTATGTTATTTGCTGCCTTCAAAATGTTGCGAAAATCAACGGAAATAGAACAAGAACATCAAGCGTTTGAATGGGATAATTATCCACTCATGTTTCAAGGAGCCATCGTTGGTATCCTAACCGGACTCGTCGGAGTAGGAGGTGGATTTTTAATTGTCCCGGCTTTGGTCATGTTTAGCAAATTATCCATGAAAATGGCCGTTGGAACATCCCTACTCATTATCGCGGTAAATTCGTTGGTCGGATTTACAGGAGATGTTTGGACACAAGGTTCACTGATGGATTGGAAATTTTTAGGGTTACTCACCTTACTAGCTGTTATCGGTATTTTGGTCGGCGGAAAACTTGCCAAAAAAACGGAAACGAAGGTTCTTCGAAAGGGATTTGCATGGTTTGTCCTGCTGATGGGGGCGTTTATTTTCGTGAAAGAAATTTATAGTATGTTTAAAGCATGTTAAAATGAACGAAAAGTCCTTTCGGGTGTAATAAGTCCTAATATGAAGTCAATCGCATTTTTATTGTTTATACAAGTTGTACTACTACAGACCATTCATTTCATTGCTCAAGATAATTGCACCTTTCAAACACACATCCGAAAAGGTAGTAATTACGTCTTCTCTACCTATTTGGCAGGAGATTACAAAACGCCATTGGAGGGAAAATGCGAATCCTACATGAAAGGTAAACTTTATGAACGACGTGAGTTTCTACATGGACGTTTGATCTCCGAAGAAGCAAATTTTCAAGACGGAAAACCGAGGATCAT
>CAMAPI010000073.1 GCA_945860065.1 Chryseobacterium gleum | reverse complement strand
CAACAAATATTTACAATCCAACTCCGCTTGATTCACTTTATTGGAAGCCGGAAGGCTCATTCACAGACCGTGGATTCTCATGGGTGAAACTGAGCGATCCAAGCCAAAGTGGAGATTCATATGCGTGGCAAGTGAAATTAGCTGGAATGACCAATTTCTCTAGAACCTTTAATCCGTTTTTTAACGATAAATTCTTCAATGGTCAAACGTTTGATTTTGCCTATGAAAATCCCATGAGTTTTGATGATCCAAACGCTGATCCGGCATACAGAGGGTACTATAAACTCGGCGATACGGTAATCGTTAAATTCTCCAAGATCGGTAGAAAAGAATACAATTTCTTCGAGAAAAAATACAACCAAATGTATTCAGGTGGAAATCCATTTGCCACGCCAACCAATGTTCCTTCGAATATCAATGGTGGCGCATTAGGAATCTGGGTGGGGTATTCTCCTTGGTTCGACACCTTGGTTTGTCAATAAACAAACTTCGGTGAATTCAATCGGTGTGAATATCGTCGCAAATATTACATGTATTAGAGTGGGAGTTGAGGGATTACAGATCCCGTTGTCAAGACGTGCAGTGGATAAAAGCACTCCTTCGCTGCGCTCAGGCGGTCCTTTTTTCATTTCCGTCCTTTTTTGAGTAAACTCAAAACGTCCTAAAACGAAAAAAGCACCATCTTGCGATTGTGCTTTTATCAGAGTGGGAGTTGAGGGATTCGAACCCCCGACCCTCTGCTTGTAAGGCAGATGCTCTAAACCAACTGAGCTAAACTCCCCGGTAATTTGTGAGTGCAAAGATAGCTATACTTTTTAAATTTGCAAGACTTTTTGAAAAAATTATTGGTTCAATTTGATTTCGTCTATTTTTGCTAATACGTCATCCAGCCCTTCTCTGAATTTCTCAAAGTCCTCCTTATAAAGGAAAATCTTGTGCTTCTCGTAGCTTCCATCTCCATCTTCACCAAACGATTTTTTGCTTTCTGTTAGTGTGATGTACAGATCATTTCCTTTGGTCGACTTAATGTCAAAAAAATACGTGCGCTTTCCAGCTCGAACGACTTTTGAGTACATTTCCTTTTGTTCATTGCTCATACACAATCATTTGAATGTCAAATATCTATTTATTTTTGAAATAATCCAAATGTTCGAGATGAATGTAACTTTAACTTAATTCTTTCGTATAGAAGCATTTAAAAAAATAAAAGTGCACATGCGTTTAACATGGACTACTTTATTGATTGTTATGATATTAGTTTCTTGTGGGGGCAAACACATTGGTCCCGCAGTGAAAATTGACTTCAAAGAAATTCAGAAAAAAGGAAAGCTAACCATCCTTACGGAGAATAGCTCTTTGTCCTATTTTGAATACCGTGGAAAACGCTTGGGATTCGAATATGAGATTATGGATTCTTTCTGTAAATCCCAAGGTCTAAAAATGGAAGTAAAGGTTATTACTGACACCAAAGACTTTCAGAAACTCTTAAATAACGGTGAAGGTGATATTGTTGCATCCAACTTGGTTGTTTCGCTCGAAGATCAAAACCATCTTCGCTATTCAACGCCATACTACTATACGCATCAAGTGTTGGTTCAACAATCCAAAGATACACTCATCAAAGAACCGGCTGAACTCGCTAATCAAGCGGTGTGTGTGCGTAAAAACTCTCCTTTTTCAAGGCGATTAACGGATCTACAGGATGAAATCGGAGCACGAATTAACATTCGTTACAAAACGGAAAACCCCATCACGGAAGATTTAATTGAAATGGTGGCAAATAACGTCATTCCTTTCACTGTGGCTCATGAAAATCTGGCGCGAATCAGTAAGGAAATGCACCCAAACTTGAATATTGATACACGCATGTCCTTCCAACAAAAAATTGCTTTCGGTTTGCGGATAAATAGTCCTGAATTGAAAAAGAAATTGGATGCCTTTCTAGAATCTTATTGCGCGTCAACAGCTTATACGGATTTAAAAAAACGATATTTTGACTATTTAGATGTCAAACCAGTTGAGTTTTACATTACCAAAAAAGGTCACCTTTCTCCATTTGATGATATCTTTAAAGCTGTAGCAAAAAAATACGCGTGGGATTGGAAGATTTTGGCAGCAGTATCTTTTAAAGAATCGCGCTTTAATCCGAATGCTCGTGGTTTCGGAGGGGCCTATGGAATGATGCAGTTTATGCCTAACACAGGTCCAAGCTGCGGTGTTTTCCCAAGTTCGCCTCCTGAAGTTCAAATTGCAGGGGGAATGCGTTTATTGGATCGTACATACCATAAATGGAAGGATGTTCCAGATACGGAACAACGTTTGAAATTTACCTTGGCTTCTTATAATGCAGGACCTTGTCACATTGAGGATGCGCAAAACCTTGCACGCGCTACTGGATTAAATCCACTCCTTTGGGATGGTAACGTAGAGGAGATGGTTCGACACCTCGATGAACCGAAATATTACCGATCGGAACACGTGCGCTGTGGTGCCTATCGTGGACATGCCGTTTCTTACGTGAAAAAAGTATTTGCAATTTATACCTCTTGGAAGTAAATGGCTAATTTGAAAGGGAAGGTCTTTATTATTCAAGGACCTACGGCTTCTGGAAAAACTTCGTTGGCGATTCAACTCGCTAAAACATTGAAAACGGAAATCATATCTGCGGATTCACGTCAATTTTACCGCGAAATGTCCATCGGGACAGCAAAACCATCCGAAGAAGAACTAAGTCAGGTCAAACACCACTTCGTTCATTCTCATTCCATTCATAAGGAAATTTCAGCTAGTCAGTTCGCTCAGGAAGCTCAACCTTTTCTTGACAAACTACTCGAACAAAACGGAGCGGCTGTGATTGTTGGCGGCTCTGGGATGTTTATTGATGCATTGACGCTTGGTTTGGATGATATCCCCCATGATACAGAAATTCAAAAGAAGTGGACTTTCTTATACGAAACGGAAGGACTGGAATACCTTCAAAATGAATTAGCGCGTTTAGACCCAGTATATTTCTCCAAGGTTGATAAGATGAATTCGGTTCGACTCATACGTGCGCTAGAAGTTATTGAATTAACTGGAAAACCTTTTTCTGAATTGCGAAAAGGATCTAATAAGCATTCCTATTCTATTGAGCGTTTTGGAATCGCTTGGAATCGTTCAGATTTATATAATCGAATTGATCAGCGCGTTGATTTCATGATTGAAGCTGGATTGTTAGAGGAAGCGAAATCTTTGTTTCCCCTAAGAAACTTAAAAGCATTAAACACCGTTGGGTATTCAGAATTCTGTCGCTATTGGAAAAATGAGTTCAATTACGAAGAGGCCACTGAAAAAATAAAACAGCATACACGCAATTACGCAAAACGACAATTAACGTGGATCAAACGGTATTCGGATATCATTGATTTGGACCCATACTCCGATAAAACACTCATCGAGCAACTTATCTCGCATTTAAACGTTTCTGAATGATGGCATCGCTTTTGCTAGAAATTTCTGTCGTTTTTTCTTTGGTTAAAGAAATGTTAAAAAAATCCAAGCGAACTGAATTAACGGCATATTCGTATTGTAAAACTTATTATTTCCTATGAAAAATATTATCACATTTTTGTTTTTAGTTTGTGCGTCAATGACTTATGCGCAAAAAATCCGCCTAAAAGTGGAAGGACAAAAAGATACGACGGTCTTCTTAATTAAATACTTCGGATCACGATTGAATTATGCGGATACAGCTCAAATGAAAAATGGAGAGGTGGTATTCGACGGTAAAAAACAAAAAGCAGGAATTGTTGGATTGTTATTACCAGGACAAAAATATTTTGAATTTGTTTACAACAACGAAGAAATTCAGCTAGAAACAAAGGGCCCGGATTTCATGGGGAATTTGGTCATTAAAAAATCCGAAGAAAATAAAATCTTTATTCCTTACGTGAAGTACATCAGTTCAAGAAAGGGAGATGCGAACAAATTAGCTGAGCAACGTGCGAAATTGAAGGATACAGATGAGGAGTACAAAACATTAAGTACCACAATCGATGTATTGAACAAAGAAGTCGATGATTTTCAAAAAACGCTCGTTGCATCAAATCCTTCTACTCTTTCAGGTAAAATTGTGCAGATGTCAATCGATGTTTTTGTCCCAGAATCACCAAAAAACGAAAAAGGAGAAATCCTCGATTCAAACTTCCGTTACAAATATTACTTCGAACATTACTGGGATAACGTTGATTTGAAAACAGATGCCTTGGTCAATAATCCAATTTTCCACAATAAATTAGAATTCTACTTTGGTAAAAACATGATGATTCAGCATTGGGACACCATCATAAAATATGCCTTCAAATTCTGTGACGGATTAGACCCAAAATCCAAAATGTATGAGTACAGTGTTGGTTGGATTGCTTCTACTTTTGGTAAAAGTCAAATCATGGGGATGGACAAAGTGTACATTTACATGTTGAATCGTTACTTCTGTACAACAGATCCAAAAACAGGAAAATCACCAGCTACTTGGGTTGCAGAGGACAAATTTGAAGAACTTTGCAAGGACTTGAAATGGAAAATGAACTTGGTTGTTGGTGCAAAGCCTTACAACTTAATCCTTCGCGATACGTCGGATACGAAATGGGTGGATTTCTATTCACTGAAATCTGAATACACGATTTTGTATTTCTGGGATCCAGAATGTGGACATTGTAAAAAAGTAACACCGAAATTAGTGACTCTTTACAACGAGAAATTCAAAAGCCGCAATATTGAAGTGTTTGCTGTAGGTAAAGGCATCGGTAAAGACTTTGAAGCTTGGAAAAAATACATCCATGACAATAATTTGAATTTTATTAATGCCGCTGTTACAAATAGCATCTATGAAATCGCGAAGTCAACACCGGAAAAATTGGTTCCAATGTACGCCGGTGAAAAAGGGAAACCAACAACATTAGAATCTTTGAATTTCCAAACTACATATGATCTTTATTCCACGCCAAGAATCTTTGTTTTGGATAAAGACAAGAAAATCATTGCGAAAAACTTATCCATTTCTCAATTAGAAGATTTGATGGATAACTTGCAAGGAAAGAAAGATTTACCAAAATTATTTGAAGAAGATAAAGAAGAAGCTGAACACATGCAGCAGAACAATTAACTTTGTTGCATGATAGATACTCTTCGCTTACACCTTGATCAAAGCCAAAAGGTTTTAATCACTACACATAAATCCCCCGATGGTGATGCCATTGGGAGCGTTGTTTCCTGGTATTTCTTCCTGAAAAACATGGGAAAGGAAGTACATGTAGTCATTCCTGATCGTCCTGCGGATTTCTTGTTGCCTTTCTTGAAGGATGTCGATTATTCCATTTTTGACCAAGGATTTCACCAAAACGTAGCTGACTTCGATGCCTTATACTGTTTGGATTACAACGGTGCTGGTCGAGTAGGGAAGGACATGGAATCGTTTGTACTGGATTTTCCAGCAACGAAAGTCATGATCGACCATCATCCACATCCACAGGATTTTTGTCAAATCACCATCTCTCGTCCAGAAGTTTGTTCCACCGCACAGTTGATCTTTGAATGCATCGAAGAAATGGGCTACATTCATCAACTTGATTTGGCTGTTGGAAATGGAATTTACCTTGGCATGTTGACGGACACTGGATCTTTCCGTTTTCCATCGGTGAAAGCCAAAACTCACGAAGTCCTTGCGCATTTATTGAAAATAGGTGTGGACCATGTAGCAATTCATGAAGCCATTTACGATGTAAACACCGTTTCTCGTTTGCAATTAAGAGGCTACGCTATCGCTGAAAAATTAGAACTTTTTCCTGGATTGCCCATTGGGATGATCAGCCTCACCTTGGATGAATTGCATCGTTTTAACTACCAAAAAGGAGACACTGAAGGATTGGTCAATGTGATTTTATCCATTGAAGAAATTTCCATTGCAGCTTTCTTTGTGGAGCATGAGGACGGGATTAAAATCTCTTTCCGTTCCAAAGGAAAGTATTTTGTGAATGACTTCTCAAACAAACACTTTATGGGTGGTGGACACCAATATGCTGCTGGTGGATTTTCAAATGACTCTTTACGTGTAACAATTGATCGCTTCCGTTCGTTAGTAGGGGAGTTAACACAAGTAAAATGATCCGTTTTCTTTTCTTTCTTCTTTCCATTGCTTTGCTTTCATGTAGAGCGGAAAAAACCAAAGAATCCAACAGTAAAAAGTGGGGGACAGCGCATTCGGTGGATTTTAATCAGGAATTAAATGCTCGGGAAGAACTGAAAATCAAGCTGTTTTTAGCCCATCACCGAGAATTGAAGTCGCTCGCTACAGAAAGCGAGTCCGGCTTGCGATTTATGAAATATTGTGTTGGAAGTGGTGAAGTATTGGCTCAGGAAGGACAAGAAGCGATTGTCCGTGTGAAAATAGAGTTGTTGGACGGACGCGTGTGCTATGAAACGGCAAAAGATGAAGTTGAACGCGTGATTATTGCTAAAAGCGAAAAAGAAACAGGGATTCACGAAGCGCTTCAGCTCATGAGAAAAGGAGATAAAGCGAAAATAATTTTACCGAGTTACCTTGGACATGGTTTATTGGGAGATCGAATGAAAATTCCACCACAATCTGTATTATACATTGATATTCAATTAATTGATTTAAACTAATGAAGAAACTCATTATAGTTCTTATCGTTTGTGTGTTGGCTGCATGTCAAACCACAACTGCGGATAAAGCAACGACCGCTAAAAAGGTTATTCAAAAGCCTTTGCAAAAAAAGGAACAGGTGGAAAAAGAATTCCAGTCCACAAAGGACAATTTAAAATCATTTGAGAAAGGAAAAGTAGCGGATGTAAAATCCTTCTCCAACGGACTAGTGATTAAGTGGATTCTTAAAGGAAAAGGAAGAAAACTGAAGAAAGGGGAGATGGCATTAATCGATTACCGATTGGCACTTCCAGATGGCAAAATCGTAGATGGAAACAACCGTGTGAATATGCCTTTTATTCCATTTGTGATTGGTTACAACATGCAAACACCTGGGTGGGATCTTGCATTTCAAGAACTCACGCCAGGAGATTTTGTAAAAATTGAAATTCCGGCTGATTTAGCGCTTGGATCAAAAGAACTAAAAGGAATTATTCCAGCAAATTCAGACAATTGGTTATATGTAAAAGTTGTTGCACTTGTGACACCAAGTGTGAATGAAGATGGCGTTACTTCATGGAAGATTAAAGATGGAGAGGGAGCATCCTTAGCCAAGGATCCAAGTAAAGAAATTTCGTTCCATGCCATGGTGTCCACGGAATCGAAAGCATCGGTGATGAATACACGTTTGGGCAATTATCCACTTAAATATTCACCTGGACAAAAAACAATCGTTCCAGGTCTAAGGAAGATCATGAAGAATGCAAAAAAAGGAGAGCGATATTTCATCATCCTTGACGCGCCTCAAGCATATGGTGCTCGTGGTTATGCTGATTTAGTGAAACCAAATGAACAAGTGTTTTACAACATAGAAATCATGGATATTCGGGCATTGTAAAAGGAATTCACTATCTTTGAAATCCTTATTTTCCGAACTTGACCCGTAATATCCTACATATTGTTTTTTTATTCATTTGCTTGAGCTCTCAGGTGTTGGCACAACGTGTGTTAGATACAGTAGATACGGAGATTGGAAAGGTGATTATTTATTCCAACAAAACATGGGTGCTTTATAATCCATTTAAATTTGATGGAATTATGAATGCCCGCATTCATAAAATCATGACGGAGGAACAGGATGTGCCCTTTACGCTAACTTGGAATAATGAGGTTTGTTTCACGAGTCGAAATGATTTATCTAAGTTAAAAGACACTATTTGGTTGTGTGTAAACGATGAGCTAAATGATGGATTCTCCATGCCGACAAAAGGAATTGTAACCTCTCGTTATGGATACAGAAGCGGAAGGTATCACAATGGAATTGATGTCGGATTAAATGTTGGTGATACGGTTTATGCAACGTGGTCTGGAAAGGTTCGATATGCAAAGTATAACGATGGTGGATTTGGGAATCTGGTTATTCTAAGACATAGCAATGGATTGGAAACGTTTCACGCCCATTTGAGTAAGTTTCTTGTGTTTTCAGATCAAGAGGTGAAGGCTGGGGATCCAATCGGTCTTGGTGGAAATACAGGTCGATCATTTGGACCACATTTACACTTTGAGATTCGTTTTTATGACGCGCCAATGAATCCGGAAGAAATTATTGATTTCGATAAACGTCTTTTGAAGAATGAAAACTTATTTGTACACAAGGGTCTTTTCCGTCCCGGGGCTAAACCAACAGATTATTACGAGGAACATCCCGTGGAAACGCCAAACGCAGAAACACCTCCACCAGTAGTTGTGCGCGCACCGCAAGTAAAATATTACCAAGTCCGTTCAGGAG
>CAMAPI010000072.1 GCA_945860065.1 Chryseobacterium gleum | reverse complement strand
TCCAAATGGGATGATTTACAAATCTTCGTTCAGTACGGAGTATTATCAGAGGATAAATTTGCGGATAAAGCGAAAGAATTCAACTTGGTTAAATCTACGAACAATGAGTACTTTACGATTGAGGAATACCAAGAGAAAATCAAGGCGCTTCAGACGGATAAAGACAATAAACTGGTGATTTTGTACACAAGTAATCCAGAGGAACAATTCTCTTTTGTGAAGAAAGCAAAGGACCGTGGTTATGATGTGTTGCACCTAGATGGACCACTTGCTGCACATTGGATTTCTAAAATGGAACAAAGTTTAGAAAACGTAAGTTTTGTCCGAGTAGATTCAGATTCCTTGGATAAACTCATCAAAAAATCGGATGAAATCCCATCTAAATTATCGAAAGAGGACGAAGAGAAATTGAAGCCATTATTCGAATCAAATATAACCAAAGAAAAATTCACAGTGCAATTCGAAAGCATGAGCGATAGTGAGGCTCCAATTATCATCACCCAGCCTGAATTCATTCGTAGAATGATGGAGCAACAACGCATGGGCGGCGGTGGATTCTATGGTGCATTCCCGGAAATGTATAACTTGACGGTTAACTCGAATCATCCTTTAGTTGGATCATTGTTGCAAAAGAATGACGAAGAGAAACAGGCGGTAACGAAACAATTGGTTGATTTAGCACTTTTGGCACAAGGAATGTTAAAAGGAGAAGCTTTGGATCAATTCATTCAGCGAAACATCGAACATATTGCTTAAATAAGTAGTTTTGGAGAGAATTTAGAAAGCGGAGATTTTGTACAAGTGGATTTTTGGCGTCGGGGCCTTTTTGATAACCCGAAAAATTGGACTCGGAATTATTGGATTCATTCTTGGTTCCCTTGTGGATCAATTGGGTTCCAATAATGCAAAAGGTGGTGCAAATAAAGCGACAAACGGACAAGATCCATTTGAGTTTTACCGCAGGCAATCTTCGTTATACGATGTTCCCACAATGTTGATGGCACTTTCCGCTGTCGTGATGAAAGCTGATGGCAAGATCCTGAAAGTTGAACTTGATTACGTTAAACGATTTTTCGCGGATCAATTTGGCAATCGATTCACGAGTGAGCATTTACAAATTCTCAAGCAATTCTTGGATACTGGGAATGTTCCTCTGCAACAAATTTGTACGGATATTCGAAGTAGAATGCCTGTGGAAGTTAGAGTTCAACTTATCCATTACCTTTTTGGCATTGCCAAATCAGATGGAGATGTAGGGACAGCCGAAATGAATACAATAGCTAAAATAGCTACGATGTTGGGGGTTTCCGCGGTGGACTTCGAATCGGTGAAAAACATGTTTTACCGAAACGTTGATTCAGATTACCGGATTCTTGGAATTACCGATCAAGCGACGGACGATGAAGTGAAAAAAGCGTACCGTAAAATGGCTATTTCCTTTCACCCAGATAAAGTTGCTCAGATGGGAGAGGAATACCAGAAAGGAGCGAAAGAGAAATTTCAGCGCATTCAAGATGCTTATGAAGCGATTAAGAAACGACGAGGATTCAAATAAATCAGTGCGATGAACTACACGGAAGCTTACGAAGAATTGCAGCAACTTGTTCAACAAATGGAAAGTGGACAAATCAATGTCGATGAATTGGCATTGAAGGTCAAGCGTGCCGCCGAATTGATAAAAATATGCAAGGTTAAATTACACGAGACCGAGGCCGATGTTCAGAAAATTCTGAAAGATCTTGATGAGACATCGAACGAAGACTAATGGGATTCCCTACCTTTGCCAACAAATTAACTTATGTCTGATAATCGCTACCAGCAACGCGGTGTTTCTGCCGGAAAAGAAGATGTCCACAATGCCATCAAGAAACTTGATAAAGGTTTGTTTCCGCAAGCATTCTGTAAAATCGTACCGGATTATTTAACGGGCGACGAAAACTATTGCTTGGTAATGCACGCTGATGGCGCTGGAACTAAATCCTCTTTAGCATACATGTATTGGAAAAAAACGGGAGATCTATCCGTTTGGAAAGGCATTGCACAAGATGCGTTGATCATGAATTTAGATGATTTGCTTTGTGTAGGTGCAACTGGACCAATCATGTTGTCATCGACGATCGGACGAAATAAGAATTTAATTCCAGGAGAAGTCATATCAGAAATCATCAACGGAACCGAAGAAATATTAGTGGAGCTTCGTTCATACGGACTCGAAATCCACTCAACTGGTGGAGAAACAGCCGATGTAGGAGATTTAGTGCGTACCATCATCGTAGATTCTACGGTTGTGTGTCGTATGCGTCGCGATGAAGTGATTTCAAACCACACGATTCAGGCTGGCGATGTCATTGTTGGACTTGCTTCCGACGGACAAGCGAACTATGAGTCCTTTTTCAATGGAGGAATGGGTAGCAACGGACTTACGAGCGCACGTCACGACGTTTTCGATCATAGTCTAGCAACTGAATTCCCAGAAAGTTTTGATGGTGCTATTCCAGCTGATTTGGTTTATAGTGGAACGAAGAACTTACAAGACCCGGTAGCAGGAACACCATTGGACGCGGGAAGATTGGTTTTGTCACCAACAAGAACGTACGCACCGATTATACAACAAATCTTAGCGAAACACCGCGCAAGCATTCATGGAATGGTACATTGTTCGGGTGGAGCACAAACAAAAGTCTTGCATTTTGTGAACGATGTCCATGTGATTAAAGACCAAATGTTCCCGATTCCACCGCTATTCAAGATGATTCAAGAAGAATCTCAAACGCCATGGCAGGAGATGTACAAAGTCTTTAATATGGGTCACCGTATGGAAATATATGTCCCTCAGGAACTTGCCTCAGAAATCATAGCGATTTCCCAATCTTTTGGAGTAGACGCAAAAATTGTTGGCCGTGTAGAGCAACATATTGGAAAACAAGTGACAATCGAGTCTGAAAAAGGAATTTTCACTTACAATTAACATTTTTTTTGAAAAAAGCTTTCAAAAACGGATTGTTTTTGTACTTTTGCCATCCGTTCATTGAACACTGGTGGGATGGGTGAGTGGCTGAAACCAACAGTTTGCTAAACTGTCGTACGGGTAACTGTACCGCGAGTTCGAATCTCGCTCCCACCGCAATAAATAGACAGGTGGCAGCATGTATTTGCTCCCCAAGAAAAGAAAAAAGAAACTGATCACGTTCAGTTGAAAAATAGATTTTGAAGATGAATCATTCGGGGCGTAGCGTAGTCCGGTCATCGCGCCTGGTTTGGGACCAGGAGGTCGCAGGTTCGAATCCTGCCGCCCCGACTAGGGGGATGAGCAATCATCCCCCTTTTTTCATTTATCTAAGTGGTGATATCCACAAAACATTGGTCCGCTAGCTCAGCTGGATAGAGCAACGCCCTTCTAAGGCGAAGGTCTCAGGTTCGAATCCTGAGCGGATCACTCTGATGAAAGCTCCTTCAACGACAGTTGAAGGAGCTTTTTTCGTTCCCAGCGCATCGAAAACCTCGTTTTCGTAAGCGCAAGGAAACGAAAAAAGTTCAAGTTTTCCACCGGAAGACTTGAAGAGCTTTCATTCATTGCACGTCGAGCTTATTTAAATCTTTAATTCCATCGTTGAAATATAAAATTGGATTTTTTCTTCACACCCCCCAAACGCACCTATTCCATTTCACATTATATTCGTAATTATTTAATTGTATCCAATGCATCGAATCTCTTCGTTCTTAATCCTGGCCAGCGTTCTTTATGCGACCTCCTGCGCCGACCACTTTTCCCCCCGAAAAGAAATCATTACTTCCTGCAAAGAAGGAAGCAGCATGAAGAAAATCCTGTTTATTGGAATTGACGGAGTGCGCACAGATGCCCTACAACTCGCGAATACGCCAGGTATTGATAGCCTTTTGACTCAATGTTATGTTTCTTGGAATACGGATCGTGGTCCGTATACGGTGAGTGTCCCTGGTTGGACTAGTATCGTTCATGGCGTATGGCCTAAGAAACACGGTCTGACAGAAAACTCCTTTAAACACAATCGTTACCAACAGTATCCGGATGTTTTTACACGTGCAAAAAGTTTCAATGAAAAGTTGAGTGTCGCGAGTTTAACTCATTGGGATGATTTCCTGAAAATTACAAGCATGGAGGATTTCGCACAACGCTACGAATCGGATGCCGATGTAAAGACGGCGGCCATTAGTAAACTCGCTAGTTGTTGTCCGGATATCATGCTTCTTCATTTTGATGATCCGGATCACGCTGGACATAGCTATGGATTCTCACCGACGTTTCCAGCCTACGTCAACGCTATTGAAACGGTGGACAGCTACATTCAAGAAATCATGACGGTTATTCGAAACCGAGAGCAAGTGTACAGTGAAGAATGGATGATCGTTCTGACTACTGATCACGGGGGAGAAGGAACAGGTCATGGCGGACAAGATGACCTTCCACAAACACGAAAAGTGTGGTCGATTGTTCGAATACCTAGCTTAACTAGTACAGTGCTTCAAGCAAACACGAATAGTGTTGACTTGCTTCCGACAATGCTATATTGGATGGGGATTTCGCCTAATAACTTTCCGGATTTGGATGGGGTGAAATTGTTTTAGATTGAAAAAAACCTTAGCTTTTTCTCCCATTGAATCTGTCTTAAATGCTCAAATCCATTTTCATGATCCCCATAAAAATCCCTTTTCGCGAAAATTCTAAGTTTCGATTTCGCAACCTAATTCCTTACCTCCCGTAAACACCCCCAACTTTAAAACAACAAACAATGAAAAAAGTATTACTAAGCGTTGGTCTTTTCGCAATGACCATGTCCGCAAAAGCGCAGGTTCTTTCGTTCGATGCAGGACTCAAAGGGGCTTACAGTGCAACGGAAATGTTTAACAATAACATATCCGACCTAGGTGCAACACAAGATTACAATATGGCTACAGGTGCCAATTTTGGTCTTGCTTTAAATGGTAACCTTGGTAAAATTGGATTAACCGTTGAGTTACTAACCGGAAGTTTCAATACAGGTTACCAAGGAACCCTTGGTTTAACAACGTATACGTCTAATGTTTCCTTGAAAACGTTCTCTATTCCAATTTTAGTGAAATTTGGTGGGCAAACAGGTGGATATGCGGAAGTTGGGATTTCCACAAATGGTGTAAAAAGCGCTACCTACTCAAATTCATTGACTACAGCAACTAGTGATGTAACAGGTAAATATAATTCTTATACTACTGCCGTTCTTGGATTTGGATCAAAAATCAGCTTAGGAGATAATTTCCCATTGATCTTGAACGTAGGCGTTCGTTTACAATACGGTATCACCGATGCAGCAGGTGTAGATGCACTTGGTCTAGATTTAACAAATACAGTGTTTTATCCAACATACCAAAAATCTTCCGCGGCTTCAGCAGGAATTCACGTAGGATTGACGTACAGAATTAAATAAGATTTTCTCATCATAAAAAAGGGGGCTTGAATTTCAAGTCCCCTTTTTTATGATCTTATTTTTTAATGAATCAAGTGAATAAAGCCATGTAAGGTATACAAAGTACTTTCTTGATTGTCATATTCGTATTTGATGCTTTGTGGAGTCACGGTGTAAAAGTATACGCCATCTTCCAATTGATTGCCGCTGGCATCTTTTCCAGTCCAATCGTTTTTGTAATTTTCGTTGCTGTAAATAACATTGCCCCAACGGTTGAAGATTGTCACGCTCACTTTGTCGTAATCTTCCCAATTTCGGATGATTAAGATGTCATTGACCTGATCTCCATTTGTTGTAAGGACATTCGGAACAACCAATGGACATTGATTGTATACACGTACATCTGGAGAAGCAATGGTTTTCCCACATTGATCTAAGGCATTTACCGTAAAGATGTTCAAATTCGGCTGTAAAATCGCTGGATCTACATTCACCGTGTCGTTATTCGGGAAATTGCTCGGTTGCCAGTAGTAGGTGTAAGGCGGAACACCATCTCCTACTTGACACCACATGCTGGTCCATTCGCCGAAATCTGCACATACGTTCACCGAATCAAGCGCTTGAATGGTCAATGGTAAATAATCGATAATGGTTAAGGAAATAGAAGTCGTATCGAAGGTTCCATCACATGGATTCGGAACAATCACGTTAAAGAATACCGTTTCGTTTCCTTCGATGAGTCCGTCAAAAATGGCTGAAATTCCAATCGTATCTGATAGCACTCCTGCTGGAATAACCAAAGTATCGTCGATGTATGGATAATCTTCTCCGTTTGTTGCTGTTCCACTTAATAATACTTGAACGATCAGGTTTTCGGTAGCATCTGTTCGTCCCACAATGAATCCAGCAAAACCACAGTCTTCAATTAACTGCGTTGGACCTGTCACATCCACTTCAATGGGTAGTTCAACTTGACAAGCTACTACGCGGTAACCGAATGTTCGGATCTTGGTGTTAATCAATATTCCATTTCGGTATTCTTTTACTGCAACACCTGCTACATAATTCCCAATGAGGTTAGGTGTAAAAGCCATCATTCCAGTTTGGGAATTAATGGTGATGTTCGATCCCGTTCCAAATGGAACGAATTCCGTGTAAGTGGGATTCCAGTTCACTGGAGCATAGGGGCCAGCTGTTTCTGGATTGGGAACCACGTTAGCAATACTTCCACCCAGCAGTGGCGCCATGAGTTCGTAGACGAGTGAATCACCATCCGGATCAAAAGCAGAATGATCGAAGTTCAAGGTGTTTTGAGAACACAATACGAGTGGTGGATAATTGATGAATCGCGCACCTTGATTCGGAACGTTGATTAAGGAAGACCCGGGGATGTAGGTGGTTAAGGTAATGCCATTGTTTGAGGGGTCCACAATATTATCAATGTTTCCAGCCCAGCAACATCGTTGATAAGAAAGGTAATATCCTTCGACATTAAACGGCAGTGTAATTGTATCGACATAAATCGCACGTTCAACACAAATGTCGTTCGGTGGAGTTACACATGGATCGTCATAGACAATCGGTAAAATGTTTTGGCTGAAAATGGATACGTCATAGGAAGCGTAAATCGATCCGTCCATATAAAAAACTGTGTAATTCAATGGTGAGTCAAAGCCAGTAGCAGAGTTGCAATCGCGGTAAATTTCAATGGTCACTTTGTATTGATTGTTTCCTAAGGAGTCATAATAAATTTCACCTCCAATAATATGAGATGCTTTTGATTCAAAGGAAAATCCAATAAAAAGAATGAAAGCCAATAATGGAAATAGAAGAGAACGTAATTTATTCATAGTATTTTGTGTCATTGAAACCTTCATTGAGGTTGATTATTTACGAATTTACGACTAATTTTTTAGATGCTTGAATCACATGAAAGTCGAATTCAAACAATGAACTTAAGACGTAGAAAAATCGTATATTAGTTGCACGATGTTGAAACGATTTTTACTTCTGGGCATTTTTTGCGTTTTATTCGTCTTTTCGAATCTCGCTCAAGGCGCACCAAAAAGACTAAATCAACTCAAGGAGCAACTGACAGCATCGAAATCACCATCAGAGGAATTAGCGGCTAAAATCGAACTTATTGATTTTTGTGCACGCGAGGATTCTCGAAAATGGAAACAAGACATTCTTCAATTATGGTCAACTCGCAAGAGGTATTCAGGAAAAGACGCGCAACAAAAAATTAGCCTTATTTATGCTGAATATTTAGTGAAATCCGGAAATCTTGAAGAGTTTAAATCTATTTTCCCCAAGCAATTAGCTACTATTTCCTTTTCATCCAAGGACTTTGTATTTCGCTATAACCGTATTCATTTTGAGTATGAATTAATTTCTGAAAAATGGTCACGAGCAAAAGAAATAACTGATTCTAGCTTGCTTTTCACCGAAAAAAGCAGAAATAATGCACAATCTTCTCTGATTTATCAAGATATCTCACGTTTGTATATGAGTAGGTCCCTGCGCGATTCCGCGTTTTGGGCTTCAAATCGTGCTATTTCTTTCGCCAAACGCTCTCAAAAAAGAGATATTTTAGTTTTGGCCCTACAAAATCAAGCGCGTAATTACGGGTACTTTTTAGATTTAGAAGGAGCGGTTCAAAAAGAATTGCAAGCCATCAGATTGGCTGAGGAATTGCATATCGATCAGTTGAAAATTCATTCGTTTATTGAAATCGCAAAGTATTCCTCTTATGTTGGGAATTGGACAGAATCTTTGGGTTATTTGAAGCGCGCTTTACAGTTAGCAAGAGAATTTCATGATGATCAAGCGATTGCAATGATCGAATTATTTTTTTCAAAAGTGTATTTACATCAAAATCAGCTAACCCTTGCCTTTCATTATGTGGGAAAAGCAGAGCAGTATTTCTCAACGGAAAAGGATCAGTATCACATTGCACAATGCGCACATTCTAGAGGGAACATTGCGGCAGTTCAAGGGAAAATAGATTTGGCGAAATCTGCTTTTGGACAAGCTATTTCTTTTTATCAGCTAAAAGAAATGCAAACTGAATTAGCGGAGGTTTATCAAGATTTTGGTC
>CAMAPI010000071.1 GCA_945860065.1 Chryseobacterium gleum | reverse complement strand
ATGGCTCATCATTAAAAGGAATAATTGGAAAATAACGGGTGTAGGTTTGCATTTCAAGGTACATGAAAAAGCCAATGTAAACCGCAAAGGCAGTGAGAATTCCTAATTTGTACCGATCGATAAATAGAAACATTTGTATTCTAATCTATTAGTGATAATATTTTCCTTTGCGAAAGTTACAAAGATTATTATTTACTTAAGATTTTACAACACTATAAATTTATGATTGAACGATATTATGGATCTAATTTTATCGTAGTCATACTGTTCAAGTTTATTTACCTCAACAATAATATCCATAAAATAATTAGTCAAATCCCTGGTTGGAGGGGAATCCGTTACATTCCTTCTTATAAAGTACTTACATAAAAAATTAATGAGTTCTATTTTATTTGAATCACTAATATTAAATTTCTTCTCAACAAAGAGTAGAAGCATATATCATTATTTCAACAGCTACCCCTTCCTAAATCCCGACGGTGTAAACTGTTTTTTTCTTAAAAACACGCGGTTAAAATAACTCAAGGACTCAAAGCCACAATCGTGTGCAATTTTGCTGACAGTGTCTTCGGAAGAGAGCAAAAGGTGACAGGCTTCGTTGATGCGCAAATCGTTTAGGTAATCCGAGAAGGTGGTGCTCGTGGCTTTCTTGAAGAACTTGCAGAAATTGCTTTCGGTCATAAAGACAAGCTCGGACACTTGTTTCAGTGAAATGGACTCCGAATAATGGTTTTGGATGTACGTGCAAACTTTGTTGATGCGCGTTTCGAACTTTTTGGAGATGACGTTGTGATAGGAATCCAAACACAAGTTTGTCGCTGGTTTTTCTGTGAGGTCTTGCAATAGGGATAAAAGCAACAGGACGCTTTCCAGTTCTTTCGTTTCGACAAGTGAGCGAAGTTTTTCAACAAACAAAGCATCCGAATCGAAACGAATGCCTTTTGCTGATTTCGCTAGCAGTTGCTTGATGGACTGACTTTCACTCAACCTTAAAAAGGGTTCGATGAATTCGCTGGAAAATTGAATGACAATCGCTTCCGATGGACTTCCATCCTCATTTTTTCCCCACCACGTGTGTGGGAGATTACTTCCCAACAGGACGAGGTCGCCCGTAGAAAATTGTTCATGTGAATTGCCGACAATGCGGTAGCCATTTCCGCTAAGGATGTAAGTCAACTCGTACTCCGGATGATAATGCCACTTGAACTCAAAACTTGGAACGGTTATCCGCGTTGAATAAAAACTGGCGCTTCCTTTTTTGGAAGGAATGTCTTCTAAAATGGCTTTCATAGCATCTGATGAACTAAAAACAAGTGATAAATGTACTAAATATTCAATATAGTATCAGAAATATCGAATTTACGATTAAAGGCTTTTGTCCTGATTGCCTATTTTTGACTTTGCTATTGTTAACATTGAACACCATGAATACCTTACCCGAATCGATTCGTAAAAAACTCGAAGCACCATATGCCTTGACTCAAGATCAACTTACGTTTTATGAAAAAAATCAATTCATCAAACTGAAAGAGGTTTTCGATGCGGAAACGATTGACTTTTTTAACGAGGTGATTTCCGCGCAAGTTAATCAAATGAATCACGAGCAAACAGCACTCGAAGAGCGAAGCACCTACGGAAAAGCATTTTTGCAATTGTTCAATTTATGGCGTGAAAATGAACTGGTCAAAGAATTGGTATTTAGCAAGCGAATGGGCAAAATAGCCGCTGATTTGATGCGGGTGGACGGTGTGCGTTTGTACCACGATCAAGCCTTGTTTAAAGAGGGTGGAGGCGGAATCACACCTTGGCATGCCGATCAATATTATTGGCCTTTGTCAAGCGATAAAACGGTCACTGCCTGGATTCCACTGCAAGCAACTCCGCTTGAAATGGGTCCACTGGAATTTAGTGCTGGAAGTCATGCCATCGTCGAAGGTAGAGAACTGGAAATCGGTGATGAAAGTGAAGAAATCATTCAGAAAACATTGCGCGTGACGGACTTTCATCATGTCATTGAAGCATTCGATATCGGTGAAATTAGTTTCCATTCTGGGTGGATTTTCCACCGCGCTGGAGCAAACGTCACAAACGACATGCGTAAAGTGATGACGGTTATTTACATGGATAAAGACATGATCCTGAAAAAACCGGACAATAAAAATCAAGAAAACGACTGGAATACCTGGTGTCCGGGTGCGAAAATTGGCGAGGTGATTCAAACGCCTTTAAATGGACTCATTTATTCAAATTGAGTATGGACATCAAATACCTGTGTACGTATTGGGGATCCGAGGGTCTTTCCGCAAAAGCCTTTTTAGACAAGGTGCTTTCCCACGGCTTCGATGGCGTAGAAATTAACTTTCCAGATGATCAGCAATTTGTGGATGAATTTATGTCCGAACTGGAACGCATCCGTCAGACGAGCCATCCAGCGTTTATCTTTATCGCCCAACAAGTACTTTCAAACGAGAAGGAAACGGTTGCTGCCTACAAAGAACGATTGACGAACCGACTGAATTTCCTCGTTGGACTACAACCCAATGCGATTAATTCTCACACTGGCAAGGACTTTTTTGATTTCGATGCCAATGTGGACATCCTACATTTGACCGAAGAAATCGCGAGCAAGTCAGGAATTCCAATCTGGCACGAAATCCACCGTGGAAGGTTTTCCTTTCACCTTCGAACGCTGCTCGACTATTTGAACCTATTCCCGAATCTGAAACTCATCGCAGATTTGTCCCATTTTTGCGTCGTTTCGGAAAGCGATTTAAATGATCAACACGAACTGTTGACCCGGATCTATCCAAACATCCAACACATTCATGCCCGCGTTGGATTTGAACAAAGTCCACAGGTGAATCATCCTTTTGCTCCTGAATGGAAAAAGCACTTGGATCGGTATACCACTTGGTGGAACGAAATCATTCAACATCAGTCGAAGAACGGAAATACACATTTTACCATCACCCCGGAATTCGGTCCGTTCCCATACATGCCTCAAGCTCCTTTTACCCAGAGTCCGTTGGCGAATCAATGGGAACTGAACATTGAAATGAAAACCTATTTAAACGAAAATGTAAAGGCATGAAGTTAAAATGGATGGTTTTGTGTTGTTTTGTGAGCGTTGGGTGGATCTTATCCGCGCAGCAATACAGCAAATTTGTCAATCCATTTATTGGGACGGATGGAACGGGGCATACCTTTCCAGGTCCATCCATGCCTTTCGGAATGGTGCAACCCGGGCCAGATAACCAGGATTACGGCTGGAATCACACGAGCGGATATCAATACAAGGACACGTTTCTCATGGGATTTTCCCAAACGCGTTTCAGTGGAACCGGCATCAATGAAATGGGGGATGTCTTGTTGTTGCCCATCAATCCAAAACGAGCAAGCGAAAAAAATGCCTATGACAAAGCAACGGAGTCCGCAAGCGTTGGATATTACCGGGTGACGAAAAAGGACGGAGTCAAGGTCGAACTCACCTGTTCAGACCGTGTCACTTTTCATCAATACAGCTTTCCGGAACAAGAAGCACAGGTTTACTTGGATTTACAGCATGGACTTCGTTTCGTATTTGAAAAAAACGATCCAAAAGGATTGGTGATCGAAAGTTCTGTGAAAATCGAGAATAATACAACGATTTCCGGTTATTGTTCCACCAGTAACTGGGTGAATCGCCGCTATTATTTTACAGTCACGTTTAGTCAACCGTTTGTGAATTCGACGCTGTTAGCCGGAAAAGAGAACGAAAAAGCGCCCAAGTATTTGTTGGATTTCAACTTAATTAATTCTCAGGTACTCCAAGTAAAAATTGCTTTGTCTACGGTGGATGTTGAAGGAGCTAAACGAAACATGGAAGCCGAGATTAAGCATTGGGATTTTCAAAAAGTACGCGACGAAAACCGCAAAACATGGGAAAACTATTTATCGAGAATTGACATCAAAGCACCACAAAAACAAAAGGAAGTATTTTACACTTCTCTGTACCATTTGCTTTTGCAACCTTCGAATATCGCGGATGTCGATGGACAATACCGTGGAGTGGATGATCTAGTCAAAACAGCGGCAAACAAAGCATATTACTCCACACTTTCCATTTGGGACATTTACCGCGGTGCCTTTCCTTTGTTACAAATTGTAGCGCCAGAAAAAATCGATGGAATCGTTCAAACCATGCTCGTTCACCATCAAGCGAAGGGATTCTTACCTATTTGGACAGCTTGGGGACAAGACAATTATTGTATGATAGGTAATCACGCCATTCCCATGATTTTATCCGCCTATCAAAAAGGATTTACAGGATTCGATTCGAATGCAGCGCTTCAAGCAATGGTGGAAACGAGTACAGTGAGTCACATCAATTCAAACTGGGAAATGTACACGAAGTTTGGCTATTATCCCTTCGATCTTTTGGAGATTGAATCCGTTTCTAGAACACTCGAAAGTGGCTACGATGATTGGTGCGTCTCCGAAATGGCGCGTAAACTTGGACGTGAGGACATCGTTCAAGACTTTCAGAAAAGAGCAGCGTATTACCGAAATTTGTTTGATCCGGAAACAACCTTTTTACGTGGGAAGAATTCGAATGGACAATGGCGCACACCTTTTGATCCCTTGATGGCCACTTCGCCACTGAACAATCCTGGTGACTATACCGAAGCGAACGCTTGGCAGTATTTTTGGACTCCCGCGCAACACGATGTGCAAGGAATGATTGACTTGCTTGGCGGAAAGAAACAGTTTACGGATAAGCTGAATGCATTTTTCACGACGGAATCGCCAAATCCGAATAAATTCCTTGGACAAGAAGCGATGATTGGACAGTACGCACACGGAAACGAACCGAGTCACCACATTTGTTATTTGTACGCGTATTCCAACGAGCCCAAAACGGGTCAAAAGTACATTCATCAAGTCGTAAAAGACTTTCACAACAATACGCCAGATGGAATGATTGGCAACGATGATTGTGGTCAAATGAGTGCGTGGTATATTCTTTCCACCTTGGGTTTTTATCCCGTTAATCCAGCGGATGGCACCTTCGTTTTTGGTAGTCCACAAGTGAAAAAAGCGACCGTCAACGTATCCAACAATCAACGACTCACAATCAAAGCGAAGCACTTTTCGAGCGAAAACATTTTCCAAGAGGACCCAAGTTTCAACAAGGAAATAGTGAACAGAAATTTCATCCGCTATCCCGAGTTGATGCAGGGAGGCACCTTGAAATTTCACATGACGAATAAAGAAATAAATACCATTCAACGATGAAAAAGACACTCATTCTCGCGCTGATCATGCTCTCATGCAAGGTTTCATGGACGCAACATCAAGTCAAAAAAGGAGAAATCATGTACCATGTGTGCCAACGTAGCTTCTATGATAGCAATGGCGATTTACAGGGTGATTTATCTGGACTTCGTCTGAAGTTGCCGTATTTGCAAGACCTTGGAGTCACATCGATTTTACTTTTTCCCTTGTACGAATCGGACTGTTACCACAACTATTTCGCGAACGATTTCGAGAAGATTGATGCGGAATTCGGCACGATGGAAGAATACATCGAGTTGGTGAAAGAAGTCCATCAACGAGGGATGAAAATCTACATGGACATGGAAACGCAATACGTCACATCCGAACATCTCTGGTGGAAAGATGCTGTGGGAAACCTCTGGTCGAAGTATAGCGACTATATCCTTTTCGATGATGACAAGCACCGAACTCCCGCTTCGATGGTTTTTGATTTGCGCTTGTTGAATGGCTTTGATGGAAAAGTGATCCACGTAACAACAGTTAACTTAAAAAGTCAAAAAGTACTCGATTACAACATTGAATTGTTCTCCTACTTCATGGATCCAAACAAGGACGGCAAGTTCGACGATGGAATTGATGGATTTCGATTGGATCACGCCATGGATCACTTGGATGGAAAACCAACCTTGACCAATCTCTTCGCTGAATTTTGGAAACCTTTAATTGCTTCCTTGAAAAAGTTAAATCCCGAAGTAAAAATCGTTGCGGAGCAAGCAGATTGGGCCGATTACGGATTTGAGTACTTTGAAAAGGCAACGGTTGACCGCATGTTTGGTTTTGGTTTGCAGAAAGCCATCATGTCCTTCGATAAAGAAGAAATCATGAAGAATGCGGAAATCATCTTGAACAAAACGCCAGAAGGGAAGGAGCAAATCATTTTTATTGAAAATCACGACATCGACCGTTTTGCCTCCACGGAAACCAATTTCCAACGACAAAAATCCGCCGCAGCATTGATGTTGCTGATTGGCGGGATTCCATCCATTTACTACGGGCAAGAAATCGGCATGAAAGGAAAAGTATATTCCTTCGGAAACACCGATGGAAACGATATTGGACGTCGAGAAGCATTTGATTGGTATCAGGGTGGAGAAGGAAAAGGAATGTCTCATTGGTACAAAAACTCCGGTGCTTGGTGGACAAACGCCAATCAAAAAGCGAACGACGGAATATCGTTGGAAGAGCAACAGAATGATCCGAATTCCTTGTTTCAATTTTACAAAAAGACTATCGAATTGAAGCAAAGTCAGTCCGCACTTGCAACAGGAACCTATCAACATGCGCCAAACAACAATCCGAACGTTTTGAGCTTTTACCGAGTGAATCAAGATCAAAAAGTACTAGTGGTCTTTAATTTATCTGATGAAAAACAAGCGGTTCGTATGAATAACGAAATCAAAAAAGCCAAAAATCTACTTCATCGAAAACAAAGGTTTGAACAAGAAATGATGTTGGAGCCTTATCAATTTACGGTGTGGCAGGTGAAGGAATAAAAACGCGTATTTCTCGACATTACTTTGGAAATTAACTCCCGTTTTGCACAAAAACGGGAGTTTTTGTTTTAGGAATCTCCGTTATTTATGCAAGTTTCCACTAAAATTTCACAACACAAAAACGGTTAAATCAAAGCAGCTTTGCAAGATGAAAAAATCTTCACTTGTAAATGACCTGACATGAAAAAAAACTGACACTGATTCTCGTACTTTTTCTTCTAGCGACGCTTCCGAAGATAAGTTATTCTCAAATTATTAATTTAGGTTCTGCCGCAAATTATGCCATCTATTCAACAGGTGGTGCTGTAACAAATAGCGGAACCATCTTCAAAACACGTGTTACCGGTAACGTTGGAACATCGAGTGATCCAACCTTGCCTGGATTTGGGAACATCGATGGATAGTTGACGACAGTAAGCAATCTCGTAGCGAATACCCAATTGAATTTGGATGTCTTGGCTGCGTATAATGCCATGAATACGGCGACCTCCACATTCTTTCCGGCTCCTTTACTTGGAAATGGTCAGATTTTTGGTTCCGGGTGTCTATAGCATTACCGCACCAAGCGTATTGAATTTGGTGTTAACCTTAGATGGACAAAACAATCCCAATTCCGTTTTTATCATTAAAGTCGGGGGATCCTTTTCAACCAATTCCAATGCGAAAGTGAAACTAATTAATGGCGCACTTGTAATGAATTCTCAAATTAAGTCGCTAAATCAAATGGCGACTTTTTTTGTTTCTAAAAAGGTGGAATTCAAATAGAATTAAATCTCATTTTTTTATCCGGCTATTGATTTTATGAAAGTGGATATATTCTAAATCAAACATTGAATGAATAGAAAATCTAAAAAGAAGAAAATCTATTCTGTTTTCAGATAAAAGTTTATTGCCAAGTAGATTAAAAATCTGATCTTAGCCTAAAATACAGATTTTGAATAAGTCCATAATAAGACGCCTAACAAATAGTTACGACGCCTATAAACATTTCCCCTTTGATGAGCGATTTGCTCGATTTAATGAAAGGAAACAATACTTTTTAGAAGGAAAAGAAGATGTTGAAATAGTTTACAGAGAGTTCATCTATTTTCATTATGCGTACCTTAATAAATTGTTCCCCACACTGAAGATGGAAGAAATTTTTAATTTTTACTATGATAGAAAATCAAAAGAAACACGGTAAATTAAAGGCACTAAAAATAGTGATGGAAAATGTTTATTCCATCGGGATTTTCCCGCAAACAAGTTTTAACACTTTCCGAAAAGAAAATATGTATTTCTTGGCTCACCTTAATATCAGACAACAGATGTTCGAATTCAGGTGTTATGGATTTTATGAAGTTTGTCGAAGAATTAAACTAAAAGTCACCTCCGAGGAAGTTCGGGAGTTTTTTAGAATTGATGAGGGTACTAATAAGGGTACTTAGAATGAAGAGGGTACTAATAAGGGAACTAGAAACGTATACTCTTAAACACCTTCATATACGTTGATTGTGTTGATAATAAAGGGTTAAATAAAAAAGGGTATCCGAAGATACCCTTTTCTGTGATCCCTCTGGGAGTATTTCATGAACCCTGTCTTTGGCTCAGTCCAAGCATGAAACCCAAACTGCTTCGCAGTTATTGGTTTTTTATTTTTTTCTAACTTATCAAAATAAATTTTGAACGTCATTAAAAATAAAAAACCCATTTCCAACAGGAAATGGGTTTCTTTTGTGATCCCTCTGGG
>CAMAPI010000070.1 GCA_945860065.1 Chryseobacterium gleum | reverse complement strand
TAATTGCACAAGGAGAATCTCCTAAATTCAACGAAAAAGCATTTTCAGAATTAAACCATACGCTTCAAGGAATATTCGGTGAAAATAACGCACCTGTTTCCTTATTTTATGTTCCAACCTACCCTACTGGTATGTGGAGTTTCCAATATGGAATCAAAGGAAATTGCCATCCGAAAAACGTTCAAAATGTAGACGAAATTCGTCAGTTTGTTGCTGATCAAGGATTGCGTTATTACAATGAGGACATTCATTTTGCAACGTTTGCCACACCAAACTTTGTCAAAACATTATTACGTAAATAATCAGTCGGAAGCGACAATAGAACTTAAATAAACAATTGAGTATGCAAATTTCAGCTAACAAGGTAGTTACGTTAAAATACACGCTATCGAATCATTCAACTGGTGAGCAGATTGAAGAAACTAACGAAACAAATCCATTGGTATTCCTTTACGGAGTTGGAGGTTTAATTCCTGAGTTCGAAGAGAATCTAGCGGACAAAACGACTGGTGATGCTTTTGATTTTCACATCATCGCAGTAAATGCGTATGGTGATCATGATCCACAGCACATGGCGATGATTCCTACGAACATTTTCCATGATGAAGAAGGTAAATTCGACGAACAAATGTTTCACGTTGGTGCTTTGGTTCCAATGAGTGATAATGATGGAAATCAATTGCGTGGTAAAATCGTTGAAGTGGATGAAGAAAATGTGAAAATGGACTTCAATCATCCACTGGCAGGTACGGACTTGCATTTTGCTGGAGAAGTGTTGGAAGTACGTGAAGCGACTGCAGATGAGATTGAACATGGGCATGTACATGGTCCAAACGGACATCAGCACTAGGAACTGACAGAAAACCAGAATTTTAGCTTGGTATTACAGAATTATTTCTTATTTTTCTCATCTCAAAAGTGAAAAGAATATAGATTTATGGCAACTATTTTTGAAACAAGATTAATTGGAAATATTGGGAAAGATGCATTGACGAAAACTATGGATCGTGGTATTATGGCCATTAACTTCCCCGTTGCTCATAACAAAAACTGGAAGGACAAACGAACTGGAGAGGTGAAAACCAAGACAACTTGGGTCAACTGTACCATTTGGAAACGCGAAGGGTCAAACTTGCGAATTGCAGATTTTTTAAAGCGTGGTACAATGGTCGAAATCATCGGAACACCTTTTTCTAAGGCTTTTCAGCACGAGGATGGCACTATTCGTTCAGAAATTCGTTTGAATGTTTCTAAAACAAATATTTTACGTCCAATAACACGTGAAGATGGAATTTCCGAAGATTTAGTCGATAACGACGATGATTCCTTTGAAACTTCTTTAGATGACTTTTCCTTGGATGAAGATGATTTTTAAGCACTTAGATTTAGGATCGAAAAAATTCTACTTTTTTTATCCTCTCTCATTTTGATTAAATAAAAATGTATTATATTTGCAACCTCATTAAGAGAAAAACATTCCTCCTTAGCTCAGTTGGTTAGAGCATCTGACTGTTAATCAGAGGGTCTCAGGTTCAAGTCCTGAAGGGGGAGCAAAAGTCCAGCATTTTTGCTGGACTTTTTTTTTATAATGACCTCACACATTTACATTATTTATTCAGCTTCATTAAATAAATACTACATAGGGTATTCTTCAAATCCATGGAATAGAATAATCCAGCATAATGCGAATTCAACGTATAAATATACGGGTAGAGCTAAGGATTGGATGATAAAATCGGTATTTGAAGTAGAAAATGAAAGCGTTGCCATTAACATTGAACGTTTCATTAAGAAACAAAAATCAAGGAATTTGATTGAACGATTGTGTCAAGAAGATTTTGTTGGTGAAAATATACTTGCTCAGTTGGTTAGAGTCCCGCACGTGCGGGATTAATCAGAGGGTCTCAGGTTCAAGTCCTGAAGGGGGAGCAAAAAGCCTCGACGATACTGTCGAGGCTTTTTTTTTGAGCTACTATATCTATATTCTATTTTCAGTTGAACTTAATCGTTATTATGTTGGATCTTCTTCAGATCCATGGAAACGACATTTACGACACATTTCCAATTCAATTGATAAATATACAGGTCGTTCAAAAGATTGGGATTTAAAAACAGTTTTTTCACTCGAGAATAAAACTGAAGCAATTCGGATAGAACGGTTCATAAAGAAACAAAAATCTCGAACATTGATTGAGCGAATGTGTCAAGACGATTTTATTGGTAGTGATAATCTAGCTAAGTTGGTTGATTTTTTTACAAAATTAATAAAAGTCATAAAAAAAATGACTGTTTATAAATGATTAGTTGGGATACGAATAGTCACTTGAAGTAAACAAAATCGTCCGAAGGAGTGTTAAATTAAAAAATAATCATGAAAGCACTTCTCCTCACCTTCCTCATTATCTTAATTCAATCGACTGAATCGCTTTATGCGCAATCTATTGGTTTTACCTTTCACAACGGATTATTGAAGTCAATCCCGTTGGTGATTCCTTCGGTGATGAATCCAAACTTGAATCCGCTTTCTAACAGTGGAGTTTCGTTAAACGTTGGACAAAAAGTGTATTTCTATCCAAATGGAACATCTAAAAAACGCGAGTTACTATTTACGGTGGATGCCTCCTTTCAACAAGATCAAATTCTGGAAATCGATGCGATGATTGAAAAACGCAACAAAGAGTTGAAAGCGAATGAAATGTAATTTATACTTTCTCAGAAATAAAGTAACTTTGAACAATGTACATCTCACTCACAGGACTTAAGCCCAAAAATTTCATTTCCTTCTTTCGCTTTTGGCGTTATGCTGTTCCATCTTTTCGTCAAGCACAGACGGCGAAAGGAAATCTGTCCTTAAGTGCCAAAAGAATCAAAGGGTATCAATGCACAGTGACATCCTGGGAAAGCCGTGAAGTGATGTTGGAATTCATGCGCAGTGGTGCTCACTTTGAAGCCATGAAACAATTCCACAAAATCGCAACGGGAAGAACGTATGGTTACGAGTCAGATCATGTTCCAACGGCTGAAGAAGCCTTTCGCTTGTTAATGGAAAAAGGAAGAGATTATTAATCTAAATGAAGTTCCATGAGCAGATCCGTTTGCTCGTCACTTCCAAGCATAAATGAATGTTTCCCGAAGAATTGAAATTGATTTCGATCGTAAAATCGAATGGCTGAAACATTGTGTTCCCAAACGCCTAACCAAATTAATTTCAGTTGTTTGTCCTTCGTTATTTGAATAGAATAATCAAGTAAAAACTGCCCCACCCCCCTGTTTTGATATTCTTTTCGCACATAGACGCGTTCAATTTCCATAGAAGAAACCTCTCGTTTTTCCGTTTGTGCCTCCGCTTCGTTTAGTTTTAAATAAGCCAAGATTTCGTTGTTGCTCTTTACGAAATAGAAGGATGTTGATGGATTGTTAAGTTCTTCCGCTAGTTGATCCAAAGACAAATTCACTTCGAGGTACTGATTCATATCCTCTTTGGAATTCAACTCTCCAAACGTATCGAAAAAGGTTTGACGACTGATTTCTTGTAATGCCAGTAAATCGGCTTTTTGTACGCGGAGCACATCAAATTTGTTCATTGCTTAAAAGTAAGGAAACTCCTTTTATGGCATTCGATTAATATCAAAAAACAAGTAGGTATTTGAACTTCACATTCAAGAAAAAATGTAATTTCAACTTCAAATATGAAAACATGAAAAAATCCTTCGTATCCGCAGCATTGTTTTTCGGAAGTATCCTCTTCTTAAGTAGTTCATTTCAATCGAAAATTGAAGATTTCAATCCAACCGGTACCTATGAATACGACAACGGAGATGATGGTGACGGAACCGTAAAAGTGCAGAAAATCAGCGCGGACAAAATCAAGGTGAGCCTCTTTGTTATTGGTGGTCCACCAAGCCACAATATGGGTGAATTCATGAAGGAATTGAAAATAAAAAACGGAGTTGCGAATTACAAATCAGGTGATTGTGGAATGAAATTTACGTTTAATTCAAAGGCTGTTAAGGTAAAGCAAACTGGTTACGATTGTGGATTCGGAAATGGTGTTTCTGCAAATGGATATTACTTGAAAACGTCGAGCAAGTCCCCAAAAATGGAAGATAATTAATGAAAGGATTTTTCTTTATTATACTTTTCGGAATCTTTATTGAAGGTGGATTTACTCAAACAAATCTTAATCTAATGTCCTATAACATTCGCTACGACATTACCACTTCGAACGCGAGTCCATGGACGGAACGACACACCGCCATTGCTAGTCAAATTAAGCGTTTCGATGTCGATATCATTGGCATGCAAGAAGTATTAGTGCATCAACAAGAACAATTATTATTGGATCTTCCCGGATATGCTTCAGTCGGTGTGGGACGTGATGACGGGATTGATGCAGGTGAATTCTCCCCGATTTTCTACAAAGCGAATCGATTTCAACTCCTTGTCTCTTCTACCTTTTGGCTCTCTCCTACTCCCGAGATTCCATCGAAAGGTTGGGATGCAGCCTTGAATCGAATTTGCACATATGCACAATTTGTAGATCTTCAATCCAAGGATACTTTTTGGGTGTTTAACACACATTTTGATCACGTAGGAGAAACCTCACGAATGAAAAGTGCAGAGTTGATCCTTCAGAAAATCACAGGAGTGACAAATGGAACAAATCAAGCAGTGATTTTTTGCGGGGACCTCAATTTAAACGATGACCATCCCACCATAACTTTTTTACAATCACAAATGAAGGATGCCTTGCTCGATGCTAAACAAGTAAAAACGAAGATGAATCGAACCTTTAACAATTTTGATTTAACGACGCCTGCATCCAAACGAATTGATTACATTTTCACTAATGAAAACCTGATTATTCAATCGTTTGAAACGATTGTAGAGCCATTTGGCGTAAGCTATCCTTCAGATCATTTTCCAATTCTAGTTAAGCTGAAAATAAAGTAAGTTCTAACGAAGTTTCGCTGCGTCGTGAATGGATTTTGTCCAAGCTTGTGTTTTCTCAATGGCTGGCAAAACTTCCTCTGGAGTTTGAACGATTTGGTACAATTCGCCAAGGTCATCGGACATAAATTTCTCCGCTACTGCCTGTTGCATCATAAGTTGAAACGCATCAAAGTAATTCCGTGTATTGAGGATAATGATGGGTTTAGTGAATTGCGCCAATTTTTTCAGAGTGATCGCTTCAAACAATTCTTCGAAAGTTCCTGGTCCACCAGGTAGTGCAACCAATGCATCTGTTCCTTCTAAAAACTTGGCTTTGCGTTCATGCATCGTTTCGGTGTACTCGAAATCGGAAACACCGCGATGTCCCCACTCTACTTCATTCATGAATTGCGGCATGATTCCTTTGATTTGCCCGCCAGCGGCTAAAACACCATCTGCTAGTTGACCCATGAGTCCAGAAGATCCGCCACCAAAAACGACTTGAACTTGATTCTTCGCGAAGATATGAGCAAGGGTTTCCGTTGCTTTGAAATATTCTGGATGAATTTGAGCGCTAGATGCACAGTAGACACAAATTTGCATAGGGTAAAGATGCGAAAAGTTTTATAAATAAAATCTAACTACTGATAACCTTATGGTAATTTATTTATTCATCAATTTATTGAAGGAGTTTGTTACTTTTGATGCTTCAATCAACAACGAAATGAAACCAGAAAGTTTAATGATGAGTCATGGGTACAAACCTGAACTCAGTCAAGGAGCAGTTAAATGTCCCGTTTTTTTAACCTCTACCTTTGTTTTTCAAACAGCCGAAGAAGGAAAAGATTTTTTTGAGTTAGCTTATGGACATCGAAAATCAAGACCAAATGAAGAACTTGGTTTGATTTACAGTAGAATAAATAATCCAAACTTAGAGATTTTAGAAGATCGTTTATCTCTTTGGGACAAAGCCGATGGTGCTGCGGTATTTGAATCTGGAATGAGTGCTATTTCGACGGTGCTCTTAGAGTTTTTAAAACCAGGGTCACTTTTATTGTATAGCGCGCCCGTTTATGGCGGAACGCACCATTTCATTCATCATGTACTGACAAAATTCGGAATTGATAGCATCGAATTCGGAGTGAAAGATTCGAAAGAAGTAATTCTTGAAAAAATAAAATCAAGCGGCAAAGAAAAGGATTTAGCGATGATTTATATCGAAACACCAGCAAATCCGACGAACGATTTATTTGATATCGCAGAAGCCATTGAATTAGCCAAACACTTTTCCACTGAATCAAACAAAGTGCATGTAGCTGTTGATAATACGTATTTAGGTCCAATCTGGCAAAAACCCTTAGAACTTGGTGCAGATATCGTTGTATATTCAGCAACAAAATACCTTGGTGGACATTCAGACTTAATTGCCGGTGCCGTTTTAGGAAATTCTGATGTCATCACGCGTGTGAAAACCTTGAGGACTTTTTTAGGGAACATGATTTCTCCTCATACCGCATGGATGTTGTTGAGAAGTTTAGAAACTTTGCATATTCGTATGGATCGTCAACAGTCCAATGCACGTATCATTGCGGATTACTTAAAGAATCATCCGAAAATTGAGAAAGTGTACTACTTAGGTTTACAGGATGAATTATCGCCACGTACCAAAGAAATTTACAAAAAACAATGCTTGGGTCCTGGCGCCATGATTAGTTTTGATGTCAAAGGCGGTGAAAAAGAAGCTTTCCAAATTTTAAATCGATTGAAGCTAATCAAATTGGCAGTCAGCTTAGGATCAACAGAAAGTTTAGCGGAACATCCCGCTACAATGACGCATGTGGATATTCCAGCAGAAGGAAAAAAACTCATGAACATCACAGAGAAAATGATTCGGGTGAGCATTGGTGTGGAAGATCCACAGGATTTGATTGACGATTTTAAACAAGCTTTAACAGATAAATAAGATGAATAAAGTTCAAAAACCTAAAAAATGGAAAATCATGTTGGTGTCATGGTTATTTGTTTACCCACTAATTAACCTGATGTTTGCTATCGTTTTTCCACTCGTAAAAGAACAGCATCAATTGGTTAAGACACTTGTGTTTACCTTGATTTTGGTTCCAATCATGGGTATATTTTTACCAAAGATCCACAAGCGTTTTTGGAATTGGATTTGTAAATAATTCTGTTCTATGAAACCTAGGTTACGTTACTAATCTAGAATTATTTTCAGCTTTGTACCATGGAAAAGAACTTAAAAGCACACTGGGAAACGGTTTATGAAACCAAAAGTCCACAAGAGGTATCATGGACTCAGGAAATCCCTCAGATTTCGTTAGATTTTGTTTCGTCGTTTCCTTTAGAAAAATCAGTTTCAATTATTGATGTTGGTGGTGGTGACAGTTTGTTAGTTGATCACCTACTCGACCTTGGATATACGAATATCAGCGTTTTGGATATTTCTGCACACGCCATTGAACGTGCCAAATTTCGCTTAGGCGAACGCGCTTCTTTGGTTCATTGGATAGTTTCTGACATCAACGAATTTCAACCTGAGGCTACTTACGATTTATGGCATGATCGTGCTGCGTTTCACTTTTTGACAGCTCCTTCAGACATTCGTCGTTATGCAAGCTTGGTGTCAAATCACGCGAAAAATATGATTTTAGGGACATTTTCAACGGTTGGACCTCTAAAATGCAGTGGATTAGAAATTACCCAGTACGACGAAACAAGTTTGGGTGAATTATTTCAAGCGCAAGGATTTGAACGTATCGAAACCAAACGAGAAGACCATCAAACACCGTTTGGCACGAGTCAAAACTTTGTCTTTGCTTCCTTTCGAAAATAAGTAAGTTACAAACTTGCTCTTAAAATAATGTTGGATGGATTTGCAATTCGTTGCTTTTTGCCGTTCATCACCATTTTTGCCATCGTTTTCCCCATGACATGAAAATCCGTTGATATTGTGGTAATTCCATTTTCGATGACTTTTTTCAAAGGGATTTCATTGTAGGAGATGATACCTATGTGTTTTCCAATTGCTAGTTCTTTCGATTTGGCTAATTCGATAACTTCTACCAATTGATCGTCGTTCGGTGTGATAAAAACAACTCCCTTTTGAATGTGCTTTTCTTCAACGGAATCAATCACTTCGTGTGGAAACTTAATTCCTTCGCAATAAGACTGGAATCCCTCCACCATTCCAATGGGCTCCTTTGCTCCAGGAAATATGAGTATCAATTTTCGGTAGTATTTTAAACGTGGATGCGCTTCCTTTAATCCCATTTTCATGTCCTTGGAAAAATCTTGGTACACAGCGGGATATTCAGCCAGAGATCCATTTGTTTGATCCAACAAGTAGACTGACTCCTTTGGTAATTTGGCTATGATTTCCGCTGTCCCTACTAAATTCGACGGCATAATGATGTAATTGGAATACCTGCCCTCATTTTCGGTGATTAATTTGTCGAACATCTGTAAATTGAAGTGATGAAAGAAAATTTCGACCTCGGCACGCTTGTTTATTTCTTCGTAAAAACCATTGTATATCAATTCTTTAAATGAATTTAATTCATCAAATAATAGAAATAGATTTTGCTCGTGTTGGAATCCCAAACTTTTAACGAAATATCCTTTTCCAATGATGGAATAAACAACGCCTCTTTTCTTTAATTCATCGTACGCTTGCAGTACCGTATCGCGTGAAAGTCCGTTGGCTAGTGCTATTTTATTGATGGATGGCAGTTTGTCGTTCAATTTTAATCGTTTATCCGCCAAGGCACGTTCAATG